>JADGPF010000068.1 GCA_017882585.1 Thermoleophilia bacterium
ACATCACCACCATCACGTCGTTTGCGAGGTCTGCGGCGAGCTGGCCGCATTTGACGACCCGGATCTGGAGGACGCAATCGAGCGTCTTGGGACACGGCTTGGCATGCGCATCGAGGATCACGATGTCTTGCTGCGCGGGACCTGTCGTCGCTGCGCGGCAGGCACGCACGTCGGATAGGTTCGCGTCCGGCGATGGGTCGTCGCGGTCCCGGGTAATGAGAGTGAGTCCCATTCTTAGGTATGCTGCAGGCGTCTCCCTCGACCGGGGCAGTTTCCGTGCGTCGTCGCCTTGTGATCCTGAGTGCCATCCTCGGCTTGGACGCGGCCCAGGCCCAAGTCGCCGCCGTGATCGCGGCAGTGATCGTCGTGATCATGCTGGTGATTGCGCGACCGCTGCTGCTTGCGAGCGTTGATGGCGTCGTCGCCCGCGCCCGCGGCGTTCCGGTGCTCGTCCTCGGTGTGGTGTTCCTGGTCGCCCTCGGCGGCGTGGCGGCCGAGGCCACGCAGGCGGTTGGGCCCTATTGCTGCTCGGGCTCATCGCTGCACCTGCCGGCGCGGCCCACCGACTCACCAGCCGACCGTACCTCGGCATGAGCATGGCGGCGGGCATTGGTGTCGGGTCGGTGTGGCTCGGCCTGTGGATCGCCACGATCGCTCCGTCGATCCCGCCCAGTAGCGCAATCACGGGTGTCGCGGCGGCGGCGTTCTTCGCGGCGCACCTTCCCGCGCGCTCGCTGCGTCGGATGCGGGGTCCGGTCGTCGGTCGGTCGGCCGGCCGAGCGACCGTGTCCGAGCCCGGTGCCGAGCGCCCTTGACGGGTCCTGCGCATCGTGGCCGGGTCGCTCGCGACGGACCGCACTGTCGCGAGCGACCGGTGGCGCCCCCTGCGCGCCACCGGTCGACGGATGCCTACTCGGCCACTCCGGAACCCGCGGCAATCTCGCGCAGGTTCAAGGCGGTGTTCAACGTCTCCTCGTCGACCCCGTGCTCGCGCGCAACCTCCCGCAGTGAGCGCCCGGTCTTCGTGGCGTCCTTGACGATGTCGGAGGCCTTGTCGTAGCCAATGTAGGGATTCAGCGCCGTCGCGACGGCAAGTGTGCCTTCGGCGCTGTTCTCGAGGCCCTCGAGGTTCGGCTTGATACCCGACACGCACTTGTCGGCCAGCAGCGTGGACGCGCTGGTCAGGAGGTGGATGGACTGGAGCAGGTTGCGGGCCATCAGCGGGATCCGTACGTTCAGCTCAAAGTTGCCCTGCATGCCGCCGATGGTGATCGCGGCGTCGTTGCCGATGACCTGGGCCGACACCTGGGTCACCACCTCCGGGATGACCGGATTGACCTTTCCGGGCATGATGGAGGAGCCCTTTTGCAATTCGGGCAGGTAGATCTCGCCGATACCGCAGCGAGGTCCCGAGCCCATCCAGGCGAGATCGGTTGCGATCTTGGTGAGCGACACGGCGATCACCTTCAGCACGCCCGACAACTCCACGAGCCCGTCGCGGTTCCCTTGGGCCTCGAAGGGATGGGCGGGCGGGTTGATCGTCAGACCAGTGTCTTTCGCGAGCAACTCACGCACACGAGCGGCGAATTCCGGGTGGGTGTTGAGCCCGGTTCCGGCGGCGGTGCCGCCGAGCGGGATTTGTGCCAGGCGCGGAGTCGCGTCCGCAACGCGGGCAATAGCCTGTCGAATCTGTGCCTCATAGCCAGCGAACTCCTGACCCAGGGTGACCGGCACCGCGTCCATAAGGTGTGTGCGGCCCGACTTAACGAGATCCTTGAACTCGACCGCCTTCACACCGAACGCGTCTGCCAGGTGTGTCAGGGCGGGCACCAGCTCCTCGGTGGTCTCCTGCAGCGCGGCGAGGTGCACCGCCGACGGGAAAACATCGTTGGAGCTCTGCCCCATGTTGACATGATCGTTCGGGTGGGCGCCGGAGATGCTTGCGAGCACCTCGTTGGCGTTCATGTTCGATGACGTCCCCGATCCGGTCTGGAAGACATCCACCGGGAACTGATCATCATGCTTGCCTTGGGCGACCTCGTCGGCGGCAGCGGCAATCTTTCCCGCCAGCACCGGGTCGAGCAGGCCCAGATCGGCATTCACGCGTGCCGCAGCGCCCTTGATCCGGCCCAGCCAATGCACCACGGGCAACGGTACCCGCTCGCCCGACACCGGAAAATTGTCGACCGCCTTGCTGGTCTCAGCACCCCACAGCTCCGCCATTAGGCTCCCTTCGCGAATTGAACGACCCCGACCACTTCAGGTCATACAGGGTCAGTGCCGGAGACTAGCGCCCGAGGTCCCCGATCGCGCCAAAGATGGCCACGGCCGCTTGCGTTCCGATCTCGAGGTGTTCAACCCGCAGATGCTCGTTGGGCCCGTGAATGCCGTCGTCGGGCAACGCGAACCCCGACAGGACCGTCGGAATGCCCCGCCCGGCGAGGGTCGCGACAATCGGGATGCTCCCGCCGCTTCGGACCGGGACGCACGTCCATCCGGTCGATGTCGCGATCGCCGTCGAGGCGGCGCGCAGTACCGGGTTCCGTGGATCGCACAGCGCCGGGTCCGCGACTCCGAGCGCGTCGATCCGCACCTCGGCACCCGCCGGGGCCGCGCCGACAAGGAGCCGGTCCAGCGAGGCCGCAAGCGCACCGGCGTCCTGTCCGGGCGCGACCCGCAACGACAGCGTTGCCGTGGCCGCGCTGACCAGGTTTGTCTTGACCGCCGTCGGCTCGCCGCAGCCGATGCCGTGGACCTCCAGCGATGGCGCCGCGACGGTGCGCCGGTAGAACTCCGCGGCGGCGCGGGCATCGGCGGGCTTCAGCGCGGCGTCGGCCAGCATCTGGGCACCCGGAGGCAGCTGGGCCCATGCCGCCCGCTCATCGGGGGCAGGCTCGACGATACCCACGCACAGATCGGGGTGGAGGACGCCATCGCGGGCCACCAGCGCGTCGAGTATCCGAACCAGCGCGTGGGCGGCATTGAGCCCCGCGCCGCCGTACAAACCGCTGTGGGCATCCTGGGGCGCCGTGCGGACGTGAACACGCCGGTACACCAACCCGCGCAGCCCAGCGCAGATCATGGGCCGCTCTGGGCCGATCATCGGCGCATCGAATATCACCGCCGCGTCAGCTGGAGCGGGATCGTCGGTGACAAACCGGACCGCGCTCTCGCCACCGCACTCCTCTTCCCCGTCGATCACGAAGCGCACGTGCACCGGCATCGGTCCCGCGGCCGCCATACGCTGCAGCGCGGCGATCAGCATGAACAGGTTGCCCTTGTCGTCGCTTGTGCCGCGGCCGTACAGGTTTCCGTCGCGGATCTCAGGCTCGAAGGGGTCCGACAGCCATGCGTCCCTGTCACCCACCGGCTGCACGTCGTAATGCCCGTAGACGATCACCCGCGGCGCCTCGGGCCGGCCGGCGGCGATCTCGCCCACCAGCAGCGGATGTCCGCCGTTGCGGACCACCTCGCTGGTACCACCGGCACGGCTGATCTCACCGGCAAGATGGTCCACCGCGCGCTCCATGTCCGGTGCGT
This sequence comes from Thermoleophilia bacterium, assembly GCA_017882585.1. GTDB lineage: Bacteria > Actinomycetota > Thermoleophilia > Miltoncostaeales > Miltoncostaeaceae > CAITWD01. The sequence goes on from JADGPF010000068.1 coordinate 3,541, forward strand.
GGTCGGCCAGCGCGCTCACGCTGGGGATCCTCAGCAGCGCGAAGAGTCGCTCACGTTCGTCTGGCGTCATATCGGAGAATCATCCTCGTCGTCGGTGGAGCGGGCGCGGAGGCTACCGCGCGGCGCCGGCCGCGCCGGCCGTGCGGCGGGTCCGTCGACGCGGCGGCGCGGGCGTGCTGGCGAGTACGCCGGTCAAGAACTGTCCGGTAAACGAGTCCGGGGTCGCGGCAATCTGTTCCGGCGTGCCTTGAGCGATGACCCGGCCGCCCCCCGCGCCGCCCTCGGGTCCGAGGTCGACCAGCCAGTCCGCGCACTTGATGACGTCCAGGTTGTGTTCGATCACCAAGACCGTGTTCCCGGAGTCCACCAGCCGCTGCAGCACCTGCATCAGGCGTTCGATGTCGGCCAGGTGAAGGCCGGTGGTGGGTTCATCGAGCACGTAGAGCGTGCGACCGGTCGCGACCTTGGACAGCTCCGCGGCGAGCTTGACGCGCTGCGCCTCGCCGCCGGAGAGCGTTGTCGCCGGTTGGCCGAGGCGGATGTAGCCGAGCCCGACGTCTTCGAGGGTCTGCAGGCGGCGGTGGATGCGCGGGACGGCCGCAAAGGCCACGACGGCGTCGCTGACGCTCAGTTGCAGTACCTCGGCGATGTTGCGCCCGCCATACCGGACGGTGAGCGTCTCGCGGTTGTACCGCTGGCCCCCGCAGACCTCGCACGGCACGTACACATCCGGGAGGAAGTGCATCTCGATCGTGATGGTCCCGTCGCCCTTGCAATTCTCGCAGCGACCGCCCTTGACGTTGAAGCTGAACCGTCCGGGCGTGTAGCCGCGTGCCCGAGCGTCGGTGGTCATCGAGAACAGCTGACGGATGTGGTCGAAGACCCCCGTATAGGTCGCAGGATTGGATCGCGGGGTGCGTCCAATCGGCGACTGGTCGATGTCGATGATCTTGTCAAAGTGCTCGAGCCCGTCGATACGCTCATGCCGGCCGGCGCGCTGCGGGCGTCGCGACAGGCGCCCCGACAGGGCCTTGAGGATGACCTCGTTGACGAGCGTCGACTTCCCCGATCCCGACACCCCGGTGACACACGTGAGCACACCCACCGGGATCTCGACCTCGATGTCGCGCAGATTGTGCTCTCGGGCGCCGATCACGCGAAGCCATCCCCGCCCGGTGCGACGGGCCGAGGGCAGCTCGATGCGGCGTCGCCCCGAGAGGAATGCGCCCGTTATCGAATCCGGACTCGCTTCGACCGCGGAGGGGGTTCCCTCGGCGACGACGTGGCCGCCGGCCTCGCCCGCGCCGGGGCCCATGTCGATGAGGTGATCGGCGGCCCGCATCATGTCCTCGTCGTGCTCGACGACCAGCACCGTGTTGCCTTGGTCGCGCAGCCGCTCGAGGGTCCCGATGAGTTTATGGTTGTCGCGCTGGTGCAGCCCGATCGACGGTTCGTCGAGGATGTACAGGACGCCCATCAGGCCGGATCCGATCTGCGTTGCAAGGCGGATGCGCTGCGCCTCGCCACCCGAGAGCGTCCCCGCCGCACGTTCGAGGGTGAGATACCCGACGCCGACGTCCGCCAGGAAGCGCAGACGCTCGGTGATTTCCCGGATCACCCGTTCACCGATCATCGCCCGGGTCGGGTCGAGGCTCAGCCCGTCGAAGAACGCCAGACCCTGCTCGACCGACATCTGCGTGACCGCGTAGATCGAGCGATCACCCACCGTGACCGCAAGGGTCTCGGGGCGAAGTCGCGCCCCGCCGCAGGTGGCGCAGGGACGCAGCGACATGTACTGCTCGACGGACTCCCGGACGGCCGGCGACATTGACGTGGTGTGCTGGCGGCGCAGCTGCGGCACGACGCCCTCGAACCACCCCACCGGGTTCTGGCGCCCCTTACGCGGGCCCAGGTACATCCGCTGGCGCCGACCGCCGGGAGGCCCGTGCAGCATCAGCGCCCGGTGGCGCTCGTCGAGATCACGCCAGGGGACATCCAGCGGGATCTCGTACTCGTCGGCGATGGCCCGCAGCAGCAACTCGTAATAATCGGTCGTCCGGTCGGCCCACGGGATCAGCGCGCCCGTGGCGAGCGTGCGCTGCGGATCGATGAGCAGCTCCGGGTCGATTTCTGGCATGAACCCGAGGCCGGTGCACGACGGGCAGGCGCCGTGCGGGCTGTTGAACGAGAACACGCGCGGCGCGAGCTCGGCGAGCGAGGCGCCGTGCTCGGGGCAGGCGAACTTCTCCGAGTACGTCCAGGAACGTTCCTCGCCGCCCACCTCCTGAATCCGGACGAGACCGTCCGCCAGTTGGGTGGCCGTCTCAAGGCTCTCGGTGAGCCGGCGGCGCAGGTCCTCGTGCATCACGAGGCGATCGACGACAACCTCGACGGTGTGTTGGTGCGTCTTGGCCAACGGCGGGACGTCGTCTAGGAGCATCACCGCGCCGTCGATCGACACACGGGTGAACCCCTCGCCGCGGATCTGCTCGAGCACGTCCTTGTGTTCGCCCTTGCGCCCACGCACGATCGGCGCCATCACCATAAAGCGCGTGTCGGTTGGCAGCCCGAGCACCCTGTCGACGATCTGCTCGACGCTCTGTCCGGCGATCGGACGACCGCAGACCGGGCAATGCGGCTCGCCGATGCGGGCAAACAGCAGGCGCAGGTAGTCGTAGACCTCGGTGACCGTGGCCACGGTGGACCGGGGATTGCGGCTGGTCGTCTTCTGGTCGATCGAGATCGCGGGCGACAGCCCCTCGATATGGTCCACGTCGGGCTTGTCCATCTGCCCGAGGAACTGACGGGCGTAGGCGGACAGGCTCTCGACGTAGCGGCGCTGGCCTTCCGCGTAGAGCGTGTCGAAGGCCAGGCTGGACTTTCCGCTCCCCGACAAGCCCGTGATCACGACCAGCGCGTCGCGCGGGATTTCGACGGTGATGTCCTTGAGGTTGTGTTCGCGCGCGCCGACGACGCGCAGCGCGTCCGGGGCGTGGCTGCGGGGTGGTCCGGTCACGGGACCGAGTCTAATGAGGGGTGCCGCCGGGCGCCGTGGCCTGCCGGCACCCTACCGGCGCGATCGCCCGGACCCGCCGCGCCGGACCGGGCCGGCGGGCAGCGTGGAGTGCGCCGGGGCGGCCTGGCCGCCGCGAGCCTCGCGGGTGTCGAGCTCCCGGCGCACCTCGGCGACCTGATCCCTCAGGCTTGCGGCCTGCTCGAAATGCAGCTCCTCCGCGGCAGCGAACATCTCCGTCTCGAGGTCGATGAGCGCCTGCTCGAGTTCCTCGGTGGTGCGGTCGACCACCTGTGCCCGTACGCTGCGTGCGGCCCGTCCGCGGGCGCGGCCCGGGCGATCGTCGCCCAGACCGAGCAGGTCGACGATGTCTGACACGCCCTTGACGATCGACCGCGGTGTGATCCCGTGTTCGGCGTTGTAGGCGAGCTGGATCTCGCGGCGGCGCTCCGTTTCGGCAATCGCGGTGTCCATCGCGTGCGTGCGCCTGTCGGCATACATGATCACGCGCCCGTGGACGTTGCGGGCCGCGCGCCCGATGGTCTGGATCAACGACGTCGTCCCGCGGAGGAACCCTTCCTTATCCGCGTCGAGGATCGCGACGAGCGTCACCTCGGGCAGATCGAGTCCCTCGCGCAACAGGTTGACGCCCACGAGCACGTCAAATAGGCCAAGCCGCAGCTCGCGCACGATCCTGATGCGCTCAAGCGTGTCAATCTCCGAATGCAGGTAGCGCGCCCGCAGGCCCGCTTCGGTGAGGTACTCGGTGAGGTCCTCGGCCATGCGTTTGGTGAGGGTTGTCACCAGCGCGCGCTCACCGCGTGCGGCCCGCGAGGCGACTTCGCCGATCAGGTCATCGATCTGGTTGGTTGTCGCGCGGACGTCAACCTCGGGGTCGACGAGGCCGGTCGGCCGGATGATCTGCTCGACGACGTGCCCTGACACGCGCTGTTCAAACGCACCGGGCGTGGCAGACGCGAACACGATGCGCGGCACCCGCTCGAGGAACTCGTCCAGCTGCAGCGGACGATTGTCCAGCGCTGCGGGGATTCGGAACCCGTACTCGATCAGGTTGAGCTTGCGCGACCGGTCGCCCTCATACATGCCGCGCAGCTGACCCATGGTGTTGTGCGACTCGTCGATGAAGCAGATGAAGTCGTCGGGGAAGAACTCGATCAGCGTGTGCGGTGGCGTGCCCGGGGCCCGCCCGTCCAGGATGCGCGAGTAGTTCTCGATGCCCGAGCAAAACCCCAGTTCGCGGATCATCTCCATGTCGTATTCGGTGCGTTGGCGCAGCCGGTGCGCCTCGACCACCTTGCCCTGGGATTCGAACAGGGCAACCTGCGCCTCGAGTTCTGCCCGAATCTCGCCGAGCGAGCGATCGATTACGTCGGGCGGCGTGACGTAGTGCGTCGCCGGGTAGATCGCCACGTGCCCCGGGGTGGCCAGCACTTCGCCGGTCAGTGGGTCGTAGTGGGCGATGCTCTCGACCTCGTCGCCGAACATCGAGATTCGGTATGCGGTCTGTGCATCGGCGGGTTGGATCTCGATCGCATCGCCACGCACGCGAAAGCGCCCACGCTCGAGGACCGTATCGTTGCGCTGATACTGGACTTCGACGAGCCGCCGAAACAGCGCATCGCGGGGGTATTCCTCCCCGACGGTCAGCGTCACCACGCGATTCCGGTAGACCTCGGGTGACCCGATGCCATAAATGCAGCTCACCGACGCCACGATCACGACGTCGCGTCGCGCCAAAAGCGACGCGGTGGCGGCGTGGCGCAGCCGATCGATCTCGTCGTTGATCGAGCTGTCCTTCTCGATGTACGTGTCGGTCGAGGAGATATAGGCCTCGGGTTGGTAATAGTCGTAGTAACTGACGAAGTACTCGACCGCGGCCCCGGGCAGAAACTCGCGAAACTCGTTGCACAGCTGTGCCGCGAGCGTCTTGTTGTGCGCGATCACGAGCGCGGGCCGTCCCGTCTGGGCGATGATGTTCGCCATCGTGAACGTCTTGCCGGACCCGGTGACGCCCAACAGCGTCTGGTACCGCTCATCGCGAGCGATACCGGCCGACAGCTCGGCGATCGCCTGCGGCTGATCACCGGTCGGGCCGTACGCCGTGGAGAGTTCGAAGGTCGGCTGGGCCATGGGACTCAGGGTATCGTTGATCGCGGCCCCCCGAGCCCGTCACCGGCACGCCAAGGAGACCTGATGCCCGCCAAAGAGATCATGCACACCTGCATCCGCGTCCTCGATGAGGAGCGCTCGCTGGAGTTCTATCGTGCGCTCGGCTTCGAAGCGCGCGACCGCAAGCGCGTCGGCGGCGACACCGCCACGATCATCTTCATGGGCCTGCCCGGCGACGGGAATCGGCTCGAACTGACCCTCAACGACGGGCGTACCGAGCCCTACGACGTGGGTACCGGATACGGCCACATCGCCCTGGCGATTGAGGATCTTGGGGAGGAACTCGCCCGCCTTGCGGGATTGGGCATCCTGCCCGAGCGGTCCCCGTACCAAAGCGGACCCGGGGGCTCGTTGATCTGCTTCGTCGGCGACCCCGACGGGTACCGGATCGAGCTCATCCAGGTCCGACGCACCTAGCCCGCGGGGTTGATGACGGCATATCCGGGGATCCGTGGCTGGAGGTCGCCGGGATAGGCGCGGCGGTAGATCCCCGCGTCATGCAGGACGTTCTGCACGAATGCCCGGGTCTCCGGAAACGGCACATCCCGCGGAACCGCAAACGCCCGGCCCGCGGCTTGGGCGTTGGCCCGCCAGATCGCAAGATTGTGCTCGCCGGCATTGTAGGCCACCAGCGCCGCCGGCACGCTGCCGGTGCGATCGATCAGGTACCGGAGATACCACGCCCCGTAATTGATGCTCACGTCCGAATCGCTGAGCCGGCCGGGCGCCCCCGGCGGGGAGTTGCGCTGGCTGGCGATGAACTGTGCGGTGGACGGCTCGAGCTGCATGAGGCCCATCGCCCCGGCGTGGGAGACGGCATCCGGGTCCCACTTGCTCTCGACTTGAATGACCGCGGCAATGAGTGCGGGATCCAGCTGCTCCCGCCGCGCGGCGGCCTGGAGGGTGGGGATGTTGTTGAGCGGGTACAGCAGCCGGGCGTACCAGGCCGGCATGATCGCCGCGACGATCGCCCATGCGATCGCCACAGCCGCGATGGCGCCCGCAATCCCGAGCACCCAGCCACGCCGGCGCGTCACGCGGACGCGGGTGTAGCGAACTCCGCGAACACCTGCCCCACCCAGTCGTCCAGGCGGGTCGGGTCCTCGTCGTTGACGAACGCGCGATCGGCGGCCGACAGCTTGCGCTCCTCGGTCCACTGCCGATCGGCACGGGCATCAAAATCCTGTCCGCGTGCCGTGACCCGCGCGCGGCGCACCGCCTCGGGAGCCGTCACCACCAACACCGCGTCAAACTGGTCGGCCAGTTCGGCCTCGAACAGCAGCGGGACCTCGACGACCAGCAGCGGCCAGTGCCCGTCGGCGCGGTGCTCCCGGATCCAGGCGCCGCGCGCTTGGTGTATCCGCGGGAAGAGCGTGCCCTCCAGGAACGCGATACCGCCCGGCTCGGCGAATGCCCGGGCGCCCAGGCTGTTGCGGTCGATCGCTCCATCGGCACTGAGCACATCGCTGCCGAACCGCTGTCGGACAATCTCCCGAACATCGTCCTGAGCGTAGAGCGCGTGGACGACATCATCGCTTGACAGGGTCGCGGCGCCACGTGCCGCGAACGCGGCGAGCGCCGTACTCTTGCCCGACCCGATACCGCCGGTCAGGCCCAGGCAGCACGGCGCCGGCGAATCCGAAGATCCCTCGGCACCGTGCGCTCGGTGAACCGTGTCCGCCGTGCTACGCCTCGGGCTCGTCGGCCGGAGCGTGGTCCGTGGTGTCCGATGAGATCTCGACGCCCGCCTCGGGCTCGTCGGCCGGAGCGTCATCTGTGCCGTCGTCCGTGGTATCCGATGAGGCCTCGACGCCCGCCACGGGCTCGTCGGCCGGAGCGTCATCTGGGCTGTCGTCGGTGGTGTCCGAAGACGCCTCAACGGCCGCCTCGACCTCGAGCTCCGCTGCTGGCTCCGAGTCCGCCGAGACGCCGGCGTCAGCGTCGGTCTCGGTATCCGCATCGTACGCGGCGTCCGGCCCGTCGTACTCGACGTCCTCGTCATGAGCCTGGCCATCGGCCCCTTCGACGTCCGCGACGCGCTTGAGCGACAGCGACAGGCGCCGACGCTCGGGGTCGATCTCGATGATGCGTACCGAGAGCGTATCGCCCTGGCTGACGACCTCACGCGGGTTCTCCACGTGGTGGGAGGCGAGCTCCGAGATGTGGACCAAGCCTTCGACACCCGGGTGGATCTCGACGAACGCCCCGAAGGTGACGACCTTGGTGACCTTGCCCTCGACGACGTCATTGATCCCGAACCGGTCGATGACGCTCTGCCACGGATCGGCCTGGGTCTGCTTGAGACCCAGCGAGATGCGCTGCCGGTCGCGGTCGATGTCGAGCAGCTTGACCTCGACCTTCTCCCCGATGGTCAGCACCTCGGACGGGTGGTTGACGTGGCTCCACGACAGCTCGGAGATGTGGATCAGGCCATCGATCCCCTCCAGGTCGACGAATGCGCCGAAGTCGACAATGTTCGAAATCACGCCTTCGACCACATCGCCGGGCTGGAGCTCATCGAGGATCTTCTGACGAACCTCGCGACGCTCGTCCTCGAGGACGGCCCGGCGCGAGAGCACGACATTGTTGCGATTGCGGTTCAGCTCGATGACCTTGCACTCCAACTTGCGGCCCAGGAACTCGTCGAGGTCCTGGACGCGCCGGATGTCGACCAGCGACGCCGGCAAGAATCCGCGGACACCGAGGTCCAGGATCAAGCCGCCCTTGACAACCTCGATCACCGTGCCTTCGACGTGCTCGCCCGCCGCCGCCGCGGCCTCGATGCGCTTCCACGCCTTCTCGAAGCGCGCACGCTTCTTGGAGAGGATCAGACGACCGTCCTGGTCTTCCTTGATCATCACGAGCGCGTCGACCATCTCGCCGAGCTCGACTTCTTCGAAGACGTTGACGGACTTGCGGATCGACAGCTCGGAAAGCGGAATCACGCCTTCGCTCTTGTAGCCGATGTCGACAAGGACCTCGTCCTTGTCGATCCGCACCACACGACCGTTGACCACATCCCCTTCGGAGAAGATCGGGATGGTCAGGTCGTAGTTGGGAATCATCTGCCCGTCAACTTCGATGTATTCGGGCCCGTCGAGCGTGCGCACTGGGGTGTCGAGATCTACTTGGGTCACGTGGTGTTTTCCTTGACAGCACTTCGTAGGAGTGCCGGCAGGACAAAGCGCCCGGCCGACCGGAGAAAACCCGAGTATAGAGCCTCGCAGGCCGCTCGCCGACGCCCCAGGGTCAGCGCAGCCGGCCTCCGGGCCTCCGCGACACGCCCAGCGACGGCCGGCCGAGGATGCAGGCGAGGATACCGAGTATGCCGACCACTGCGGCGATGGCCCACGCGGCGGTCGGCACGCCCGCCGCTGCCGCAACGACGGACGCCAGGCAGAGCACCGCGAGGACACCCTGGCCAAGCCGCACAGCGGCGATCGGTACCAGTCCCGTCGGCGGATTGCCGAGCCTGCGCACCAGCCACCCTGCCGGCGAGGTGCCCGGGGCAACGACATCCCACGCCGCGAGTACTCCGGCGACCGCGACGGGGATGATTTGGCGAAACACGCTCGCCTCAAGACAGAGGATCCCGACCAGCGCGGAGGCCAGGCGTGCGGCGACGCGGTCGACGCCGGTCAGCGCGACCGGTCCCGGTCGTACGCCGCCCGACGTACGCTGTCGGCCAGGATTGCGTGGGCGCGGTTGAGCAGGGCCAGCGTGCGTGCGGCACCGTCGCCCATGTCCCGGGCTGCGGACTCGCGCAATACGCCGAATGCGGCGTCGATGACCGCGGGTCGTGCGTGCGGCGCGACTTCGAGCACCGCGTACAGGTCGTAATCGTCGGTCACGACTTGGCCTCGAGCCACGTCGTGCCCGCGTCCGCGTCGACGGCAAGCGAAGGGTCGAGCGGATAGGCGCCGACCATCTCGCGGCGGGCGATGTCGGTGGCGGCGACCCGTTCCTCGGCCGGCCCTTCGAGCAACAGCTCGTCGTGGATCTGCAGCACGATGCGTGTATCCAAGCCGGCGGATCGCAGCGCATCACGGGTCCGTACCATCGCGACCTTGATGATGTCGGCAGCACTGCCCTGAATGACGGTGTTGACCGCCAGGCGCTCACCGAGCTGACGCACGTGGTGGGTGGCGGCGCCCAGCTCCGGGATGGGGCGGCGGCGCCCGAGCAGGGTGGTCACGTACCCGTCGCGGGTCGCTGCGGCGATGGTTGACTGGATGAACTCCTGCACGCTCGGGTACCGCGCGAGATAGGCCTGGATGTAGGTGTGGGCATCCTGTCGTGAAATGCCGAGCTGCTCAGACAGGCCGAAGTCCGAGATGCCATAGACGATCCCGAAGTTGACCGCTTTGGCGCGGTCGCGTGTCGCCCGATCGACGTCGTCGGGAGCAATCCCGAACACTTCGGCGGCCGTGGCGCGATGGACGTCCTCGCCCCGGCGGAACGCGTTGGCGAGCGTCGGCTCGTGGGAGCAGTGCGCCAGGATTCGCAGCTCGACCTGGCTGTAGTCGCAGCTGATGAGCACGCTGCCGTCGTCGGCAATAAAGGCGTCCCGGATCTCGCGTCCGATCGCGGTACGGACCGGGATGTTCTGCAGGTTGGGGTTCGTCGAAGACAGGCGACCGGTCTCGGCGACCGTTTGGTTGAAGGTCGTGTGCACGCGGCCGCCCGGATCGATGAGCTCCGGCAGCGCAGACAGATAGGTGCTGTCGAGCTTGGTCAACTCCCGGTACTGCCCGATCAGCGGGATGATCGGGTGTTGGGACTCGAGCTGGCGCAAGACCTGCCGGTCGGTCGAGTACCCAGTCTTGCCGCGCCGGGACGTCGGCAGACCGAGCACCTCGAACAACACGTGACCGAGTTGCTTCGGGGAGTCGATGACAAATTGCTCACCGGCCAGCTCCCAAATCTGATCGCGCAGTTCATCGACCCGGTCCCGCACACGTCCAGCGATCTCGCCGAGTCGCGCAACGTCGAGCCGGATGCCAACGCGCTCCATCTCCGCCAGCACTCCGACCAACGGCAACTCCACGGTCCGATAGAGCTCGTCAAGCCCCTCGTCGGCGAGTCGCGCGCGCTGCCAAGCCGCCAAGCCGAGCGTCCGGGCGGCGATGCCCGCTGCCGCATGATCCTCGTCCGCGTCGACCTCGACGCCGGCCTCACCGGCCAGTTCATCGAGCGGATACCCCCGACGACGCGGTTCGAGCAGGTATGCCGCCACCATGGTGTCGTCGCTCGGGCAGAAGCCGGCATCCGCAACCGCTGCCGGTAAGCCTTTAGCGTCGTGACAGGACACCGATGCCGTCGCCAACCCTGCGGCCAGCGCCGGCGCGTCGACGTCGTCCCAAGGTCCGCCGAAGACGATCGGCCCCGATGCCGCCACTGCCCACTGACCGTCGATGACCGCGACCGCAAGGTGGGTGATGCCC
>JADGPF010000069.1 GCA_017882585.1 Thermoleophilia bacterium
CGCCAACCCGAGCATCGCAAGCAACAGGCCAAGCGCGCGAAGCGCCGGGAGCTCGAAACCCGCGACGCCGATGTGGTCGATGTCGCGGCGCTCCAACGTGCCGAGCGGGAGGTCATGGGTCTGCCGGACCCGTTCAACGAGGTGGCCACACGCCCGCTGACCGACGACGACGACGACGACGCCATCGAGCCGGCGCCCGAGCCCGAACGCCAGTCCGTCGTCGAATCGGTCGAGGCCGAACTCTCGGACGCGCCACCGAGCCCCCCGCCCGGCGTCCCGGCTGATGCGGTCGCCGACGCGCCGGACGAGCCCGATGCGGAGCCGCTGCCCGCCCAGACCACCCAAGGCGACGCGACGCCAGTTCCCCCTCGCGAGCGCCGTCACCACCGTGCCCAGCAACGCCGGAGGCGAACATGACACCGCCGTCCCTGCGCGACGCAATCGAACAAGCCATCCTGCTGTCGGTCGGCGCCGCCTCGCTCACCCGTGATCGCGTGGAACACATCGTCGGTGAACTGGTCACCCAGGGCCGGGTCTCCGCGGAGGACGGTCGCATCCTGATGGAGCGGCTGATCGCCCGCGTCGTCGATCCGCAGCGCCCCACGCCGTCTGGGGTCATCGGGCACCTTGAGGACGCGATGCGAGGCGCCCTCTCGGATGCCGGGGTCGTGACCCGCGCCGAGGTCGACGACCTGCGCGTGCACCTGGCCGAGCTGGATCACCGGCTGCGACTGATCGAGGGCGCCGCAGATGACACAACGATGCCAGACGAGGCACCCGAGGCGCCGCAGTAGCCGCGTGGACGTGCACTGGCGTCGGCGCCGTCCTGCACGATCGTAAAGCGCCACCGTATGCCTGCCGATACGTGACCCGAGAGTGCTGCACGCGCAGCACACGAGCCTTGGGAAACGAGAAGGCCGGGACACGATGGCCCATTACGCCCGAACCACCCCTCCCGTGCGGCCGCCCGCGCGGACACTCATGCCCGACCAGCCCTGGACGGCCTGGTGGGAGATTGAGGACACGCAGTTGAACGCGCCGCGCGAGGATCGCTCCGCCGCGCCGACGCCCGCGGCACCGACCGCGGAGGCCAATGCCGATGCCCAGGCCCCCGCCACCGCCGTCGAGGCGACGGCACCGGTGGCGATCGGTGGCGATGACGCCGCCGACCAGCTTGAGTTCCCGCACGTCGACGCAACCAGCGGCGGAGGTCTGCGGCGGATCGGTGTCGACCCGTCGCCTCCCGAGCCAGCCGCCCCCGCCGCCGTCCCCGCGAACTGGGGCCTGGTCGAGACGGCCGCGACGGGGGCGGCAACGCCTGTCGGCGTGCACACGGTCTACGGGCGATTTAGCGTCGAGGGCGTCGCCCGTCGCCCGGGCGATCTCGTGTTTACCGGGGTCACGTTCCCCGACGCGGTCAGTGCCGTGCCGCCGGCCGGGGCAATTGAATTGACGGTCGACGGCGCCACCAACGTCGCCCCAGACGGGGTCGTTGTGGCCGACATGGGCGGCTTTGCCGCCGACCGGCAAGGGTTCACACTAATCACGACCTCACTCGGCGAAGGATCGGTTCGGGTGGATGGTCATTACGTGGTGGAGATCTAGAATGGTTGCCACTCAGTCAGTTTCCAAGCGCTCGTGCGCCGACCTCCGAGGGACATCCCAGATGCTCCGCGCGCATAGGTATTGTGAGATCCACGATGGGGCCAATGCGACCATGCGGATCATCCGGGGTGACGAGTGGAAGATGAGGCGGTCATGACCCCACTGAGCGCCGAACTCATCGTCGCGCCGGCCGCCCTGATGGTGCTGCTGGCCATGATCTGGTTCCGTCGCCATCGCGACGCGCGCGTCGCAGCCGCCCAGATTCCCAACGAGGACCAGTTTGACGATCGCTTCAAGGGATTCATGTCGAGCCGCCGCCGCGCCCGCAAGGACGCGCGGGTCAACGACGACGACGCGACCACCGGTGTGATCCCCACGGTGGCCGTCGTCGAAACGGCCGCGACCGACGCGCCGACGCCCGCTCCGGCGGAGTCGCCCTCCGACGACGCCATCTTCGGGCCCACGATCGCAGCTGCCGACGAGCCAGACTGGGAGTCGATGCGGTTGCCGCACGTCCCCGAAACGCAGGAACTGGCGCACGAAACGGCGCCCGAGATCGCGACGCCGCCCGTGGCCCACACGCCCGCCGCGCACGACGACGAGCTCATCACCCGTCCGGGATGGCCGCTTCCGGGCGACCTCGAGGCGTGGGAGAGCGCCGATCTGATTCCCGTCCCGGCACCCGACCCGCCCGAGCCCGGCTTTGGCCAGTGGGCAGAGATCGCGGCCGCGCGGACCGAGGAGCCCGTCGACGCAAACGATCATGCCCACGGCCCGGGTGAGCCGTCCGGGACCGACGCGGCTGCCGAGACGATCGTGCTCGGGGCCCCGTATCCGGCCCCGGCGATGTCACCACCGGTGTCGTTTACCGGTGCCATGGAGCCCCCGACGGGCACCATCGCCGAGCCACCGTACACGTCGTTTGGCGACGGGGTCGACTCGCTCGGTCAGCCGGCCCAGCCGACGACACCAAGCACCGATCCCAGTTTCTGGGAAATCGGCCCGGTCAGCGAGCCGGCAACCGCCGGCGCGGAGCCCCGAGTCAGCGCGACCAGTGCGGACGCCACCGACGCGTGGCCCCCGCAGGCTCCGACCACCGGCGAGCGCGTCTGGGGTACCGGTGCGCCGGAACCCGACCCGACCCGTTCGGGCGATGCGGCGGCCACGATCGATACCGCGGCGCGCGGCGCCGAGATCGGCTCGGACGATTGGTGGGCAGCCGAGGCAGCAAGTGTCGTGCCCGAGCCCACGGCGGTTCCTGACGCGCGGTCCCTGCCGAGCGCCGATCCGTCGGGTATCCAGCGCCCGGCGGTTGCCGGCGCGCCAGCTGAGGCGGACTGGTGGGATGCCACGCCGACCGCCCAGCCGCACGGTGACGATGCCTGGTGGGTCACGCCACCGGCCAACACGAGCTTCGGCGATCTGCCCATGTCGACAGCGCAGGGCGCACCCCAGACCGACGCGGGGCCGGCCGAGCTCGTCGGAGCCACCGCCGTGGCGACCGGCGCCGTCGGCGGCTCTGCCGGGGCGCCGGTCGCCCGGCTGCTTCCGCGACTCGACGCCTCCGCTCAGAACCGCCAGACCGCGGGTCGCTTCGCCGTCGGCGGCAGCGCCGTCGCGACGGGCGACGGGGCATTCACACGCGTCCGGTTTCGATCACCGCTGGCCCGACCGATCCTCGGGTGGGCGATCGGCGACGGACCCCACCACGCCCCGGGCACGCTGGTGCTGGTGGTGGACGCCGTGCTGAACTGTTCCACCGCCGGACTGTCGGTGCTCCAGGAGGACGCCGACCCGAACCGGCCCGACGGGTTCACGCTGAGCCTCTCCTCGGACGGCCCCGGTCCGTTCGCAGTCAGCGGCAGCTACTACGTGGTGACCGGATAGGGCCCGCAAGCCGAGCGGACCAGGGGAGTGCCCCTGGTACGCTCGGACTCGATGACCTCTGAGCGGCGCCAAAACCTCGCACGCGTCCGTGAGATAGCTCAGGTCGCCGCGCGCTACGGCTTCGGCCAACTGCTCGGGAGGTCCTCCCGCAGGGCCGCAGCAGATGCACCCGAGGTCCCTGGCACGCGCGGGCGCCGGCTGCGCGACATGCTTGACGAGCTCGGTCCGACGTTCGTCAAGTTCGGCCAGTTGCTGTCGACCCGTCCGGACATCGTTCCCGCCGACATCGTCGACGAGCTGCGTCAGTTGCAGGACCGTGCTCGGCCGGAATCATTCGCGAACATTCGCACGGTGGTGGAAGGCGAGCTTGGCCTGACGATCGAGCAGGTCTTCACCGAGTTCGACGAGCTGCCCATCGCGGCGGCGTCGATCGGTCAGGTTCATCGCGCGCGCCTGCCCAGCGGCGACGAGGTCGTCGTCAAGGTCCAGCGCCCCGACGCCGAGCGCCAGATCAACGCCGACATCCAGCTGCTCTACCAGCTGGCCCGCATGCTCAAGGACCGGGTGGGGCGCCTGTCGTTCATCGACCTGGTGGGGTTGGTCGACGAGTTCTCGAGCTCGATCCGCCGGGAGCTCGACTACGGGGTTGAAGCGCACAACGCGGACACGTTTCGGCGCAACTTCGGCCAGGATCCGCATGTCGATGTGCCCAAGGTGTTCTGGCGGTATACGACCGGCCGGGTGTTGGTCATGGAACGGGTCCAGGGATCTTCGCTTGCCCAGCTCGAGCTCGAGGGATGGAGCGAGGAGGACCGACGCCGGCTGGCGACGCGCCTCGCGGAGACCTGGATGCAAATGGTGTTCGTCCACGGCTTCTTCCACGCCGATCCGCACCAGGCCAACATCCTGATCCAGGGGCCCGATGACATCGGGCTCGTCGACTTCGGCATGGTCGGGGCGCTCTCGCAGCGGGACCGGGAGGCGGCGGTCGGGCTGCTGATCGACGTTCTGGACCTGAACGCGGACGGCCTGCCGCGACGGCTGCGCGACCTCGGGCTCCGGTATCCGCGCAATCGTGAGCAGGAACTCGCCGATCAGCTTGCCGTCGTGCTGCAGCGCTACAGCGGGCAGGCGATGGGGGAGATCGACGCGCGCGCCATGCTCTCGGAGATCTTCCAGACCGTGTATCGGCTGCAGCTCACGCTGCCGACGCGCTGGGTGATGCTCGACAAGACCCTCGCGACACTCGCCGGGGTCGCGCTGCAGCTGTCCCCGGAGTTCAACGTCTTCGAATCCGCCCGCCCCTATGCCCGCCGGTTGATGGCCGAGCGGCTGCGCCCGGATCGGATCGCCGAGCGGGCGCGCCACGACCTCGAGCGAGGGGTGCGCGTCGCACGCGAGTTCCCGCTGCAGGTTGGCGAGCTGCTGAGCGAGCTGACCGAGGGCGACTTCGCCGTCGGCATCCACGTCGACGACCTGCCGCAGTCTGCCGAGCGCATCGAGCGCGCGATGAACCGACTGGTGCTCGGGATGCTGGCGTTCGGACTGATGGTGTCGTCGTCGATCATCGGCGCGCTGCTCCACACCGGACTCTCCCTCGGCGGGTTCGCGCTGCTGGCCATCGTGCCCGGCTTCTTCGGGTTCTTCCTGATCGGATGGCTGATCGTGGGCATCTTGCGCTCGGGGAAGTGGTAGTGGCGTGGACCGCCCGCCGGGTGTCCTACGTCACCGTGTGCACCCTTCGCGACACGCTCGAAATCCCCGAAGCGCTCGCGTGGACGCTTGCGCGACGTGGACTCGATACCCCGGAGCTCGCGCGAGCGTTTATCGACGCTGACGGACCCCTCGACCCGCCGGAGGCGCTCCATGGGGTCGCCGAGATCGCCGATCGGCTGATCCTCGCTCTCGATCGCGGCGCACGGATCGCCATCCACGGCGATTACGATTGCGATGGCGTCTGCTCGACGGCGGTGCTTGCCCGTCCACTGCGCGCCGCCGGTGCCGACGTGGTGACCTACCTCCCCAGCCGGTTTACCGACGGCTACGGCATTCGGCTCGAGACGGTCGAGCGGCTCGCTGACGACGGGGTCGCCGTGCTGGTCTGCGTGGATTGCGGCACCTCGGCGGTCGATGCCCTCACGCGTGCCGTCGAGCTCGGCATCGAACCGGTCGTCCTGGATCACCATCTGGCCGGCGGCGTTCGCCCCCCGGGCCTGATCGCCAACCCCGCCCTCGGGCAAGCCCCGGATGACGCCCCCGCGGCGGCTGGCGTGGTGTTCGCGGTCGTCCGAGCGCTCGCGGAGCGGCTCGGGCCCCAGTTGGTGTGGCCTGACCCGGACCGGGAGCTCGACTTGGTCGCGCTGGCGACGGTCGCCGACGCCGTGCCCCTGGTCGGGCAAAACCGGCGTCTGGTGATCCGCGGAATCGCCGAGATGCGCACATCCCCGCGCGCGGGAATTCGGGCGCTCTGCCACGCGGCGGGTATCGACCCCCGCACGTTGGATGCCCGTGCCCTGGGCTACAGCCTCGCACCGGTGATCAATGCCGCCGGGCGCCTGCGCCATCCCGAGGACGCGCTGGCGCTGCTCCTGGAAGACGATTTCGACCGGGCGCGCGCCATCGCCGACGAGCTCTGGGAGCTCAACGCCCAACGCCGCGAGGTCGAGCAGGCGATCACCGCCGAGGCCATCGCTCAGATCGAAGCCTCGCCGCCGGCGATCCGTGATGCCAACGCGATCGTCGCCATCGGGGACGGATGGCACGAAGGAGTCATCGGCATCGTCGCGTCACGGCTGGTGGACCACTTCGACCGTCCGGCCCTGGTGTTGACCCGCGACGAGGACATCGCCAAGGGATCAGGGCGCAGCCTGGATGGTTTAGACCTTCACGATCTGGTGGGTCGGGCCTCGGGACGCCTGAGCCGGTGGGGAGGACACGCGGGCGCCGTCGGGCTGCAGTTGCCCGTCGATCAGGTCGCCCCGTTTCGGGAGGAGTTCCTGGGCGCCGCAGCCTCCCTGGGGCCGGTCCTCGAACGCGCACGGATCCGACCGATCGACGCGGTCGTCGGAGCGCGCGAGCTCACACTGGAAACCGCCGAGGCGTTCGAGGCCCTGGCGCCGTACGGCAGAGGCAACCCGCAGCCGCGACTGTTGATGCCGGCATGCACCGCAGCCGCCGCTGGAACGATGGGCAAGGCCGGGCGCCACCTGAACGTGCGCCTGCAGTGCGGCGGTGCGCACCTGCGGGCAGTGGGCTTCGGCCATGGCCATCGCGCCCGGGACATCGCCGACGGTGAACGCGTGGACGCCCATGTCGCCCTGGGCATCGAGCGCTACCAGGGTTTGGTCGGTCCGCGCGTGAGTATCGACCGCCTCGACGTCGTGCGGGCCCCCGCGTTGGCAGGCACGACCTGCGCGCCGGCGTGCGACCTGGCCTGCACCCAGCGGATCACCCTCACAAAGGTCCGCGCCGGCATCGCGTCAGCGGTCGCGGAGCCGGAGCTCCCGCACGTCACCGGGCCACCGCTGGCAATCGACGACCAACGCGCCTATGGGACCGCGCTTGTGCGCATCGCCGCACTGGCCGGTGCCGACGCCGGCGTCGTGGTGATCGTCGCGGACGTCCCGCGCCGACGCGGCATGCTCGATGACGTGCTGCATCCGCAACGGCTCGGCGTCGAGCTCGCGGTCCTCGGCAGCGTGCGCTGTGCGGCCACCCCGGCCGCCGAGCGGATGGCCCGGGCCGCTCGGCGCGCCAGCATCGCGGTCGTCGACTATGCCACGCTCGCGCAGATCACCCTCCCCGAGGCGGCGCATCTTGTGGTCCTCGACCCGCCGCAGGATGCCGGCCAGGCGGGGTGGCTGCGTGCCCGCGCAGCCGGCCGCTTCGTGCATCTGGCGTGGACCGATCATGAGGTGGAGTTCGCCCGCTTGATCGCCGCCGAGCGTTGGGATCTGCGCCCGCTGGCCCGGCAGATCTGGCGGGACCTTGCCGCGCATCCGGCCTGGGGGTGGGATGCCGCGTGCGAGCGCGCCCTCCTGGGGGGCGACGGGGCGATCCGACACCCCGACGCCGTTGCAGACGCCCTGGGCGCGTTCGTCGAGCTCGGGCTCATCGCGTGTGACGCCGCGGGGATCCGCATCCTGCAGCCGGCAGAGCGGAGGCCGCTGGAGCACGCCGAGCGCGTCGCTGCTGCCAACGAGCGGCTCGCCCAGGCGACCGCCTACCTCGATCGCGCCTTGACACTCGACCTGTTCGCGCCGCACTACGACATGCTTCCGATCCCAGGCCCCGAGCAGGATGTGCTGTAGTGCCTCCGCCCAACGGAGTACCGTATAGCCGATGAACACCCCGTCCGACATCGACGCGACGCTCCCCCAGCCGCACTTGGCGCCGCAGTTCGACGAGCTACTGCGCGACCTGCGAGACCGGCATCCGGACGCCGATGTGACCGCGATCACGCGGGCGATGCTGTTCGCCCAAGAGCACCACGGCGGCCAGGTACGTCATTCCGGGGAGCCATACATCATCCACCCGGTCGGATGCGCCCGCATCGTCGTGGACGTGGGCATGGACGATGTCTCGGTCATCGCCGCCCTCTTGCACGACACCGTCGAGGACACGGGCGCGACGCTCGCCGATATCGAGCGGGAGTTCGGCGCGGATGTCGCGACGATCGTCGACGGGGTCACGAAGTTGTCGAAGATCCACTTCGACTCCAAGGAAGAGCATCAGGCCGAGAACTACCGCAAGCTGATCGTCTCGATGTCCGGCGACATCCGGGTGCTGATCGTCAAGTTGGCCGACCGTCTGCACAACATGCGCACGCTGGCCTACATGACCAAGCAAAAGCAGATCCAGAAGGCGCGCGAAACACTCGAGGTCTACGCACCGCTTGCGCATCGGCTGGGTATCCAATCGTTGAAGTGGGAGCTGGAGGACCTCGCGTTCGCGGCGCTCCACCCGCGCCGGTATTCCGAGATCCAGCAGATGGTCAACCAGCGGCGGGCCGATCGCGAGTCGTATGTCGCCGAAGCGGGCGCGTATCTGTCGGGTGAACTGCGGACGGTCGCCATCACCGCAGAGATCACCGGGCGCGCCAAGCACTTCTACTCGATCTACGAAAAGATGACCCGCAAGGGTAAGGAATTCAACGAGATCTACGATCTCACCGCGATGCGGGTGCTGGTGGAGTCCGTGCGGGATTGCTACGGCGCGGTGGGGATTATCCATTCTCTGTGGAAGCCGATGCCCGGACGCTTCAAGGACTACATCGCGGTCCCCAAGCCCAACATGTACCAGTCGCTGCACACGACCGTCGTCGGGCCCGAGGGCCAGCCACTGGAGATCCAGATCCGCACCCACGACATGCATCGCACGGCTGAGTTCGGCGTTGCGGCCCACTGGCTCTACAAGGGCGGCCGACCCGACTCGGGCGGCGACTACACGTGGCTCAACGGGATGATGGACTGGCAGCAGGACACGACCGACCCATCGGAGTTCCTGGAATCGCTGCGCCGGGATCTCTACGGGGATGAGGTCTTCGTGTTCACTCCCAAGGGCGAACTGCGCAACCTGCCCGCCGGTGCGACGCCGATCGACTTCGCCTATGACGTCCACACCGACGTCGGACACCGGTGCGTCGGCGCGAAGGTGAACGGACGGATCGTTCCGCTGACCTACCGCTTGAGCTCCGGCGAGTTCGTCGAGATCCTGACCTCGAGCCAGCCCCGGGGTCCGTCGCGAGACTGGCTCAAGCTGGTGGCCTCGACCAAGGCCCGCTCGAAGATCCGGGCGTTCTTCCGCAAGGAACAGCGCGAAGACGCCGAGCATCAGGGTCGCGACGCCCTGCAGGAGCAGCTGCGCAAGGCCGGGCTACCCAGCCAGCGCGTGGCCGGATCACCGTTGCTGCTGGAGGTCATTCGGGAGATGGGCTTCCGCAAGGCGGAGGACTTCTACATCTCGATCGGCAGCGGCAAGACCTCGGTCCAGACGGTCGTCAACAAGATCCTGACCCGACTGAAGGCCGGTGAGGCCGTCTCCGACGAGCGCCAGACGACCGCCGCACCACGTGGTCGCCGCGCGGTCGTGGCCCAGGCCTCCGGCGACATGGGTATTGAGGTCGAGGGGCTCAGCGACGTCCTGGTACGCCTGGCCAAGTGTTGTAAGCCGGTCCCCGGCGACGGCATCCTTGGCTACATCTCGCTCGGGCGCGGCATCACGATCCATCGCGCCGATTGCCCGAACGCGCGGGCACTGCTCAAGAACCCCGACCGATTCACCCCGGTGTCCTGGGGAGGTGCCAACCGTCATGGCTTTCGGGTAGAAATCGCAATCGACGCCTGGGACCGGCCGCGACTCCTCGAGGATCTCTCACGCAGCTTCGCCGAATCCGGCGTCAACATCGTCTCTGCCAATTGCCACATGGAGAACCAGATGGTCCACGACACGTTCGTGGTCGATGTGGGAGACATCGGCAGCCTCAAGGGCGTCGTGAATGCGCTGCGCAACGTGGAGAGCGTGTTCGACGCGTACCGCGTCACGCCGGGCTGATTCGGCCCGGACACGGTGCGTCGGCGGCGCGACCGCCGCGCACGGTGTCCGCCGATCGGCCTGATAACCTCGCCGACCGTGAGCTGGTTGAATCTCCTCACGCCGTCCGCGGCGATCATCGCGATCTTTCTAGCGCTCGCGCTGGTCGTCCAATCCTTCCGCCACGGACGCCAGATCCGGCGTCTCGAGCAGCAGATCGCCTCGGCCGGATTGACCGCCTACGACCCGTCGCTGCACCGCCTCAAGACGCTCTCGGGGCTCTCGGAGTCCAAGCCTGCCGGTAGCGAGGGAGGGCGGCCGATCGCCAGCCGACGTACCCAGATCGTCGTTGCCGGCGTTGTCGGCGCCCTGATCGTGGCCGGCGTCGCCTGGATCGTCGTCGCGCGCAACAGCTCATCTTCCAAGGCGAGCGCCTCCGCAAAGCCGACGACCCATACGGCCACGACCCACACCGCGACGTCGACCGGCACGACGACGACCACAAGGCCTGCCGCCGCGTTGACCTGTGCGAACGCCACGCCGGTCTCCAGCCCGTCCGCCACGACCGTCTCGGTGTACAACGGCAGCGGCGTCGTCGGTGCCGCCGGCAAGGTCGTCGCACCCAAACTCTCGTCGGTCGGCTACACGCTTGGCACGGTCGGCAACGCCCCGACCGGCGTCTCCGATGCGGCCGTAACCTCGATCCAGTACGTCACCAAGTCCGATCTCGATGCCGCCTGCGGTGTTGCGACGGCCCTCGGGGTCGCGGCCAGGCATGTCACGTCGCTGACCCTCGTTCCGGCATCGCAAGCGGGAAACGCCGGGGTCATCGTGCTCGTGGGCCGGGATATCGCCTACGGCTGAACCGCCCCCGGCGGAGCAGTCTGAACGGACGTGTTGCGTCGGGCCGTGCGGGGAACGCTGCTTGCATCATTCGTAGCAATCGCTACAATCGCGCCAGAGTGCGATCGTAACGATTGTCACGCATTAGGGGGTTACCCAATGGCCACGCTCCATCCAGCCCGAGCCGCTGCCGAAGGCCGCGCCGTCGCCCACCGGATGAGGCTCTCACGCAAGAGTGTCTATGCGTGTCGGTTCTGCTGGGAATCGCTCCAGGTAACCAGTGCCAGGTATCTCCCGTCGGCATGCCCCAGCTGCGAGGCGTCGACATGGGAAGAGGACGGCCGGTGTGGCGCGTGGGCGCATTGCGACGGCGTGCGTCGCGACGGTGCACCCGACCAAGGCCACTGCCAGGCGTGCGGTTACTCCGTGTGGACGCTCGTCCGCGAGGCCAACGCGCCCGCCTAGGATTACCCGCGACCGCTCACGGGGCCGACTCGGCAGCGGGGCCGTCGGTCGGGGAGGGGACAGGCCCCCAACCGCCACCGCCTGGGGTCGCGATTTCGATCAGATCACCGGCGGCCACGCGGCCGCGCCACTTGGCTGGCAGGCTAGAGCCGTTGAGACGATTCGCGCCCGGCTGCCCATCGGCGCCTCCCGCGGCGCCGCGCGGGGCCGTCCGACGGCGCTCCGAGATCACGCTCACCTCCGCGTCGACGAGCACGCGCATGGTCCGTTCCACGCCATCTCCGCCGGTGTGGATGCCCGCACCCCCCGTCCGGCGGCGGATCGCGTAGCGCTCCACCCGAATCGGGTACGCGACCTCAATTACCTCGACGGGCGTGTTGAGGGTATTGCTCATGGCGACATGCACGGCCGACGGCCCGTCGGCCTCAGGGCTCGCCCCTTGACCGCCGCCCAGCGTTTCGTAGTAGGTGAATCCCGGCGCCCCGATGGTCAGGTTGTTCATTGTGCCCTGCCCCTGGGCCGGTACGGGGATGGCCTGCCCCAGCGCGGTGAAGACCGCGTCAACGATGCGGCTGGATGTCTCGACGTTGCCGCCGGCGACCGCCGCAGGGAACCGCGCGTTGACCAGACACCCGTCCGGGGCCGACACCGTGACGGGCGCAAACGCCCCCGATGAGGCCGGAATGTCCGGGTCGGTCACGCAGCGGACCACGAAGTACACCGCCGAACGGGTGACGGCCAGCGGGCAGTTGCAGTTGCCGGGCCCGGCCGGATCGGTACCGGCGAAGTCGACGGTCAGCCGGTCCCCGACGACCGTGACAGCCACCCGCAGCGCGAGGGGCTCGTCGGTGACCCCGTCGCCTTCGAGCAGTTCCTCGGCCCGGTACGTCCCGTCGGGAATGCGCGCCAGCGCGGCGCGCGTGCGGCGCTCGGCATAGGCCAGCAATTCCGTGCACCCCTCCGCGATCTGCGCCCGGCCCCAGCGCTCCACAAGCTCAGTCATGCGCGCCTCGGCGAGCCGGTGGGCGGCGATCTGGGCCCGCAGGTCTCCTTGGCGCTCGCGAGGCGTGCGCGAATTGGCAAGGACGATCTGGATGATGTCCTGCCGCACGACGCCGGCGGCCACGAGGCGAACCGGGGGCAGGATGAGCCCCTCCTGGAACAGCTCACGCGTGCCTGCCGGCATCGAACCGGGGGCGATACCCCCGACGTCCGCGTGGTGGGCCCGCGAGACCGCGTATCCGATGCGCACGCCATCCGCGTGGAGCGGACTCACCAGGGTGAGATCCGGCAGGTGTGTTCCTCCGGTGAACGGATCGTTCAGGATCCACACGTCACCGGGATCCGGTTTGGCCGCGATGACCGCTCGCACCGCGTCGGGCATGGCCCCGAGATGCACGGGAATCGATGCCGACTGGGCGATCATCCGGCCGTCGGTATCGCAGATGGCGGTGCTGCAATCGCGGCGCTCGGTGATGTTCGGGGAGAAGGCACTGCGCACGAGTGCGGCCTCCATCTCCTCGGCCACCGTGCGCATCGCGCTCGCCATCACCTGAAGGGTTATCGGGTCCATGCCGCCGCCGTTCCGTCACGCCGGATGTCGTAGCTGTCGTCCGCGCAGGCGCGGCTGGTCCAGTCGTCGGGCACCCACAGGGTCGCGCCGGCCATATCGATGGCCGTCGGCCCGGCGATGGGCGCGCCCACGGCACCGGTGTCGATCTCCGGCACCGCACCAGGGCGGGCGGCGGCCACGCGCAGCGAGACCACCTCGATCGGCGCGCGCGCATCGGCGTCGCCGTAACGCGCGGTGTGGGCATCGCGAAATGCCGTCGCCAACACACTTGCGTCGACGTGCCCGGGCCACGCAACGGTCAGGGCATGCGCCTGACCGACAAAGCGGCAGTCCGCCGACACCTCGATCGATGCTCCCGGAAGGGCCGCGCTCGCCCGCTCCAACAGCGGGGCGAGCGCGGCGGCAAGACCGGCGCTGTCGATCAACCCCAGCAGCACGGTCTGCACCCAGTCGCGGCGTTCACCCGCGATCAGTGTTCCGAGCGCCGCGAGCACGCCCGCGCAGGCTGGGGCGATGACCCGACCAATGCCGAGGAGATCCGCGACCTCGCAGGCATGCAGCGGACCCGCGCCCCCGAACGCCACCAGTGTCGCCCCTGCGGGATGGACACCGCGCTCGACGCTGACGATCCGCAGCGCGCGCGCCATTTCGTGGTTGGCAACGCGGATGATGCCCTCCGCACACGGCGCCCGGCCAAGTCCAAGCCGCCCGGCGAGCCCATCGACCGCGCGGGCGGCGAGCTCCGCGTCGAGGGGCGTCTCGCGCCCGGGGGTTCCGACCGATCCGACCCGTCCGAGCACCACCTGTGCGTCGGTCACCGTTGGCGCGGTCCCGCCGTGGCCGTAGGCCGCGGGCCCCGGGCGGGCTCCGGCCGATTGCGGTCCGACGCGCAGCGCGCCACCGCTGTCGGCCCACGCGATGCTCCCGCCGCCGGCCGACACCGTCTGGATGTCCAGCATCGGCAGGTGCAGCGGGTGCCCGTTGATCTGAGTCCCGGCGCTACGGCCGGGCTCCCCCTGGGAGATCAGCGCGACGTCGCACGACGTCCCGCCCATATCGAAACTCAGGGCGTGGGCGATCCGTTCGGCCCGGGCCCACAATGCCGCGCCGATGACGCCTGCCGCCGGGCCCGACAGGACGGTGCGCGAGGCGTGGCGTGTCGCGGTAACGAGGTCGATCAGACCCCCATTGGACTGCATCACCTCCGGTGCCGGCAGTCCGGCGGCGCCGGTCCGTTCGGCCAAGCGGGCGAGATAGCTGCCGAGTAGTGGCGTCAGGGCAGCGTCGACGGCTGTCGTCGCGGCGCGCTCGTATTCACGTATTTCCGCGAGCACCTGCGACGACAGGCTCACGTGGACGCCGGGGACCGCCGTGGCGAGGGCGGCGGCGAGGTCCTGCTCGTGCCGCGGGTACCGAAACGAGAACAACAGGCAAATGGCGACGGCCTCGACCCCCAGTGCCCGCACCGCGTCCGCGACCCTCTGGGCCTCCTCAGGGTCCAGCGCAACAATCGGTCCGTCCGGACCGCAGCGCTCGACGGCCTCCACCACCAAGCTGTGGGGCACGACCGGAGCCGGATGCGCGGCGGACAGCCTGTAGAGATCCGCGCGGTCCTGCCGGCGCAGCTCGAGCACATCGCCGAACCCGCGCGTCGCGACCAGCGCGGTGCGGGCCAGCGTGCCTTCCAGGAGCGCGTTGGTGCCGACCGTCATCCCGTGGGCGATGCGCGCGACCTGGTGTGCGCCCACACCCGCAGCACCGATCACGGCGCCCACCGCGTCCATGACCCCCCGTCCATGATCCTCGCGGGTGGTGGGAACCTTGACCGTGTAGATCCTGCCGGCGTGGACGAGCGTCGCGTCCGTGAAGGTGCCCCCGACGTCCACACCGACGGCGATCGGCATCACGGGGTCGGTGCGGTCAGTACTCATCGCCGCAAGACTCTACTGCCGCGCGCCCAGGCGACGCGGGTTACGAGGCCGCAGGAATGAAGCGCACGTTGGCGCCCGGGAAGTTCGCCTGGGCGCTCGAGGCTGCGGCCTGTGCGGCCGAGGAGGTTGAATACTGGCCGGAAAACACGACCCAATACCCCGGGATGAG
Source organism: Thermoleophilia bacterium (assembly GCA_017882585.1). Classification (GTDB taxonomy): domain Bacteria; phylum Actinomycetota; class Thermoleophilia; order Miltoncostaeales; family Miltoncostaeaceae; genus CAITWD01. Next base: position 15,005 of record JADGPF010000069.1, read on the forward strand.
GGTGGCGTATGCGCTGCTGTAGAGCACCCCGGCGCTCAAGCCGTCGGCCGTTGCCTTCGCGGCAATGGAGTCCGCAGTCGACTGGCTCGTCGCCGACGCCAGGACGACCGTGTAGGCCTGCGTGCCCGCCGGCCAGCTTGCGGTCGTCGATGTCGTCGGGGTCGTCGGGGTCGTCGGGGTCTTGGGCGTGGACGTGGTCGGTGTCGATGTGGTCGGCGTGGACGTTGCGGGTGTCGATGTGGTCGGCGTGGACGTTGACGGTGTCGAGGTGGTCGGCGTCGTACCCGACGTCACCGTCTCGAAGCCGGAGCCGGTGCCCGTGCCGGTCGTCGGGCCTGTCGCAGTCGTCGATCCTGTACCGGTAGACCCGACCGGCTTGGACGTCGAGGAGCCGCTGCCCTGCTTGGTGACCGCGACGGCAAGGAACCCGGTCCCGAGCGCCAGCAGCACCAATGCGAGCGCGACGACGCGCGCACCCTTACCGGTCGCCAGGCGCGGCGCCTTGGCGGTTGGCGCACCGCACTGCAGGCAGTAGCGCTGGTTCGGATCGAGCGGCGCGTCGCATTCCCGGCAATGCGGCGTGTTGAGCGGTGGAGCCTCGGGCGGCTCGTTCGGTTCAGGTGGGTCGGTCATGGTGTCGGCTCACGATCCTCGGCCGGCGCCAGTTCGGCGCCGCATTTCATGCAATAGCGCGCTTCAGCGACAAACAGGGTGTGGCAGGTCCGGCATGCACCGACCACGATCGGCAGGCGCTGTTCGGACGGCGTGGTCGAGCCGCGCGCGGCCAGCTGCGCATCGATGGCCCGTACGGTCGTATCGAGCTCGTAGATCAATCCGGCCCGGTGCTGCGCGACCGGGGCGCTCAGTTCATCGAGCAGGTGCAGCTCGTAGGCGAGCCCGCCCAGGTGGAAGATCATCTGATCACGGTTGTTGAGCAGGCGCCGCCGCTGGCGGCGCAGGCCACGCGTGGACGAGGCTAGGGAGTCCGGGACGTCCATCGGTCCCGGCAGGTCGGTGCCGACGTCCGTACTCGACCCGAGGAGCTCGGCGGGCGGCGCCGGCACGGGCGGGGTTCCGAGCAACATCGACTCCGCTGCGGCGTCACGCGCGCGTGCGGCGCGTCGGCGTGCGCGCCATCCCTTGGGCGGGTCGTCGGGCTCGGGCGGGGTGGGCTCGGGCGGGGTTGGCTGGGCGGCGGCCGCGTCTGCGGCCGATGGATACGGAAGCCGCGGAAAGGACGCCGTGGGTTGATCGTCGTTCACGGAGTTACATCTTAGATGTAAATACCCGCGTTCCTCCCGGATTGCGGGTGCTTTTGAGGGTCCGTCGCAGCCCTGTTGCAAGCCGACGACATCGCATGTCTGACAGCCGACCCTCACGGTTCGACCAACCGTACCCGTCGATTGACAGGCGTCCGGGTCGGTGTGTAAATTCATTCACAGCATCTAGAGCGGTGGAGGGATTTGGCCCTTTGAAGCCGCGGCAACCAGCGCTTGTGCGCCAGGTGCCAATTCCAACCGGTAGATCGCCGGGGAGATGCGAAAGCCACCGGTCGTATTCGGA
>JADGPF010000070.1 GCA_017882585.1 Thermoleophilia bacterium
CCGAGGGAACCGAGGACGGCGATGCCGCCCTCCGGCGCGCGCGCGCCTACTTCGCCGATGACCAGGGCCGGCGCTGGGCGGACCCCCAGCAACGCGGTGCCCATGCGGTTCTGCGCTGGGGCGACACGAACTCCGGCGCGGTCGGCGCGCTCGTCGTCGAGGTCCGCGGCGACAAGGTCGTCATCCTGTGCGAGGTGCCGTGATGGCCGCCGCCCCGGGCCGATCGGCGCGTCTAGAGGACCTGCGCGCCGCGGCACACGACGGTCTGGTTGGATTGCTCGGAATCGATGTCGTCTCTGACGACTCGTCGATGGTGGTCGCCGAGATGCGGGTGCATACGGCCCTCATGGCACCCAACGGTTTCCTGCACGGCGGCAGCATCGTGGCCCTCGCCGACACCGCGTGTGGGTTCGGCTGCTGGCTGAGCCTGCCCGAGGATGCACCGGGGTTCACGACCGTGGAATTGAAGACCAACTTCGTCGGCGCCGCGCGCGAAGGCGTACTGCGCTGCACCGCGCGACGGATCCATTTCGGACGGACGACGCAGGTCTGGGACGCCGAGGTCACCACCGAGGACGGCCGCGTGGTGGCGTTGTTTCGCTGTACGCAGCTCCTGCTCGATGCCGCGGGACCGGCGCCGCCGCTGCTGCCGGTCGGCTAGCGCGCGAGGTCACCGAGCCGGGTCATCACCGCGACGGCCTCGTCGGCGATCTCATCCACGATCGCCGCCGCCGCCTGTTCGCGCGCCATCCCCGCGCCCTGTCCGGCCAGCATCGGCAGGTATTCCGGCTCGCCGCGCACAGCCGCAGCCGTGCGAATGTCGTCGAGCGCGTGGCGTTGCGGACCCCAGCCGACGTGTCCTGGCCCGGCGTCCAGGCGATCGATGAGGGCGTTGCGCACCCATCGTGCGGGGCGCCCGGTGACGGCGTCGGTGACGACGGTGGCGGTCTCCGGTAGGCCCGCGAGCGTCGCGCGGTAGATCGGGGCCGCGGCGCTTTCGGTCGCCAGCAGGAAGCGCGTGCCGAGCGAGGCGCCCTGGGCGCCGAGGGCCAACACGGCAGCGAGCCCACGGCCGTCCATGATGCCGCCGGAGGCCACGACCGGAACGTCGACGGCGTCGACAACGCGGGGCACCAGGGCGAGCGTTCCGACCAGCGGCACGCGCCCGTCGGCAGGGACGTCGAACGTGGCGCGGTGGCCGCCGGCCTCGGCCCCTTGGGCGATGATCCCGTCGGCGCCCGAGGCTCGGGCGCGCCGGGCATCCGCGACGCTGGCGACCATCGCGAGCACCGGGGCGCCGCGGGCAGCGGCCAGGTCTCGGATCTCGGCCGGATCGCCCAGTCCGGTGGTCACCACCGTCGCCCCCGCCGCGAGGGCCGCGTCGATCAACTCCCGGGCGCTGGCAGCGGGCGGATGCGGTGCGGCTGCTGGTGGGGGCGACGGAAGGTCGAGCGCGCGCCGCACGTCCACCAGTGCGTTGGCAAGCGTTGCCGGATCCGTGCGGGGCGCGTTGGGGTGGGTGATCTGCACGTTGACCCCGATCGCCGTGGCACCGAGCTCGCGGGCGCGTTCGATGTCCCGCTCCAGGGCGGTCGTCGTCATACCTGTGGCACCGAACACCCCGAGGCCGCCCGCGCAGCTGACCGCGGCCACGAGCTCAGGCGTGCACGGTCCGGCGGCCATCCCGGCCAGCAGGATCGGGATGCGGATGCCCAGCAACGCGCACAGCGGTGTCTGCAAGCGGGTCACGGGATCATCATCCTCGTTTTTGCGGATGGATGCATGGCGTGCGTTGGTAGCATCCATCACCGTGATCACCGTTTCATTGCCCGACGGCACGCCGCTGCAGCTTCCGGACGGCGCGACGGGCCACGACGCTGCGACCGCAATCGGTCCCGGTTTGGCGAAGGCGGCCTTGGCCGTCAAGGTCGACGGGGACATCCGTGACCTTGCGCGGCCCCTGCCGGACGGCGCCGACATCGCCATCGTGACGCCCAAGAGCGGGGACGACTACCTGTACGTGCTGCGCCACACGGCCGCGCACGTGCTCGCCGAGGCGGTCCAGGAGCTGTTTCCGGGGACCAAGTTCGGCTTCGGCCCCCCGATCGAGGATGGCTTCTACTACGATTTCGAGCTCCCGCGGGCCCTGTCCGAGGAGGACTTCCCCGCGATCGAAGCCGTGATGCGCAAGGTGATCAAACAGCGTGCGGGCATGGCCCGCTCGGTGCTGGGCATCGACGAGGCACGTGCATTCTTCGCCACCCGCGAACAGGGCTACAAGGTCGATCAGGTGGAGTTCCTGGCGAACCGCGGCGAGTCGAGCGTGTCGCTGTACCAACAGAATGACTTCGTCGACCTCTGCCAGGGACCGCATCTGCACGACAGCGGCCGGATCGGCGCATTCAAGCTGCTCTCAATCGCCGGCGCATATTGGCGCGGCGAGAGCACGAACCCGATGCTGACGCGCCTCTACGCCACCGCGTTTCCGACCCGGGCCGAATTGGACGCGTACCTGGCACGGATCGAGCTCGCCAAGGCCCGAGACCACCGCCGGCTGGGTCGCGAGCTCGAGCTGTTTCACTTTGATGACGCAGGGCCGGGATTTCCGTTCTATCTGCCCAACGGCATGGTGATCGTCAACGAAATCCAGGCGGCGGTGCGCGCCGAGCTCGATCGTCTCGGGTACCAGGAGATTCGTACCCCCATGATTCTCAGCGAGCAGCTTTGGAAGAGCAGCGGGCACTGGGATCACTACCACGACAACATGTACTTCACCGAGGTCGACGACCAGGGCTTCGCGATCAAGCCGATGAACTGCCCCGGCGCGTGCCTGGTGTTTCGGAGCCGGCGGCGCAGCTACCGCGAATTGCCGCTGCGCCTGGCCGAGTTCGGCCACGTCCATCGACACGAGCTCTCGGGCGTGCTGCACGGCCTGTTTCGTGTGCGGGCCTTCACCCAGGACGATGCCCACATCTTCTGCCGGCTTGACCAGGTGCACGAGGAGGTCCGTACCGTGCTCGAGTTCATCGACCGGTTCTATGCCCGCTTTGGCTTCGACCAGGTCAAGACCAAGCTCTCGACGCGGCCCGAGAAGGCCGCCGGCACCGATGAGATGTGGGAGCGCGCCGAGGCCGCCCTGGCGCAGGCCCTCGAGGGCCGTGAATACGAGCTCAACCCCGGCGACGGCGCGTTCTACGGGCCCAAGATCGACTTCCTGGTCACGGACTCGATGGGGCGCTCGTGGCAGCTGGGCACGTGCCAGCTCGACTTTTCGATGCCCGAGGCCTTCGACCTGAACTACACCTCAGAAACCGATGCTGAGGAGCGGCCGGTGATCATCCACCGCGCGATCCTCGGATCGATCGAGCGCTTTCTTGGCATCCTTATCGAAGACACCGGCGGCGACTTCCCCTTCTGGCTTGCGCCGCAACAGGCGCGCGTGGTGCCGGTCGCCGATCGGCATCGCGAGTACGCCGAGGAGGTCCGCGCGGTGTTGCGCGCCGACGGCTTGCGGGTCGAGGTCGACGCGCGTGCCGAGTCCATCGGTCGGCGTATCCGGGACGGCGAGCTCCACAAGGTGCCGTACCTGCTGATCGTCGGGGACCGCGAGGTCGAATCGGGAACCGCCTCGGTGCGCGCTCGGCACGGCGACGAGATCGGCGACGTCCGGGTCGGCGAGTTGGGTGCCGCGCTGCTGGCACGCGACGTCCTTGGGGCCGCGGGCTGACTCCACCCGATCCGCCGGACGCCAACGCCCGGCGCGGGTTGTGCGATCGGTGCGTGCACCAGCAGCTGGTGCCGACCCGTCATGCGGTCTACTCGCGCTGTCGCGAACACGAGCACGATCCGCGGATCCCCAAGTACCCGCCGCTGCCCGTCGTGCGCTGCCATGCGTTCCGTGCGCGCTGACCTGTCCGGCGCCGTCCGGTTGAGCCCGTCGATAGCATGGTCCGGATGAACCGCACCGGCATCCGCAATCTCGTGATCATGCTGGCGCTCGCGGGGCTGGTGTTCGTCTCGCAGCGCACGTTCCTGACGGTTGCCGTGTCGATCAACCAGATCATCACGGTGCTGTTCCTGGTCGCGATCGTGGTGTTCGCCTATCAGTACTTCCGCGCGAACGAGCTCGCCTGGTTCGTGATCCCGTCCTGGCAGCGCAAGGTGGTCATCGCGTGCGGGATCGGGATCGCTGTGCTCGTGCTTGTCGGCTTCCGTCTGCTGGCCCCGATCATTACGACACTCGGCGTCCTGGCGTTGATTGCCGTCCTCGCTGTCGTGATCATCTGGATCATCCGCGAGAGCCGCCGCTTCCGTTAAGTCGACCTACGCCGCCTGGTTGCTCGTGCGTGGGTCGACCGACTGCGCGCGATCGTGGACGAGCATCCACACGCCGTTGAACTCGTCGACCCGTCCTTCGACCAGCAGCCGCCCGAGCTGGCGCAGCAGCTGTTCGGGGCCAACCGGCCGTTCACCGAGTGCGTGGGCCCGATGCGCGAGGGCGTCGCGCATCGCCGCCGTGGTGATGCCGGCGGGCTCATCCTGCAGGGTCTCTTCGATGCGTCGGCGCAGCGTCGGGCGGGGAAGATGACGTTCCAAAGACACGGTGACCTCCAGTCGTACGCGGGGCATTTCAGGCTAGCGATGACCCCGGACGGAACATACGTTCGTCGCCGTCGTGCATGCGCGCGGACGACGTCCAG
>JADGPF010000071.1 GCA_017882585.1 Thermoleophilia bacterium
GGGCAAGATCAGGTCCTACCGGACGTATTTCGACGACCTCACACTGATCGAGCAGATGGCCGCCGCCTAGTCAGCTGGCCGCTGTGGAGCTCCGCGTCGAGGATCACCCCGACCCGCACGACGTTGAGTTCCTTGAAACCCAGATCCGTCGTGCGGCATCGGCCGCGACAGGACTCGGTGACGCGGTCGAGCTGGCAATCTTCGTGCGCGAGGCCGGCAAGGTCGTGGCCGGCATCAGCGGGTGGACCTGGGGCGACTGCTGTGAGCTGCAGAACCTCTGGGTGGACCCGCGTCTGCGGGGTCGCTGGCTGGGGGCTCGGCTTCTCGCGGCCGCCGAGGCCGAGGCGTCGGCGCGTGGTTGCACGCAGACCGTCCATTTCACGTACGGATTCCAGGCCCGAGCCCTCTACGAGCGGGCCGGCTATGAGTTGGTCGGTCGGGTCGACGACTTCCCGTCCGGAACCGACGTCCTCTGGTACCGCAAGCGCCTGAGCCCACCGGGCGCCTCCGCCGAACCCAAGGGCGAATCGACTTAGCGTGTTGGACAGGGCGCGACTGACCCGTCGAGCAACTGGCAGTAATCGGGCCGCCGCGGCACGGAAGACATCGCCAACCGTCAGTCGAGACGAGTGCGCTCACGGACGCATTCGCGCCTACCGACGCGCGTGTTCGCCCTGTTTGGTGGATGGTGTCCCACTCGGACGGTCATAGCCTCAGCCTGATCCGACGCGACGGGGCCAGCGGTGAGTGAGCCGAAGCAGATGTCTGAGGTCCCCGTTGTTTGGCACTACGAGCGGGAGTACGAGGCGATTCTGCGGAATTTCGCGGATCCCCGCCAGGAGTGGCCAAGAAGAAGGAAGCCAAGCAGATTTCGAAGGCACAGCGGTTGGCCGCGAAGAACGCTCGAAAGGCACACGCACGCGACAGCCTGCAGGCGCTCTCGAAGCTTGGCGAAGTTGTCGACGGTCGCTATGGGATCGTCAGCCAGCCCCCGATCGTGGTTCGGGCGCGTGAGTTCGAGAGCATGTACCGAATACCCACCGACCAGCTCGTGGACATCGTCCACGGTCAGCGCCAGGCGTATCGGGCCACGCTGCAAGTTGACCGCCGGCACCTGCTGGAGCGCGTCGAGCTGGTCGACATGGCCTGGCATGTGGTCGGCGTCGGCAGCGGGGGAACCCGCGCATTCATCGTCCTGCTCCAGGGTCGCGACGATGGCGACCCACTGTTCCTGCAGGTCAAAGAACCAACCGCATCGGTGCTCGAGGACTCCCTCCCCAAGAGCCAATTCAAGAACCCCGGCGAACGCGTAGTGCAAGGCCAGCGGATGATGCAGGCTGCGAGCGACATTTTCCTCGGCTGGACGAAGGGGCACGAGGCCAATCGCTACCTGTACTTGCGGCAGTTGCGCGACATGAAAGGTTCGGCCCTCGTCGAGACTATGGCCCCGCAGACCCTCAAGCTGTACGCGGGCTTCTGCGGCTGGACCCTGGCACGGGCCCACGCCAGATCGGGCGACGCCATCGCTCTGGCCGAATACCTCGGAGAGAACGACGATTTTGATCAGTCGATTACCTACTTCTCGAGGCTCTGCGCGGAACAGAACGATCTGGACTACGCCGCGATTTGCGAGGCCGTCGCGTCGGGGCATCTGGAAGCGGTCGAAGGCCTCTGACCTCGATCCCGCGGCTTGGGCGGTCCGCGATGCCGCCGGTCCATCAGCCTATGAGGTGGACAGGTAATAGATGCTGCTTCCCACCAGGTAGAGACCGACGACCAAGAACAGGATGACGACGACCTGATCGCTGTGGGCCCCGATCCACGATCTGATACGCCGAATGAACTCCTGGGCGCGTTCGGGCCTGAAACTCGCATACAGCTCCAACGTGATGATGATCGACGTTGCGATCAGGGCAAACAGGACGACTGCAACGACGTCCTGCGCCGAGGCCAGATCGGCCTTGATGATCACCGTGACGCCGGCTGCGACCAAGCCCCAGGGCTGGGTCACTGGTGCGAGGATGGCCGCGAACCAGAGGGACATGTTCTCGATTCCCGTCTGCCATTTCGGGGTCTTCTTGTGCGGTTTGGGCTGGCCCATCTTGCGGCGCTGGCGCATCGCGTAGTAGATCAGGCCGATGCCGATCAACAGCTTGACGACGAGCGCTGCAATCGACGGCGCTGAGCTGGGCTTGGGCGGATTGCTCCCGGTGACGAGCAGGGTGCCGGCGATGACGATCGCGATCGACGCGAGCCAGCCCAACATGAACGCCGCGCCCTTCTGGACTCCGCGTGTTGACGCCAGGATCAGCAGGAACGGCGTCAGCGAAATCGGATCCAGCGCGATCGCCAACCCGATAACGATGAGATCGAGGAGCATCAGGCGGGTCGACCAGTCATTTCCGGACCACCCTACGCGGAGCGCTCGCCGAGCGCCACGCGGAACCCGGCGGCCGCGGCGCTGCTGGCGGCGCGCGGTCTGACCTCGGTCTGCCCTCGGGACAATGTGGAGCACCTCGCGGACCATCGCGGGGATACCGAAACCGCCCATCTAGCGCGGATTTCAGTAGAGCGGGAGACGGGGCTCGAACCCGCGACATTGAGCTTGGAAGCGTGAACATAGCGGAATGAGCGGGGAGGCGACGGGGCGAAACACCCTGCACATCAGTGTGTTTTCCGGTTTGTGGATCCCGCGACTCTCCGGGAACTCATCGGCGCGTGTTCCGACGGGGTTCCCGCGTGCGGTGCTCGCGGCTGAGGGCGCGAGCGGCATTGCGGCTGCGGTTCGTCGGCGAGCAACCAAGATCACGCGCCGTGGTGGGCGGCCCGGCCGACCGGACGCCGCGCCGGAGAGGCGCTGGCTGTCCGGTGGTCGGACATCCTTGGGCTCTCGCGCGCCGCGGCACGCTGAAGATCGACCGCGTGTTCACCGCGGATCAGTTCCGCAACACGACGAAGACCAAACGCGGTCGCGACGTCCCGGTGATCGCGCCGCTTGCCCATGGTTTGGTCGAATGGCACCGTGAGTCCACACCAGGCCGCGAGAACGACCTGGTGCGTAGCTCGAGGGTCGGGACGTCGAGCAACCTTCACAACTGGCACGCACGGATGTTCACCCCAGCAACCGAACGGGCCGGGGTGGGCCGTGGCGTATACGGGGAGGACGACGTACATCTCTTGGCAGATCCACGCCGGGCTCTCGCCGGTGACGGTCGCCGCGCTCGCCGGACATCATCTGGAAGCACTATGCCCGGGAGTTTGAGCGGTCCAAGACGACCCGCCAGATCAACCTCGAGGGTGCCATCCGCGCGGCTCGTCGCTCGGTCGCGCATGACGGTGTTCGCACCGTGTTCGCACGACACAATATCGTCGAGCTGCGGCGCCATGCGTAAGGCACGTAAAAGTCCGCTTATGCGGGCCCATTTCGCACTGATCAAGCTCCTCGGGCTGGACTCGAACCAGCAACCCTTCGATCAACTCGGGCGCGAAACTGCGGGAAGTGGCGGGGAACTCAGACTCAGGACTAGCAGGGCTTTCCCATGCGCGACTTCCCGCCGTTTCCCTCACGTTCACAACCTCGTCGACGCACGGTGGACGCACGAGACTCTTCCTGGGGTTCTGCGGAAGCGATCTCCCGGCGCTTTGCCTGTTCAAGCGTTGGCGCTCGCGCTTGGGCCGTTGGCGAAGAGGGCCTTCAGCGGGGTCCGTCTCCGGAATAGGCCCGGACACCCCCCAAGATGACCGTGTTGAGGGAGCCTTAGCAGACACCAGTCGCGCAACGCGCGACGATCCCGACCGAAGCGTGGAGGCCACGCTCATATGCCCCGTCGCGCGCCCGACGACCTTCTGAATCCGTCAGGCGCTCGAGTGCGACGATTCCTCGATCAGCGTTCAATAAGTTCGTCATGATCGAAGGCCTAAAGCGGTCAGCACATGCGCGCCAGTCGCCGGGATGCGCGCGCCCGAGGCGGAGGCGTCGAGGCGCTGGTGGATTGTCCTCCGCTGGCGGTAAAACTGTACCGCGTGTCTGCGAACGGACACGCATCGGGTCCGGGCTCGCATCGATCGCCGTCGACCTTCATCCAGGCCGACGCTGCGGTTCGGGAACGCGCGAAGGGTCGTGCTGGAATCGCCCTGCCGTGCCGCGTTTGCCGATGTTAACTCGAGACGACACAGATATGACATTTGGCCGTCAGTATTTGTGACATTTGACACAAGTGCGAAAATGTCATTTGTGCGTGCGCTAGGGATGGCATCGACCCAGGCGATGTATCGACGCAAGGACTGGAGGTGACAAACCCTCCGGAGGTGCAAATAGACAACGCGTGGACGAGCATCGAGGCTCTTCGCGCGTTGGGACAAGGAGGTCCCTGTCGTGGTATTCAAGGCTCGAAACAGCCTTCGCTCGTCGTCTGACTCAAGGCATCGGGCCCGGAAGGTCGGGCTCGTTGTCGTCGCGGGAGCCGCGGTACTGGCGCTTCCTGTCGTCGCGGCGCTTGCCGCGCAGGCGCCAGTTGGTCTCGGGACGGCCGATAGCTTTGCCGTCCTGGCCGGCTCGACGGTGACAAACACCGGTGCGTCAACGATCAACGGTGACCTCGGGCTGAGTCCCGGCACCGCCGTCACGGGCTTTCCGCCTGGCAACGTGAACGGGACGATCCATACAGCCGATGGCGTCGCTGGCAGCGCACAGAGCGACCTCACGGTCGCTTACGTCGATGCTGCTGGACGAACGCCACCGCTCGCGGTCTCCGGCGACCTCGGCGGACTTACCGTCACCGGCGGGGTCTACAAGTCCAAGTCGTCGCTCGGGCTCACGGGAGTGCTCACGCTCGACGCCCAAGGCGATCGAAACACCGTCTTTGTCTTCCAAGCGGGATCGACGCTGACCACCGCGTCCGGAAGTCGCGTGCGGCTCATCAACGGAGCCCAAGCCTGCAATGTCTACTGGCAGGTCGGGAGCTCGGCGACGCTCGGCACGACCACCGCGTTCGCCGGCAATATTCTTGCCCTGACATCGATCTCCGTGAACCGCGGCGTGGTACTGGCAGGGCGAGCCCTGGCGCGCAACGGTGCAGTCACGTTGATTGACGACACGATCACCGCCGCGCGTTGTGCGCCCGGCGGGACCGGCGGCGGCGGAACCGGTGGTGGCGGCGGAACCGGGAGCGCTCGGCCCACCGGCACCGCGGTATTGACGACGATCCCGACGCGGGTTGCTCAGCAGGTCGCGCGGTTCGGCACGAGCGTCTGCGTGGCGGGCGACTTCCGCGTTGAGGTTCGAGGCCTCCTAATTCGCCGCGTCGTCTTCTCGGTCGGTGGCCGCGTGATCGGGCGCCGCAGTCGGGCCCCGTTCACTGCACTCGTCAAGCCGACGGCGGGGATTCACACCGTTGTCGCTCGCGTCACCTTTACGAACGGCACACCTGCTGCGACGCTCGCGTTGCGTTTTCGGGCGTGCGCTCGGGCGGTCGTCTCGCCCAGCGGCTTCACCGGATAGTGATCACCCGACACCGGCACGGACGCGCGACGGTGAGTAACGTCGTCGTCCGTGTTCGGGGCGCGATCGTCATGTTGACGCTAGCGTTGCTCACCGTAGGGTGTTTGCTGCTCCCGGTCGGCGCCCAAGCCGCGCGCCGAGCACGACAGCCGGTCGCCAGGTCTCAGGCTGTGGTCAGGTTGCTCGCCACGCACGTCGTGCGTGCTCGACCGCTCGTCGCGAGCAGACGCGTCGCGTCGGTAAGCGCTACGCGCCCGATCACCGGCGAGCGCACAGTGTTGCCGCTCCTTGGCCAGTCGATCGACAGCACTGGTCGGGTCTGGCTGCGCGTGCGCCTGCCTGGACGCGCCCTGAGGGGTGCGGCACCACCACGAACAGGCTGGATCCAGGCGAGCGATACGCAGCGTTCGACCACGCCATGGCACATCGTCATCGACTTGAGTTCGCGTCAGTTGATTGTCTACCACGATGGTCGGCACATGCACACGTTCCAGGCAATCGTCGGCAAGGCGTCGACTCCGACGCCACAGGGCCTGTACTTCGTCGAGGAAGACGTGCGGCTGGGGTCGAACGCGCCAGGTGCCCCATTTGCCTTGGCGCTGAGCGCTCGTTCGCACGTCTACACGCAGTTCGATGGCGGTCCAGGTCAGATCGCCATCCATGGGCTCGCCCATCTTTCCGGGCAGCTCGGGACCGCTGCCTCACACGGCTGCGTTCGGCTCGCTGAGCGGGCGATCATGTGGCTTGCACAGCACATTGGCGCGGGCGTGCCGGTCACCATCCATTAGAGCGACGCCGGATCGCACCGGCGTTGGTCGCATCCAACTTGCACGGGCGTCGATCTGCCAGGTCGAGGTCACGCGTGTGTCTTCGTCGGTCGCACCGGGAGCGCTTGCGACGGACGGTGTCGCCGGCGCGGCCCCCCCGGGGTACCGGACATCACGGTCCGTGCTGGCGGAGCCTGGCTCAGCACCGCGACGTGCCGCGATTGGCGAAGGTTGCGCGACGTCCGGTTGCGTGGGGGCCACGCCGGTCTCCACCGGTCGCATGCCGAACGCGGTCGACCGCGCCGCCGGGCACCTTATGCTGGCTGGGTAGCTATGACAGTCAAACACCGGCGGACCGGTACCCGGGGGGGCCAAGGGCGTCGTGAGCCCGCGCCATGATTCGATCCAAGGCCTCTCTTACGGCGGCGGCATTGGCGCTTGTGCTGGTCGTCGGCGTGGCGTTGGCCATCGCCCATGTCGGAATCTCGATCCACATCACGCTCGGTGGAGGAGCTTCCGGTGAGGCCCAGACGGCGCGCGTTGCCGTGTCGGCCATCGGACCTGCACGGGCGAGCACTCCGCTGTTTCCTGACGCGACGGGCGACGTCACGATCCGCATCACGAACCTCAACGTCCGGCCGGTGACGGTGACCGGTCTGGTGCTCCCGCCAGCGAGCGACTTCGCTCGTGGGTTCACCAGTCCAGCAATGGTCAAGGCCCGCGTTGGTTGCGATGCCGAGAACTCTGGTGTCACCTGGGAGGGCGCAACCGCAAAAGGTGACAACGCCGATGCCCTGACGTTGCCGGTCGTGGTCGGGGCCCGGTCGTCGCTGGTTGCCACCCTGACGGCCGCGGCATTCATGGAGCTCTCCGCGCCACCGAGCTGCGAAGGCGCCTACTTTGCCATGCCTTCCCCGACGGGGGTCACCGCGTTCGCTGGAGGCGAGCCGACCCCAAGCCCCGTCATCGACGCGCTCGCCCCGCGGTGTCCGCCCCCAGGACCCCCACCTGGATACCCCGCAGGACCCCCACCTGGATACCCTCCGGGGCCGCCGCCAGGGCAGTCGCCGAATCCAGGACCCCCTGGGCCGCGGACACCGCCGCCGCGCGGCTCTGCAGGGTGCGGCCCGCCGCCCGCGTTCACTCCGCCGGGGCCATACCGCGGGGCCATTCCCGAATGGTCGGCCCCCACCCGCAAGGCATGCGGCCGTCGTGGCTGCAGGTGACACCTTTAGAAGCACGAGCGGGTCAGCGCGGGATCTCGTGTACCGGATCGATGGAGCGCAGCCCGACGGGCGACGCTACGCGTTGGCGCGGAGCATCGCGACGACTTGGGCTTGCGCGGCGGGAGCGTCGGGATGGACGAACAGACAAAGATGCGTGCCGTGTTGCGGCGGACCTCGTGCAGCACTTCGACGAGACGCTGCCACTGCGCGTCGATGGGCTGATCTGCGTATCGCGGGCAGGGACTCCGCTCAACCTTCACAACTGGCGCATGCGGGTCTTCAGGTCGGCGCGCGAAGCCGCGGGTGTGCCGTGGGCGACCCCATACACGGGACGGCACACGTACATCTCGCTTCAAATACATGCCGGCATATCGCCGGTGACCATCGCGGCGATCGCCGGGAACTCGCCGGACGTGATCTGGAAGCACTACGCCCGGGAGTTCGAGCGCTCGCGCACCACCAAACACGTCGACCTTGAGGCGGCAATCGTGGCCGCGCGGCGGGAAGTGCGGGAATCCCGTGGACGCACGGTGGACGCATGACCCCTTGCCGACGCCCCGCCACCTGACGAGAACGCCCGCATGAGCGGGTCTTTCATCGGGATCTAAGCTCCTCGGGCTGGACTCGAACCAGCAACCCTTCGATTAACAGTCGAATGCTCTGCCAATTGAGCTACCGAGGAATGCGGGAGGCGGGTGGCATCGTAGCGAATCGGTTCTGGCTTAGGGAACCGCACGGCCTCCGGCTGCCGGACCGAACTCGTGGAGGTAGATCACTGGGCCCTGCTCATCGGGGCGCTGGGCAATACGCCGCTCATAACGTCGGTACTCCCACCCCGATTCCACCAGAGCATCCACGAGTGCATTCGCATCTGGGCGACGTGGGTCGGCAATCAGGACAGACGTCGAGGGTGCTGCAACGCGGCCGATGAGTCCGGCCAGCTGCGCCGCATGCCGCCGTTCATAAGCGACGTCTGCGCCGATGATCAGGTCGAATGGCCCCCGGGCGAACAGTTCATTCGGGGCACAGGACCAGTCGACTTCAAGGGTGTCCAGCTCACCGAGTCCGGCGGCCGCCGCGTTGGCACGCGCGAAGGCGAGTGCGACCGGATACCAGTCGGTCGCCAGCGGACGTGCACCACGTGCGAGTGCGACCATGCTGGGCAGCGACAGGCCGGCGCCAAGTTCGAGGACGCGTGCGCCGGCGATGTCGCGCCAGACGAGTTCCGCGGCGAGGGCCCGACCCGACGGCCACAGGTCTGCCCAGTACGGCAGCCGCTGGTCGTCGGCATACTCGGTCTCATCGATCAGTTCCTCCGCAGACCGCGGGTGGGTGATCGTGAACGCGAGCTCGGCGACGTGGACCGTCTCGGTGACCAGATCGAAGTCCTGCGGAAACGAAATCACGGCGAGGAATCGTATCCGGCTCGCGAGGCCGTGCGAGTCTCGCTATCCTCCATCGGTCGATCGCAAGCGGTGAGGAGCGTTGGATGAGTGAGGAAACCGAGGGCGTGGCTGAGGTGCAGGTCGAGGAGACCACCGACCCCGCCGCTGTGGCCGTCGAAGAGGCGCCCGAAACAGAGGCCGTGGCCGTCGAAGACGCGCCTGAAGATGATCCTGTGGCCGTCGTCGACACCGAAGCCGCGGCCCACGAACCGGCGGATGAGCGCGAGCCCGAGGCACCGGAGCTCGAGGCCGTCGTGCCCGAGATCGATGCCGTCGTGTCCGAGCAGCCCGTACCCCAGGCTGCAGCGGGGCGCCGTGAGGCACAGCTCTACCTGTGCGAGCGTGGCCATCGGACGCTGATCCTGTGGGGCGAGCCGCCCTTGACGTGCAACGCACGCAAGACGCGCAATGAGGTCTGCGGCCTGACGCTGTACCACTCGACCGAACTTCCCGAGCAGGTGCAGAAGGCGCTGAACCCGATCAAGGCGTCGAAGAAGAAGTCCGGCAAGAAGTAGCCCGGCGCCCACGGGACCCGCAGAACCCTTGAAGGGCCGGGAGAAATCCCGGCCCTTCGTCGTTGCGGGTGCCGGTCAGTCCTGCTCGGCGACCTCGACCATCCGGGTCATCTCCTCGAACCCGGCATCCCAGACATCCGCTCGGGTAAGGTCGACGCCGAGCGGCAACAGGAGTTCCGCGGGCGCCTGTGACCCACCGGATGCAAGGAACGCCAGATAGCGATCGGCGAAGGCCGGGCCCTGCTCGCGATACTGCGCGTACAGCGCAAGCGTGGTGAGGTGCGCGAACGCGTACGCGTACGTGTAGAAGCGCGTCGAGATGAAGTGCGGGATGTAGCTCCAGCCGAATCGGTACCCGTCGGGAAGGGCGATGGTGTCACCGTAATAGGCGCGGTTGGCGTCGAGCCAGATCTCGGACAGGCGTTCGGCCGTAAGCGTCGTTCCCTCGCGCCGCGCCGCGTAGGCGCGTTGCTCGTAGCGTGCGAGCACCGTTTGGCGGAAGACGGTCGCAAACGACCCTTCGACGCGCTCACAGACGAGCGCACGACGTGTGTCGGGGTCGCTTTCGGTCTCGAGCAGGTGGTCAAAGGTCAGCAGCTCGGCGAACGTCGAGGGAACTTCGGCCAAAGCGAGGCCGGTGTGCATCGACAGGGCCGACTGCCGCTCGGCCGAGAGCGTGAAGTGCATTCCATGGCCGAGCTCGTGGGCCAGCGTCATGACATCGTTCATCTGGTCGGTAAAGTTCATCAGCACGTACGCTGGCGCGTCCTGGGCCACGGGCGCGCAGAACGCGCCGCCGCGCTTGCCGACACGGGGTTCCGCGTCGACGCGGCGGTCACTAAAGAAACCACCCGCGACCGTTGCAATCCTGGGTGAGAAGCGCCCGAACGCGGTCTCGACCAGATCGCGGGCCTCGAGGAACTCGACCGCGCGGCCGGTGCCGATCGGCGCATACTGGTCCCAGAACTCGAGCCGGTCCAGACCGAGGATGGCGGCCTTCGCGCGGAACCACCGTTGGGCCAGGCCGTAATGCGCCTCGACGGCCTTCATCATCCGCTCGACAACGACGCCGTCGAGCTCGTTGTGGAGGTGCGTCCGGTCCATGGGGTCCGCATGGCCGCGCAGCTTGTCCAGGGACAGCCGGTCACCCACGAGCGTGTCGTAGACCTGCGCCAGCGTCTCGGTTTCCGGCTCGAGCCCGGCGTAGAGAGTCTCCAGCGAGCGGCGCCGCAGCTCGCGGTCGCGATCACGCACGTGGGCGAGCAGCCGGTCGATGGTGTGCGGTGCGGGGCCGTCGCCGGCATCGAACTCCACCTCGAGTGTCGAGGTGATGCGGCCAAATAGCGCTTGCCAGGCGCTGACCGCGGCTGGCTCGCGCTCGGCGAGCATGCGCTCCTCCGGCTCACTCAACATGAACGGCGCGAACCGGCGAGCCGCTCGCAGGTAGTGCGCGTCGGCGGCCAACTCAGGGGCCGCCGCGACCGCCGAGGCCTGCGGTTCGGGCAGCGCGAGCCACTCGAGATCGAAGAAGCGCACGGCGTTGCCGGCGTCCACCATGCCACGGTCGATCGCGGACGAGAGGTCCCGGTTTTCGGGATCGGTCACATCGGTGGCCTCCCGCAAGTGCGCGTACGAGGCGGCGCGTGAGAGCATGTTCTCGATTTCGGCCAGTTCCGCAAGCGCCGCCGCCAGGTCGGCGGGCGTGATTGTCGCCAAGGAGCCGCGGTAGCGGGACTCGAATCCGCGAGCGCGGGCAATTCCGGCATCCAGCAGGGCGCGGGCATCGTCGGCGCTGGCAACCAGGGGGGAGAGGTCCCAGCGCACGCCTTCTGCGTTCGGACCCGGAGGCGAAGTGTTGGCGGTCGTCATGGCGTCGAGGCTACACGCTCGCGCAGGGCGCGGCGGACGAGGTCGGCGACCCCTGGCGGCAGCGCGGGGTCACCGGTGTCGCCTAGGTCGCTGCGTCCAACGTCGGGCCCGTGATAGTCGGAGCCGCCCGTCGCGATGAGGCCCAGGCGCCGGGCGATCCTCGCGAACCCGTCGTGCTGCTCTGGCGTGTGCTCGGCCCGGTACACCTCGATCCCCCAGAGCCCGAGATGGCGCAGATGGGCGGCATACGACTCCAGGCCGCGCATCCCGAGTCGTAGCGACCCGGGATGCGCAAGCGCCGCAACCCCACCCGCGTCGGCCACGAAGCCGAGCGTCGTTGCCGGGTCGAAGAGGTCGTGAGGCACGTAGGCCGGCCCGTCGTCACCGAGATACCGCGCGAACGCGTCGGCGCGGTCGGTCGCGTGCCCGGCAGCGACCAGGGCATCGGCCAGGTGCGGTCGGCCGACCGAGCTGCCGACTCGCGCATGCACGGTGACCATGTCGATCGGGGCCCCGAGCGCGGCCAGCTTATCGGCGATTGCGGCGGCTCGGAGCTCGCGGGCACGTTGCAGCTCACCGAGAGCATCGAGCAGTCGGGGGGGATCTGGGGTCGGGAGGTATGCGACCAGGTGTAACTGGCCGTGCGGAGGACGCACGCTCAGCTCGACGCCCGGGATCACGCGCACCCCCAAGCGCTGACCGGCGCCGATCGCCTCAGGCAGCCCGGCGACCGTGTCGTGATCGGTAATCGCGAGCACCGCGACGCCACGCCGTGCGGCGCGCGCAACGACATCGGTCGGCGTCTGAGCCCCGTCCGACGCGCACGTATGGGCATGCAGGTCAACGATCACGATCGCCATGCTCGCGCCCGGCCCGGACAACACCACCCGGGCCGCGTCGCGCGCGGGTGCTCGGCTAATCTGCAGTGTCATGGCCCGCCGCTCGTCTGAGAACACCCGTCTGGTCTACTCCTCCGAGGTGGGGCGGGTCAGTGAGCCGCAGCGCACGCACGCGTCGGGACCCCCGACCGACGGCATCGTCCGGGTTTCGCGCACCTCGTCGGGCCGCAAGGGCAAGACGGTCACGCTGATCACTGGGGTCCCTCACGCGGACTCGGGCGAGTTGGTGCGCGAGCTAAAGCGGCTGTGCGGGTCCGGCGGCGCCGTCAAGGACGGCGTGGTGGAGATCCAGGGCGATCACCGCGCGAAGGTCGTCGCGCACCTGGACGGGCGCTACCGGGTCAAGCTGGCGGGCGGCTAGGCCGCCTCGACGGCCCTGCCGACGAGCGCGACGGGGTGTCCGAACACGCGCTCGAGGTATGGGGCTTCCTGCTCGGCCGACCACAACGCCAACGACGGGTCGCCCACGCAGTCGACCTGGAACTCGAGCACCGTGCCGGTGAGCCGGCTGCGCAGGTCGTGGACCTGGCCTGCCTTGGCCCGCTCGAGCTGCTCGGCCAGGCGCAGCAGCGCGACCCCCCGCGCGAAGATCTCCTCGTCGCCCGGCTGGAGGACCTCCCGGTACGGGTCGAGAGACGGGATGCCCTTGCGGTGCCCGCGGACCATGCTGGAGATGAGGGCGATCTCGCGGTGGTGGAAGCCGGGAAGGCCGGCGTTGAGGACCAGGTACTCCGAATGCCGGTGGTGCGCGGAATAGTCGACGAGCACGCCGACGTCGTGCAGCATCGCCGCCGCCCACAGCAGCTCACGCTCGCTCGGGTTGCCCGGGTGCAGGCCGGCGCCCGCGGTCGCATCGAAGCCCATCAGCGCGACGCGGGCGATCTGCTCTGCGTGCTCGCGGTCGTATCCGAGGCCCTCGGCGGCGTTGATGACCGAAGTGCGGCGGACGTCGGGCAGCAGCGGTGGATCCGTGGGCGCCAGGTAGTGCTCAAGGAACACACCTTCGCGCAGCCCCTGGCCGCACACGTCAACAACGTCGGAGCCCACCGCGCGCATGATCTCGTCGATCGCGAGCGCCGCCGCCAGGATGATGTCGGCGCGGTCCGCGCGCAGGCCGGGCAGACGGGAGCGCTGACTGGCCGGCAGATCCACGAGCGTGTCGATCGTTGTCGCCAGCGCCTGCCGGGACATTCGGTGGCCGTTGGGGTCGATCAGCGGACTGCGCTCGGCCCGCTGCTGCATGACCGCAAGGGTCCGCAGCGAACCGCCGATACCGACGACCCGCCCGTCGCCGCCGATCCAGTCGAACGACGCCAGGGAGTTGCGTACGTGGGCGCGCAGCGCCGCGATCTGGTTCGCGTCGCGCTGGTCGCCGCTCAGAAACGCCTCGGTGAGCCGCACGGCGCCGAGTGGTGCGCTCATGCTCCGCGACAGCTGCCGCGCATCGACCCGGCCGACCTGCATCGACCCGCCGCCCAGGTCCATGAACCAGCCGTCGGCGAGCGTACTGCCGTTGACGACCCCCAGATACCCGTAGCGCGCTTCCTGCTCGGCCGAGAGCACGCGGACGACCAGGCGTCCGACCGACAGGACCTCGAGCACGTCGCGTTGGTTGACCGCGTCACGGACCGCAGAGGTTGCGACCACGTCGACTGTCTGAATGCCGGCCGCATCGCAATAGGCCGCGTAGAGGTGCGCCGCCCGATCGGCGCGCGCAAGCGCCGCCGGGGCGACGCGGCCGTCGACGGTGCCCTCGGACAGGCGCACGGGCTCGCGAATCTCGTCGACAAGCCGGAACCAACGTCCCGGGACATACCGGTAGATCACGAGGCGAAATGAGTTGGAGCCCATATCGATGACGGCCCGCGTTCGCTCCTCGTGGATATGAGAACCGATCGTCATCGCACCGCGGGGACGGGAATCAATGCTCGGGGTCGCGCGGGATCTCCCGCAGGAATGGACGCGTCGCCGCGGGCGCCAAGGCGATTCGCCCGTCGGCAAGATCGCGCAGGGGCCTGCCGGCGATCTCGAATCGCCAGCCGACGGCAAGCGGGGAATCCGGGACCTCCCTGGCGCCGATTTCGCCCCACAGGAACGTCTCGATCTCGTCGCGCGTCGCGACGAGGCTCGGAGCCAGGTCCGCCTCCGCGGCCCGTGCAGTGACGAGAATCTGCCCGAGGGGTCCGAGCGTGTCCATCCGAGCCTGCAGCTCGGTGCCCGGGGCCGGCGGGAGATGGATTGGGTCGGCAGCGGCGCCCTCGGCAATTGCCGCAAGCATGCCGTCCAGGTCCGCTTGGCGCATGCGCTCCGGCAACCCGCGCTCTCCGGCGAGCTGGCCCGTGGTCTTCGGACGCCGTCTGGCGATCTCCAACAATGTGCGGTCCGGAACGATCCAGGCGGTCGGCCGGTCGCGACGGGCGGCTTCCCGCTCACGCCACCCGGCAAGCGCCCTGAGAATCGCGCGATCCGCCGGCGAAAGCTTGCCCTGTCCCTTGACCCGGCGCCAGACCTCGGTCGGTTCCGGGACCCAGCGCGAATCCGGTCCATACCGCCGGACCATCTCCTCAGCAATCCACGACGTGCGCCTGAGACGGTCGGCCCTCGCGAGGAATTCGTCGGCGAGCGCAACCAGGTGGGCGACATCGGCCGCCGCATACGTGAGCTGGCGTTCGGTCAGGGGCCTGCGGCTCCAGTCCGTGTACTGCTCCCCCTTGTCAAGCTTGACCTTCAGGCCGCGCTCGAGCAGGACACCAAGGCCCTGTCCGGCACCGATCCCGATGAATCCGGCGGCGAGCTGGACGTCCATCACCCGGTGGGGTCGCGTGCCGAATTGCATGCCCAGCAACGTCAAGTCCGACGACGGTGCATGCATCACGACGTCGACGTCTGGATCCGCGACGAGCGCCGCGATCGGGGCGAGGGGTGCACCCTCGACGGGATCTACCAGGTGGACGCGCCCATCGATTGCGACTTGGGCAAGGCAGGCCATCGGCGCGTAGGTGCGCTCCCACAGGAACTCGAAATCGAGCGCGATCCGGCCGTGCTCGTGTGCGGCGGCCACAACGGCGGCCACCCCGCCGGGGTCCCTGATGACCTCTGAGGTCGTTGGAGGTGTCACGGTCGCTACCCTACCCGCTTGTGGAAGTCGTTCAGGTCTCCAAGAGCTTCGGCGCGCGTCGCGTCCTGCACGAGGTCTCGTTCCGGATCGCCCCCGGCGACCGCTTGGCGGTGGTCGGGCGCAACGGCGAGGGTAAGACCACGCTGCTGCGGATTATCGCCGGCCAACTCGCCGCCGATGCCGGCCGGGTCAGCCTGCCGAAAGGCGCCCGGCTCGCGCTGCACGACCAGCGCCCGCCGCTTGAGGTCGCCGGGCGCACGCTGGAGCAGTACGTCGCCGAGGGCATGGCCGATGCGATCGCCGCCGAAGCCGAGCTGGCGGACCTCGAGGCACGCATGGCCGGCGGGGACCACGGGCCCCAGGTGCTCGCCGCCTACGAGCGTGCGCATGCGACGCTGGAGCATGCCGGCGGGTACCACTGGCGCGCCTGGATGATGCGGGTTACACGGGGGTTGGGGATCCCGGACGCACGCCTTGCCGACCCATTGGTGGTGTTCTCTGGCGGCGAGCTGACCCGGGCGTCGCTGGCACGTGCCCTGGTCGCCCGTCCGGACATCCTGTTGCTCGACGAGCCCACCAACCACCTGGACGTACAGAGCACCGAATGGCTTGAGGACGCGATTGCGGAGATGGGCTGCGCGGTCGTGCTGGTCTCGCACGACCGCTACTTCCTGGAGTCGATCGCCACGGGCGTGCTTGAGCTCGACCAGGGCCGCAGCAAGCTGTGGCCGTTCGGGTACTCGCGGTTCCGCAAGGAGCGCGCGCTCGCCCTCGAGACCCAGGCAAAGGAAGCCGAGCGCACGGCCGCCGAGATCGCCCGCCTGGAACGGTTCGTGGAACGCTGGAGCGCCGGAACGCGCTCGCGCCAGGCAACGTCCCGGCGCAAGCGGCTCGCGCGCATCGCTCGGCCCGAGATCAATCGCTCCGCCAAGTCCCTCGCGTTCGGCTTCCCACCGGTGGCCGCCAGCGGACGGGTCGTGCTCGAGGCGCACGGGGTGAGCGTCGCCGTCGGCGAGCGGACGTTGATACGCAACGCCGACATAGTCATCGAGCGGGGTGAGCGGGTGGCGGTCGTCGGTCCCAACGGCGCCGGCAAGACGACGCTGCTGGAGACGCTCATCGGCCTACGGCCGCCCTCGTCCGGACGGGTCGGCATTGGTCACAAGGTCGATCTCGCCTATTACTCCCAGCACGACCAGGACCTGCGCGGAGACCGCACGATCGTCGACACAATCCTGGCCGAGACCGCGCTGACGCGCACGCAGGCGCGCACGCTGTTGGGCGCGTTTCTGTTTCCCGGCGAGCTCGCCGATCGGCGCGTGGCCGACCTGTCGGGCGGCGAGCGGCGGCGGCTGCAGCTCGCATTGCTGGTGGCACGTGGCAGCAACCTGCTCGTATTCGACGAGCCCACCAACCATCTCGATGCCGAAAGCCGCGAGGCGCTCGAGGACGCCCTCGACGCCTACGCCGGCACGATCGTGCTCGTGTCCCACGATCGCGCGCTGATCGACGCCGTGGCGACTCGGACCCTGGCGATCGAGGATGGCTCGCTGATCGCCCGGGACGGCGGGTGGGCCGATCTCCTGCAAGCTCGCGCGGACGCCCGTGCCGCCGCCAGCCCGCCGGCACGCGGGAACGACCGGCCGCAGTCGAAGCCCAAGAAATCCGCGCCCCAGGCGACGGTCGCTCGGCCGCGGGCAGCCGATGCTCCGCGCGCAACCGGCGCCAAGGGCAGTGCGGGCCGACGCGTCCGTCAACTCGAGACGAAGATCCACCGGCTCGAGGCCGAGTTGGAATCGGTGAACACCCAGCTATTGGATCCGGACGTCGCACAGGACCACGTCCGCTCGGGCGAACTTGGCGCGCAGTATCGCAAGCTCGAGGAGGACATCTCCTGGGCGCTGGCTGAATGGGAAGACGCGGCCGAGGCCGCGGGCGTCTAGCGCCGCGGCCTGGCCGTGGGGCCTACACCACGCCCTTGTCGGGATCACCGGCGGGCACTGCCCGGAATGTTTCGACCCGCGGCGGGCCGACCAGATCGCCGGCGAGGGCCGACAGCCCGAGCACCCATGGCTGGGCGGCGTGGGCAGCAAGGGCCTCCGTGGAGGCCCAGCGCTCGACGAACACGAGCGTCTCGGGGTCGTCGATTCCCCGATGAAGCGCGTACAGCAGGCAGCCGTCCTCATTGTGGGTGGGGGCGACCGCCGCTTGGAGGCCGGCCGCGACGCTGTCGCCCCTGCCCGGTCTGGTGGTGAAGGTGGCCACGACGATCACTTCGGACACGGCGGTCCCCCTCATCGGCGGGCGACGGCGTCGCCCGCACTGACCCCATGGAGTCTGACAGGGGCCGAGGCCCGGCGCAGCGAGGGCGGCGGCGCCCGTGCCGCGGCTGATACAACCCAAATGCGTGACTGTGATCAACGTCCTCAAAGACGGGATCTGGAACGCCGTGTTGATGGCTTACGCCGTGTGGTGGGCCCTCGTCTTCGGGTTCGCGATCTCTGCGGTCGTCCAGGCCTGGGTGCCACGGGGGTCGGTCGAGCGCGCGATGGGCGCCGAGGGCTGGGGTGCGATCGGGCGGGCAACCGGCCTTGGGGCGGCCTCGTCGTCGTGCTCCTATGCGGCGATCGCGATCGGCAAGTCCCTGTTTCAGAAGGGGGCCTCGGCGATTTCGGCGCTGGCGTTCCAGTTCGCCTCCACGAACTTGGTCTGGGAACTCGGGCTCGTGCTGTGGACGCTGGTCGGGTGGCAGTTCGCCGTCGGGGAGTTCGTGGGCGGGCTGATCATGATCGTCTTGATGGCCGTCACGTTTCGCGTGTTCGTCTCGCCACGGCTGGAGGACTACGCTCGCCGTCACGCCCAGGCGGCCGACAGCGGGCACCAGCACCAATCGGCCGAGTCCGAACACTCGCGGTGGCGCTCGCGCCTGCGATCGGTCGAGGCCTGGTCGGACGTCGCCCTAAATTTCCGCGGCGACGTGCAGATGCTCTACCGGGAGATCGGCATCGGCTTCCTGTTGGCCGGGTTCATCGGTCTGCTCGGAAACGGCTTCTTCGAGGCACTGTTTCTCCAGTCTGCGCCCGCGCCGATCCGCGTCATCGAAAACGTGCTGATCGGCCCGCTGATCGCAGTCGCGTCATTCGTGTGCTCGGTGGGCAACGTGCCGCTGGCGGCGGTCCTCTGGTCCGGGGGCCTCTCGTTTGCGGGTGTGATGGCATTCATCTTCGCGGACCTCATCGTGCTGCCGATCCTGGCCATCTACCGTAAGTACTACGGCCTGAAGTTCGCCGTCCGAATCACCGCGCTTATGTACGCGACGATGGTCGTCGCGGGGTTGCTCGTGGCGGGGCTGTTCGCATCGGTCGGCGCACTGCCGACGACGCGTCCGAGCCGGTCGGACCTGTTCGGGTCCGTCCGTCTCGACTACACGCTCGTGCTCAACATCATCGGCGTGGTGATTTTTCTCGCCCTGTTCGGCCTGACCATGCGTCGTGGGGTCAAGGATCCGGTGTGCGGCATGACGGTTGATCGCTCGAGAGCGCTGCGCGCCGAGATCGATGGCACCACCTACTACTTCTGCTCGGAGACCTGCCGCACCACGTTTACCAACGAGGGTGGGCACTCGGGCCACGGCGACCGCACGCGGCACGCGCACTCCGCCCAGACCGCGATCGACCCGGTGTGCGAGATGCGCGTCGATCCCGCGACGGCATTCTCGGCCGACGTCGATGGGATCACGTACTACTTCTGCGCCGAATACTGCCGCGAGCTGTTCGTCGGTAACCCGGCGGTGTTCGTCGCCAAAACGCCCCGGGACGGCGACTGACACCGACAGGCAGGCCTGGGCCCGGGACGGAACCGCTAGGCGACCTGGTCACCGGCCGTGGTGGTCTCGGCGATCACCGCATTGGGGGGCTGCGCTTGCGCCGTGTGGGCCTCGCGGGTCAGGAAGCTCACTAGGTCGGTAACCGCGCTCATCAAGGGCGCGGGGAAGACGATCGTCGAGTTCTTGTCCACCGAGATCTCGACGAGCGTCTGCAGATTGCGCAGCTGCAGGGCGATCGGATGCTGCATCATGATGTCGGACGCGTGAGCGAGCTCTGCGGCCGCCAGGGCCTCACCGTTGGCGCTGATGATCTTCGCCCGCTTCTCGCGCTCGGCCTCGGCCTCTTTGGCCATTGCCCGCTTCATCTCAACGGGCAGCTGGATGTTCTTGAGCTCGACGAGGGTCACGATCACGCCCCATGGCTCGGTCTGCACGTCCAGGATGTCGCGAATGTGTTTGTTGAGATCTTCGGTGCTGGTCAGGGCATCATCGAGACTGTGCTGGCCGATCACCGCCCGAAGGGTCGCCTGGGCGATGTAGCCGATGGCCGACTCCACGTCCTCGATCGCAAGGACGGCCTGCACCGGATCGACCACCCGGTAGTAGGCGACTGCGGAGACGTCGACGGTGACATTGTCACGGGTGATGATCTCCTGCGATTGGATCGGCATCGTGACGATCCGTAGCGACACGCGGTGGATGCGATCGACGAACGGGACAATGAAAATCAGCCCGGGCCCGCGGGCCCCCTCGACGAGCTTGCCGAGTCGCAGCTGCACGCCGCGCTCGTATTGCTTGAAGACGCGGACCGCCATCGCCAAGTAAACGACGACCAGAATGACCACCACAACGACGGCACTGATCACGCCGCTCATATGTTCCTCCCCGCGCGGGGCTCGTGCATGCCCGGCGCCCGATTCGTCGCGACGCGAGCGCCAACCACGCCGCCTGAGTCGAGATTAGTCCTCCGGGCGACCGGGCGCCGGGTCAGCGCGGTGCAGTGGGGCTGACCTCGTGCCGCGCGATGCGCCCGTTGCGCCGCACGTCGGCGGCCGCGGCGGTATCGGCCATCTCAAGGTCGACGAGGCGTGAGAGCGCCTGCTCGACGGTCTGCATGCCGGCCTCGCCCGCGCGCATGAGCTCGAGCAGCAGCTCCGGCGGGTCGGCGCTGGCGATTGCGCTGCGAACCTGCGGGGTCCCGCGGATGATCTCCGCCGCCGGGTTTCGGGTCGTGCCATCCGGCGCTCGCACCAGCCGCATGCCGAGGCCCGCCTGCAGCGTTGCCGCGAGGGACTGCCGGGCGACGCCCTGTCGGTGGACCGGAAAGAAGCTCACGATCCGCGAGAGCGCATCGCAGATGTCGTTCGTGGTGAGGCCCGCGATCACCAGCGCTCCCGATTCCGCGGCCTGCAAGGCACCCTCCGCGGTGGCGAGCTCGCCGAGGTGGCCGATGACGACGACGTCGGCGTCTTGGCGCAGGATCGACGCCAATGCATCCGCTGCGGAAGGCGTGTCGAGTCCGACCTCGCGCTGATCGATCGACGACAGGTTGTCGGCATGGAGGGCTTCGATCGGGTCTTCGATCGTCACGATGGACCGCGTTTGGGTGCGGTTCACGTGGTCGACCATGGCGGCCATCGTGGTCGTCGTCCCGGATGACGCCGGGCCGCACACGAGAATCAGGCCGGACTCGAGCTCGGCCAGCTCGGCCACGATCGGGGGCAGGTTGAGTTCGGCCAGTGCCCGCACGCCGTACGGGACGACCCGCATCACGATCGAGATCGACCCACGCTGCCGGAACGCGTTGATCCGGAAGCGTCCGACCTCGCGTCGCGTGAAGGCGAAGTCGACCTCGCCACGCCGCTCGAATTCGATCTGCTTGGCGGCATTGGGAAGGCTGGCCATCATCAGCGCCAGAATGGCCTCGGTCTGGTCCGGGGTCAGTGCCGGTGCGTCGAGGTGCTCGAGATGGCGGTTGACGCGCACCAGGGGAGGAGAAGGGACCTTGAGCCGCACGTCGCTCGCGCCGCGCGCGACGGCCGCACGTACGACGTGTTCCAGGAGCTCGGCGGGGTCCATGAGGGTGGTATCGGCGCGGGTGCGCCGGGCTTGATCGATCAGGCGGCGCCCCAGTGCTTGAGGGCCCCCGTGTGACGACCGATAGAAAGTCCCATGAACCCCGCAACTCTTCCGCCGATTCTCATCGTCGACGATGGCGCACTCACCCGCGCATGGGTCGAGCACGTCATCGACCACGGCGGGTGGCGCGCCGTGTCCGTCGTCGCCGCCGCCGCCGCAGATGCCGCGCACGAGTACGGCCCTGACGCGATCGTGGTCACCGAGCGTGGACTGCCCGATGGTGGGTGCGTCCTGGCACGCCGACTGCGGGCCGCGGGCGTGGGCGCCGGCATCCTGATCATCGGCGACCCCGACGATCTGGAACTCGAGGCCGACGCGATGGACGCCGGCACCGACGGCGTGCTGCGCTGGCCGTGCGGGATTCCGGAGCTGTGCGACGCGCTGCGCACGACGGCCGGCGTCGGCGCCGGGCGCAGGCTTCAGCATGAACGCGCGACACACCTGGACGGCGAGATGCGTGCCGCGGCGATGATCCAGTCGGCGTTGCTGCCCGAGCGTCCCGCGCTTCCGGACGGCTGGGCCCTGCAGAGTGCCTTCCTGCCGGCCCAGGACGTCGGCGGTGACATGGTGGATTTCGTCACCGACGATCCCGCCAGGCTCGCGATCGTGCTCGCGGACGTGTCGGGCAAGGGTGTGGGCGCGGCGCTGCTGGCCGCGATGGCCCAGACGGCGATCCGGGGCGCGCTCTTGCGCGGCGCGAACCCTGCCGAAGCACTCTCCGATGCGAACGCCCTGCTGTTGGAGACGCTGGACCGTAGCGGACGCTTTCTGACCGGCTTCGTGGCAAGCATCGATCTGGACTCGGGCGAGCTCGTCTACGCCGATGCGGGTCACGGGCATGTCGCGCTCCACGATGCGGCCGGCGGTTGGATGCCGATCACGGCGGGCGGGTTGCCGCTTGGCCTGGTCGCGGGCGCCGACTACCCCCTGGGCCACGCACGGTGTGCTCGCGGCGGCCTGCTGGCCGCGTACAGCGATGGCCTGGTAGAGGGCTCGGACCTCGATCCGTCCGTGGTGCGCGAACGCCTGCTGGGCGCGCTTGCGGACGGAATCACCGCCGCGCAGCTGGTCGCCGAGGCGCCGGCCGACGACGATCGGACCCTGGTCGTGCTTGGCAGGGACCGGTGAGGCGCCACGTCTCGCTCGAGCTGGCTGCCGATCCCGCCGGCGTCGATGAGGCCGCCCGTCGGGTCGTCGCGCTGCTCGATCGCGTCGCGCCTGACGTAGCGTTTGCCTGCGAGCTGGCCGTGGCAGAGGCGTGCGCAAACATCGCCCGCCACGGGTTCGCCGGCACGGCCGGGCGCATGCGGGTGGTGGCTCGTGCCAGCGACGCCCGTCTTGCGGTCGCGATCTGCGACCGGGCGCCGGTCTTCGCCGGGTCGGCACCACCGATGCCGCCCGCCGAGGCCGAGGGCGGCCGTGGCCTGCCGCTTCTGGCCGCGTGCATGGACAGGGTGCGGTGGTTCCGCACCGATGGAGAGAACCGCCTCTTGATGGCCCGTCGACTGGATGTCTGCTGATGAAGAACGTCACCGTGATTGACACCTCCCCGCGCGCACCCCGTTCGGCGCGGCCTCGGCTCCGGAGCATTTCTGTTGAGGCGTCCGTGCCGTCGCTACTCGCCGCGCTCGGGCAGGGTGACACGCCGCTCGGGGCCGTGTTGCGGCAGACCGGCGAGCTCAGTGGCATGCCGTCGGTCGTATTCTGGAAGCCCGACGGGCGCAGGCTCCAGCTTGCGTACCGCCACGGGGACGACCTGCTTCCGCCCGAGGGCAACGGGATGCGCTTGCTCGGCGGCAGCGACCAGGACGACGTGGGCACACAAGGCATTCCGTTGATGATCACCGCAAGTGCGGCAGCGCAGGCGCATGTGATGACCATCAACGGCAGTTGGTTCGCGGCCATCGGGGCGGGTGGCGGCCTGCTGGCCCTCGGGCCGTTTGGCGAGCGTGAGCTTGGCCGCCGGGACCGGCGGGAACTCATCGCCCTGGCAGCGCTTTGTGACGCGCCACTGCGCCAGGCCCTACGGATCGGCGAACTGACCGATCAGGTACGTGCGCTGACGCGCGAGGCTGATCTGCACCGCCGCTCGCTCGGATCGGCAACCGACGAGGTTACCTCGCTCGGCCTGCTGCTCGAGCTCGCCGTCAGTACCTCGGGCTCAATCGGTGGGTTTGTGGCCGTTCGGGAGGGGGATGCGCTGCGGATTGCCGCCGAGCGCGGTGCCCCCGTCGGCTTTGTGGCGCTGGATCTGACACCGGGACACGGCGTGCTGTCGGCGGTGCCCGGCGTGCCGGGGGTCCTGTTCGTCGACGGCTACGAGGCACTATTGGATCTAGGCATCGGTGGTCTCGTGGCGGTCGGCGGACCGCAGGACGCAGCCGACCCGCAGATCGTGATGGGCCTGTTCTCGGACGCGGACGGCGTCCTCGAACCCGATTGCGCGCCGATGCTGAGCACGCTGGTCGACGTCGCGGCGATCGTGATGACCAGTGCGGAGGTGGCCCGGGGCACCGCCGCACGGCATCTGGCGGCCCTTGAGGCGCTGTGTCGAGCCCTCGATGCCCGCACGCACGCGACCAAGCACCATCACGCGCGCGTTGCTCAGAGCGCGGCGGCGATCGCCGTCGGACTGGGGCTCCCGGCCGAGCGCGTCGCGCTGGTCACCCAGGCAGCGCGGATCCACGACGTGGGCCTGATCGCGGCGACGAGCGACGCCGCGATCGCCGCCGAGTTCGCACACCCGGCGGTCGGCGCCGACATGGCCGCGTTGGTTCCCGGGGCCGCCGAGCTCGCCCCGATTATCCGTGCCCATCACGAGTGGTGGGACGGGTTCGGCTTCCCGAACGGCCTGCTCGGGGAGGCCATCCCCATCGAGGCCCGAGTGCTGGCCGCGGCCGAATTCTCCGTCGAGACCTGCCAGGCCGACCCGTCGCTCGACGCCGCCGCTCTCGTCGGCGAGATCCAGTCGCGTTCCGGTGGCCAGCTCGACCCCGCATGTGCTCAGCAACTCATCGACATCATTCAGGAGCCGTAAATGCAGATCACCATGTCCACCGAGACCGACCCGATGATCACTGCGGTGGTCGGTCGACTCGACCTCCGAACCGCGCCCGAACTGCGCGCCCAGGTGACCGCGGCGCTCGCGGCCGGACCGGGGTCGATGATCGTCGATCTCAGCGACGTCGAGTTCATCGACTCGTCCGGTCTGGGCGTCCTCATCGGGCTGCACAAGCGGGCCGAGGCGCAGGGCGGCCGGCTGACGATCGTGCCGCCGTCCGGGAGCGCGCGCCAGATCTTCGCGCTCACCCGCACCGAATCGTTCTTCAACATCGTTCCGAATCCGCACGCCGCGCTGGGCGGCTGAGCCCTCCACCGGTGGGTCGCATCCCCGCCGGGCAACGAAAGGAATCGTCGCATGTCTCCGGGATCGCTCGAATTTGACGTCTGCATGGTGGCCAGCGGCATCGGCCCGTCGACCGTTGGCGGGGTGACCCGTTGGGCCGATGCCCTTGCCGGTGGGCTGCCATCGCTGCGCATCGGGATGGGACGCGTCGGCGCTCCGCTGCCGCCGGCCCGCTGTTACCACGCATTGAGTCCGGCCGCCGTGCCGGCGGCGACTGCAGCCGCCCGCGCGCACGGGCGCCCGGTGCTGCTCACGCTGCACGCGATGGCCGACCCCTGGGAGCCGGACGGCTGGCGTTGGCCGACGATGCCGCAGGACGTGTCGCACGGCGGCGGCGGCGGTGGTGGCGGTGGTGGCGGCGGTGGTGGCGGCAACAATGTGTGGATCGACCGGACCTACGGGTCGGCCGAGGTGGTCGTGGCGGTCGGCGCCGCGGTGGCGGCCAGCCACCGATCCGACGCGGGGCGTGAGATCCGGGTGATCGCCAACGGGGACGCCGGCCGGCGTCGGCGCGCCGCGCGGGACGAGCCGGTGGTGGGCTTTGTCGGCCGACTCGCACCGATCAAGCGCCTGGAGCGCCTGCTCGAGGCGATGCAGATGGTCCGCGAGGTCAATCGCGATGCCCACCTGGTGGTGATCGGGCCCGACGACGGGCCGCCCGGGTATGCCGACGAGCTGCGCGAGCGTGCCGCTCGTCCGGGTCTGCGAGGCGCCGTGACGTTCACGGGCGCGGCGCGGCCGGAGCGCTGGTATCCGCGGTTCGCGGTGATGGCGATGTCCTCCGACACGGAGGGCATGCCGCTGGCCGTGCTCGAGGCGCGCGCGCACGGGGTCCCGTGTGTCGGTCCCGACGTCGGCGGGATGCGCGAGGCGATCGGAGAGGGCGGCATCGTCGTCGCGCCGGGCGACCCGCATGCCCTGGCCGACGGGATCCTGGCAGTACTCGGGGACGCCCGCCGGGCGACCGAGCTCGCCGAGGCCGCCTACGCCGATGCACAGCGCTGGACCGCGGCGGACACCGCTGCCGGCTACGCCGACCTCTACGCACGCCTCGGTGTGCGCTGATGCACGTCCTGCTCGCCACTGAGGGCACCTACCCGTTTGTCGACGGTGGCGTGACGACGTGGTGCGCGCAGCTGATTGATGGCCTGGCCGATGTCCGGTTCACGGTCTATGCGGTGACCGGCGACGTGACCGCACGCCCGCTGTTTGACGTGCCACGCGACACGGTCGTGGTGCAGGTGCCTCTGTGGGGTGTCGAGCACCCGTCTGAGTGGGGACTGCCGACCGGCGGGACCCTGGATCTCATTCGCCGCACCCGTGCCGCGCAAGGGGCCAAAGCGGAGCAGTTTGCCGAGCTCTTGACCGGATTCCTGCGCGACCTCGACGCGCCGCAGGCCGATCCGGCCGCAGCGGCACGACGGCTCGTCGCGCTCCACCGGTTCTTTCTCGAGTACGACATGCTCGCCGCGCTCGGGTCCGATCCGGCGTGGGATGCGCTGGTTGCGGCAGCACGCTGCTCGATCTGGGCGGGGGCTGCGACCATCGGCGACCTGACCGCATGTATGCGCTGGCTGCGGGCACTGATGATGCCGCTGGCGGTGCCGGTGCCACAGGCTGATCTGACCCACGTCACCATCGCCGGTCTTGCGGCCGTGCCCGGAATCATCGCCCGCCTGGAGCGCGGGACTCCGATGATCGTCACCGAACACGGTGTCGCGCTGCGCGAGCGCTACCTGGCCATCCTCACCGATCCGACGCTGTCGGACGCGCAACGGCGCTTCATGGTCGCGGTATCGGAGTTGATGACCGCGATCACCTACACGCTGGCCGACGTCGTTGCGCCGGTGTGCGCATGGAACGGGCGCTGGGAACGCCAACTCGGCGTCAAGGAATCGGCGCTGCGCGTGATTCCGAACGGTGTGGACCCCTCAATCTTCGTGCCGCGCGACAAGCCGCCCACCAGTCCCGGTGCCGACCGACCGACCGCGGTGGCCGCCGCACGGGTGTTCCCGCTCAAGGACATCGAGACGATGATCCGCGCCGCCCAACGGACGCGCGAGCACGTACCGGAGGCGCTGTTTGTCGTCTACGGGTCGCTGACTGCCGACCGGCCGTATGCCGACCGGTGTCGGGCGCTGATCGCCGAGCTCGGGCTCCAGGCGGACTTCCTGCTTGCCGGACTCGCTCCTGAGCCGACCGACATCTTCAACCAGGGTGATATCGCCGTGCTGTCGAGCGTCTCGGAGGCATTTCCGTACACAGTGCTCGAGGCGATGTCGTGCGGGCGTCCGGTTGCCGCGACCGACGTCGGCGGCGTCCGCGAGATCATCGGCGGCTGGGGAGAGTTGGTACCCCCGCGGGACCCCGTGGCACTCGGCGACGCCTGCGCGCGGCTGCTGTCCGACGGACGCCGACGTGGCGAGCTTGGACGACGCGGACGCGAGCGCGTGCTGGCGCACTTTCGTGCGTCCGACGTCGCCACCCAGTATCGCGCGCTCTATCACGAGTTCGTCATCGACCAGGATCTGGTGACCGCGTGAGCACGACCAGCTCCGCCCAACGGCCGATCAGCGATGTCGAGACCGCGGCACGACGGGTCATCGAGCGGGTTGGCGTGCCGACCCACGAGCGCGCTACGGTGGCAACGCTCGAGAGCGAGGGGCTCCGCGATGCGGATGCCGCGCTTATTGAGTCCGGGTGCAGCGACCTCTTCGCCCTCGGGCACGTCGTCCACCTTCGCGCGCTCGAGCTCTCGGAGGCCGCTGCGACGCTTGCGGTGCCGACGGCGCCGGTCGGTGTACGTCCACGCGCGGATTGGCGGCGCATCATGCGCACCTACGCGCTCGGGATCGGATACTCGCTGCCGCTGATCGCCCTCGGTCTGGGCGTGCTCGTGTTCGGGATCTCCCTGTGGGGCTCGCCGCAGCTCTCCGCGCCGGCCAAGTCCGGGATGGCGCTGGGCGTCTTGGTCAGTCTGGTGGTCTCGGGGCCGTTCACGTACGCGATGACCCGGCGCATCTTCTACTACTGGTACCAATACGACCCGCGGGCGCTCGCCCGGACGGTGGCGCGCTGGACGCTCGCTGCCGTGGCGTGCGGCGCGGTGTGTGCGCTGATCGCGATCGTATGGGCGGCCCTCGCCGAGAGCCCCACGGGCTTCACCGTGGCGCTCTCGGCGGTCCTGCTGCTCCAGGGGCCGATCTGGACCTGCACGTCCGCGTTGTACGTGATCGGGCGCGCCTGGATGGGCGGGGTCGCCCTCGTCGTGCCGGTTGTTCCGCTGTGGCTCGCCCTGCGGGCCGGCGCGA
The DNA here is from genome assembly GCA_017882585.1 of Thermoleophilia bacterium. Classification (GTDB taxonomy): domain Bacteria; phylum Actinomycetota; class Thermoleophilia; order Miltoncostaeales; family Miltoncostaeaceae; genus CAITWD01. The sequence goes on from JADGPF010000071.1 coordinate 28,022, forward strand.
GCCCGCTGCCGGCACATCTCATCGCGTTGGCTGCTGCGGACGCGCTCCTGATCGGCGCGACCTGGTGGTCGCTCGCCCGGCTTCCGGCCCGCTCGGTGCCGGCACGTGATCCGCTGCCCGCGCCGCTGATGGCGCTCTCGGTCGGCGGCTTCGCCGCCTGGGGCGCGGTCTACTACCTGCTGCTGTTCGGCGACCGGCTGGTCGCGTGGGTCACCCCGTCGGGCGCGCACTTTGCGCCCGGCTACGAAACGGCGCTCGAGCTCGCACTGATCCCACTGGTGTTCGCGATGCCAATCCTCGAGTTCACGCTCATCCGCGTCGCCGAACACATCGAGGAGCTTCAAGACGAAGGCGGGCTCGCGGACGTCGAGCAGCTGGGGGTCCGTATCCAGGCGGTCTTGATGTGGACCGTTGGCGCCGCGTTGGCGCTCTATGCCGGACTTGCGTGTTTGGTGCTCGTGCTCGCCCGCGCGACCGATCGACTGCTGCCGGACAATGTGGGCGCCGCCGTCCAGCACGGGGCCGGGTGGACCGCACTCGTAACGGCGACCGCCGCCTACGGGTTCCTCATCCTCGGCCTGGGCATCGGCACCGTGTTTCAGCTGGTTGCACGGCCGTGGATGCTCGTGCGCGCGGGTGCGGTCGGGGTCGTGGTCAATCTGGTCGTCGGCGCCACCATGCGTCACGGGTCGGGGCCGCAGGCCGCCGCCTATGGTCTGGTGGCCGGCACGGCGGCGTTCGCGCTGATGATGCTCTTCACCTGGCGCGCGAGCCGCCCCAAGATCGCCCAGTGGTGGGCCGCGACGTAGCCCTGAGCGCTCCGGTGCGTCAGGTGCAGGGAATCCGCAACTTGCCGTTCAGGCTCGGGTCGTAGCGCCCTGCGACGCGCCCGGCGGCGAGCGCAGCGGGACAGACGGCCAACGGCGACGCCGTGTACTCGATCTCGAAGATCGCCTTGTGTGCGGCGGCATACGGGGCGGTCATCCCGCAGACGCCTGCCGGAAAGCAACTCTCGACGATCGCGAAATCGAAATAGGGCTCGAGCGCCGCGGTCTGGTCGAGGTAGTCGAGCTGGCCAATGCTCAGTCCCACCGAATGTGCGATCTCCGTGAGCTTGATCAGATACGCGTTGACCTCGGCGACGGTCAGCGGGGACCCGTTGAAGCTCACCCCGTGGCCTTCGGCCTCGTCGGTCCCATCGGGCTGGATGGCGTCGAACCCCTTGCTCTTGCAGTTCTCGAACTGCTGCTCTTCGAGATCGAGCAGGGTGGAGTAATACGGGCCGGCAGGGTTGGTGTTCAGCCAGCGGTCGGTGCCATTGAAGACCTGCCCCTTGAGTGGCGCCCACCTGGGGTCGTTGGCGTCGTACATGTAGGGCGTCCACTCACCGACTGGGACGTAACAGAGTACGTGCGCACCGCGGTTGTGCAGCTGGTCGACGGTCGTGGACGGGTTGTTGTTGCCGTCAATGTCGTACACCGTCGGCGGCTTGGCCGGACCGCCGAGGTAGTTGAACTCGCCGTCGCCAAGGTCGGTCGGGCTGGAGGTGTCGAGCGGGGATCCGAGTTTGATCAAGAACGTCGAGTTCGCGGGCGGGACCCAGTACCCGCGCCCGAGCGAGCGCCAGATGACGAACGCACCAATGGCGGCCGCCACGACAACGATGCCGAGGGCAATGGGGATCAAGCGGTTGACGTTCACCGGTCCGGAGCTCCGTTCCTGGCGCTCGGGCGGCGACCGGCTCGCATCCGGCAACGTCCCCCCGGGACCTCCGCAGGATACGTGTGCGGCCCCCGCGCCGTCATCCGGCCGGCTGTGGGTGCCGCACCGGCCACCGCCCGCGCTCCCCATCCCGCGGGGATCGCGGGGTGACGGGGGGCGCGACGCGCGTTACTCGGTCGAGATGTTTGGATCTGCCTGCTGGGTGACCGGCGACAAGGCGATGAAGTGCTCGGCGGGGGCGGCGATGAGCTCATCGAGCCGTGCCGCGGCCTCCGGTTGCCCCGATTCCGCCAGCGCCGTTCGGTACTTGGTCAGCAGGTCGGCAACCTGCGTCTCGTCGGAGTCATCGAGCTCAAGCATCGTGACCTTGGCCGTCTTTGAGAGGCGGCGCCGGATCGCGCTGCTGTCGAGGTTCCACGCAGGGTTCTGGCGGCAGTAGATGACCCCGCCGGTCATTCCGGAGCAGATCCACGGACCCGGGTCCCCGAGGACGACGATACGACCGCCGGTCATGTACTCGAACGCGAAGCCCTTGCAGTTGGCGCGAGCTGCCAGCGAACCAATCCGGTCGTTGAGCGGCTCCCGCGGCTCGCCGCCGAGCACGACATCGGCGCCGGACATCCGGATGCATGCCCGGGCGTCGGTGTCGCCCTGGACGAAAAACAGACCCCGCTGGGCTCCGTAGGCGAAGCTCTTGCCGACGTGCCCGCCGACCCACGCGCCCTTGGCGTTGCGGGCCTTCAGCACTTGGATTTCGCCGCCGAGCGCACACTTGCCCACGCCATCCTGCGCGCCGCCGAACACGCGCATGCGCACGCCGCCGATGTTGAACGCGCCCAGCCCCGAGCCGGCTGCGGCGCCCTTGGTGAACGCGAGATCGACCAATGGCTCGGCTCCGCTGGCGAGCTCCGCGTCGAGAAGGATGTTCGGATTGCCGCCGTGCTGGCCATTGGACCCGTTGGACCCGCCGAGCGCCCCGAAATTCCAACTGGTGTTCACGTGGGTGTGGGAGCGGGCAATCATGCCGGCGAGATCGGTGCCGAGGTTCCGGTCGGCGGCCGTTGCGGCCTCCTCCTCGACCGCGAGCGCCGAGCCCGCAGCCAGACGCTCCGCGGCCACTTCGGGCGCACGATGCGGTGGCGGCGGGTTGAATTCGCGGAAGAACCGCGCGTGGCCCTCGGGAGCGGTGATGACGCGCTCGCGGACCGGTGTCAGAAGCGACGACAGGTCCAGGCGCTCGTAGTGGGACACCTGCACCAGATGATTGGCGTGTCCGACCAGGTCCTGGATGTCGGTCGCGCCCATCTCACCGGCGCGGGCCCGCATCGCGGCACCCATCTCGGTGAAGTAGCGCACCAAGGCCACGGTGGCGGACTCGTGCTCGCGCGGCTGGAACCGCTTCAGGCCGCGCTCCTGGGCCTCGTGTTGGTCTTCGATCTGCGTGGCGATGCCGACGTGGCACGTGTCCAACTGGCAGCCGCGGCAGATCGTGCAGCCGATGGCCACCATTGACGCGGTGCCGAACCCGAGCCGGTTTGCGCCAAGGCAAATCAGCTTGAGGGCGTCGTCGGCCGAGCGCAGCCCACCGTCGGCCCAGATCTCGACCCGATCTCGGATGCCGGCCTCGGTGAGCGCGTGATGGGCCAAGACCGTGCCGAGCTCACACGGCAGACCGGCGCGCCGCAGCGCGTGCTGACGCGCGGCACCGGTACCGCCGTCGAACCCCGATAGCGTGATCACATCGGCGCCGGCCTTGGCGATGCCGATGGCGATCGTGCCGATGCCGGGCACGACGGGGACCTTGACGATGACCTTGACGTGAGGGTTCGCGGTCTTGAGCTCGTCGATGAGCTGCGCGAGGTCCTCGATCGAATACAGGTCGTGGTTGTTGGAGGGGCTGATCAGGTCCGATCCGATCTGGGCATTGCGGGCCCGTGCGATCGCGGCCGTGACCTTCGAGCCTGGCAAGTGCCCGCCCTCGCCGGGCTTCGCGCCCTGACCGATCTTGATCTCCACCAGCTCGGACGAGTTGATCAACAGCGACGACACCCCGAAACGTCCCGAGGCGATCTGCTGGCCGCGGTTCTTCGGGTACTGGCCGATCATGTCGGGAATCTCGCCGCCCTCGCCGTTGACCGACAGCATGTCGGCGCGCGCGCCCGCCTCGGCGTAGGCGCGGAACGCGATCTCGCTTTGAGAGCCGAAGCTCATCGAGCTGATCACGAACGGCAGTCCGTGTTCGCCAACGCGGCTGGAGACCTGCTCGGCGGGGATCCGCTGGTCCTCCGGGGCGAGCTGCAGGCCGACAGCATGGCGCAGCGCCACCGGCTGGTCGCGCTCGAGCTGCTCGAGCGTCTCGGCGTATTCCTCGTACCCGCGCTCGGAGCTGGCGACGCGCGAGAGGGCCTTCCAGACCCTCGGGTACATGCGCGGGAGCTTGACCTTGGCATGGCTTTCCTCGCCGGCGCGAATCTTCTGCCCAAGTTGGGCGAGCTCCTCGAGCCCGTCGAACCCGAGGCCGCGACCCTCGCTCGCCACGAAGCCCGGCATGCCGATGATTTCGAGCAGTTCCGGCTGGACACCGATCGCCGACATCAGTCGCGCGTAGCCGCGCAGCTCGTGGATCCCCAGCGTCGACAGGACCTTCTCGATGCCCTTCTGGAGCGCCTGGAGCAGGTTGGCGGCGGCGACCGCGGGCTCCGGGTTGGCCTGCACGGCGTATTCGAGCATCGCGTAGGGGATCAGCGCCTGGGCCCCGAGCCCGAGTGCGACCATGATGTCGTGGACGTTGCGGATGCCGGCCGACTGCAGCAGCAGGCTGACGTTGCGGCGAATCGAGTCGCCGTCGTCCTGGTACTGCTCCCGCAGCGCCTTGTCGACGGCGGCGACCGCGAGCATTGGGTCGCACACGCGCGTCTCGGCGCTCGCACCCATGTCGTGGAGCGCCACGATCTCCGCTCCGCCCCGTACCGCCGCGACGGCCTGTTCGGAGATCTCGGCGATGCGCTCGCGCATCGTCGAGGACGCGGGATAGGCCAGGTCGAGCCGGACTGCGCGCTCCCGCCAGGCGGGCAACACGTCGTCCAGAAGCGCGACGCCCTGGCCCACGGCGACGCGACGCAACTCCGGCAACGACAGACCCAGCCCGGTGCGCAGTCCGCCGAGCAGAATTGGCATGCGCAGCTCGCAGCGTTGCGGCGGCTCGATCTCGACGCCCTGGATCGGCGGGCGCCGGCCGAGCACGACGCGGGTCGAGAAATGTTCAACCTCGCGCTCGCGATCGATGGCCGGGTTCGTGACGACCGCGACGGTCTCTTGGAGGTAGTCCGAGAGCGGCATCGGCACCGGCGTGAACGGGCCCAGCGGGCCGTCCCAGCCGAGCGATCCGACCGGCTCCGCGCCCCGTTCGGCGTGGAACTCGACCTGCTGCTTGTCCGACTCGATCCATGATGACGCGCCGAGCAGCGTGTTGAGATCGATTTCCGGCCCGTCGGTGCTCCCGTTGCCGTCGTCGGCCAGGACCGTCGGGTCGAGCCCCCCGGCCAGCCGCGCGCGCGTCTCGCCATGGGGTAGCGCGCCGCGCTCCTTGGCGCGCTCGTAGACCTGCTGCTGAACCTCGGGGTACTCGAGGGCGTGCGGGACCCCGTCGTCATCGAGGATGACGGCCATCTTCTCGCCGGGCCCGAGCGGTCGGGGGTCGCACACCAGGTTTGCGACCTCGATGATTCCGGGCTCGGAGGAGACCACGAACCACGCGTCGGTCTCGATCCACCACAGCGGGCGCAAACCCATCGCGTCGACGGCGAAGACCATCTCGTTTTGGGCACGCGTGGCGAGCGCGACCGGCCCTTGTGCGTATGGTCCCAAGGCCTCGCGGTAGTGCACGTACAGGTCCTGGAGGTGGGCCGGCAGGCGGTGGACCTCGCCGAGGATCGGCGGCAGCACAAATTCGACTGCCTCGAGCAGCGAGAGACCCTTTTCGAACACCAAGCCCTCGAGCAGCCGGTTGAGGTCCTGGGAGTCGGAGCCCTCGTGGGTGATCGGCAGCCCGAGCTGCATGCTCTGCTCGCGCAGCTGGGCGATCGTGTTGATCTCGCCGTTGTGGCCGAGCAGCGAAAACGGCTGCACACGCGAGAATGTCGGGTAGGTGTTCGTCGAGTAGCGGTTGTGGGCGATGATCCGCGACGCGGCGAAATCGTCCTCGGCGAACTCGGGATAGAACCTCGGGATGACCTCGGGCTGGCCCTGGACCTTGTACACGGCGTCGTTGGCCGAGAACGAGGCCACGTGGCAGTCGATCTCCTGCTCAAACTGCACCATCGCCTCGTAGCAGTCCCGCGATGCGGCCCGTCCGCCCTCGCGGGCAAGGGCGGCGATCTGCCAAAACACCGGCGGCGTCTCGGCGGCGCGCGGGCCGAGCGCAGAGCGGTCCACGAGCCCTTCACCCGACCACAGCAGCTCGAAGCCGCCTGCGGCCAGGATCTGGTGTAGGCGCGCGACCTGATCGTGGGCCGTCCGCTCAGACTCGAAGAACACGTGCCCGACCACGAAACGTGGGCCGTCGACCACCGTCGGGTCGACGCCGTGCGCGGCCAGGCGGCGACTCCATTGCGCGCGCGGGATGTCGATCAGCAGTCCGCTTCCGTCGCCTTCACCGTCGACGCTGCCGGATCGGTGCACCATCATCTGGAGCCCCACCAGGGCGTGGTCGACCATTCGTCGGTCCGGCTTGCCGTCCCGAGTCACGAACGCGGCGAGCGCGCACGCATCGTGCTCGATCAGATCGGGCAACCCGTGCGGGGGCATGGCGGCAAACGGCGGCGGCGGTACTGTCATACGCGGCCTCTTGAATCTCGTGGTGTGTCCGTGGAATGAGCTGCGTGATCACCGCGCGCACGTTCAGGCGGCATGACGCATTGAAGGCCGATCGGCCGACGTCGTCAATCGCCGTGACCAGGTGGCAATCGGCGCAACCGCGCCGCACGGCCTGACCTGCCCACGGACCGCCAGTGTGGCGGGCAGAACACCCGCATCTGAGCTTACAGATCGCACGTCGGCACTTGGGCGTTGTGGTGCACCCAATTTCCGCTCGCTGACCGGGGATCCCGATACGATCCCGACCGCCCATGAGTGACGCCACCGCGAGCGAGACGCAGTACTGCTACCGCCACCCCGACCGGGAGACGCTGCTCAGTTGCTCGCAGTGCGAGCGGCCGATTTGTACCGCGTGCATGAACCCCGCGCCGGTGGGCATCCGCTGCCCGGATTGCGCCGGCAAGACCCGCTCTGGCGCCACGCAGGTCCAGCGCGGGCGTGCGGTGCGCGGGATCACACAATCGGGGCGCCGGTTCACCGTGACGCTCACGCTGTTGATCGTCAACGTGCTGGTGTTTGTCGCGGAGCTGGCCCAGGGGGTCGGCATCTCCGGCGGCGGACCGTCGTCGATTATCACCCGCGGCGGGCTCTCCGGGCCATCGGTGGCCAGCGGCGAGACGTGGCGGTTGGTGACCTCGGCGTTTATCCACGAGAGCGTCCTGCATGTGGCGTTCAACATGTGGGTGCTGTGGGTCCTGGGGACGGCGTTCGAGAGTTACGTCGGCTCGCGCCGAATGGTGATCGTCTACGGGGTGAGCCTGCTGTGGGGCGCAGCCGGGGCGCTGCTGTTCTCGCCCGGGGCGCTCACGATCGGAGCGTCGGGCGCGATCTTCGGGCTCATGGGTGCCCTGGTGGTGATGTTCCGACAGCAGGGGATCGCGGTCATGCAAAGCGGGCTTGGCGTCCTGATCGTGTTGAACCTCGTGTTCACGCTGACGGTGCCCGGGGTGTCGATCGGTGGGCACATCGGGGGGCTGATCGGCGGCGTCCTGGCCGGCGCGGTGCTCTCGGGCTTTGGGCGCGGTCACATCGCCTACGGGAGGCTCAACCCCTCGGTCGCCGGTGGGATCCTCGGCCTGTGCGGTATCGCGATTGCGGTCTCGCTGCTGGCTGCCCATAGCGTCATCTGACGCCCATCCTGGGGTCGCCGCCGACGCCCTGCGAAGGCCGAGACGCGGCCCCGTGAGCGACGACTGTTCGGGATCGGCCGCCGACGCAATCGGGGACGGGTCTGCGACCCGCCACCATCGCGGGGGGACCTTCGGGCTCCTCGTGCTCGTCGGCGCGGAACCGGCGGCGGGGCCGGCCCGTCGCCAGGCGTCGATGGCGCACGGGCGGTTCCGGATGATCGAGCCGATGACCATCCGGCATTCCGACCAGCTTGAGCCCCGGGAGCTGGGAGCGGCGCCCAGGTTTCTGTCGAGTCATGTGTCGGTGGTGCTCGACCAGCTCGAGCACCAGGCCCTGGCCGCGCGCGATGCCCATCCCCAACGACGGGCGAGCGCGTCTGATCGAGATGATTCTGACCGGCGGGAGCGGGATGCGTGCCTGGTCGCGCTAACGGGCTCGGTCCCAAATCGCCTGACCGAGCCGGGACCGCGGAACGGCTGCTGCGCCGTCGCGGCGCTGCAACACCTGCGCCCATCCGCACCGTGGCCGATCGCACCGATCTGCACGACGGTGTACAACTAGACACACGCACCGCATGACGCGGTGGAGCGTGCGGCTGGTCGGTCCGGGGCGCGATCGCACGATCGCGGGTCGTCGCGTTGCACGGTGATGCCCCAACAATGTGCCATGCAGCCTGACGGGAACACGGCCGTTTCCCGCATCGGGCCAACAGGACGCGACGGATCGCATGATCGATATTGGGACCACACTTCGTGACGCGCGCAAGCGGCAAGGCCTCGAGCTTCCGGAATGTGAGCTCCAGACCCGCATCCGCACGCGCTATCTCATTGCGCTGGAAGAGGAGCGGTTCGACGTGTTGCCGGAGCCGGCCTACGCGCGTGGCTTCCTGCGCAGCTATGCGACGTTCCTGGGCATCGACGCGCGCGTGCTGGTGGAGGAGTTCGACGACCGCATGGGCGGTCCGCCCGGCGGCGGCGAGCCGCCGATCCCGCCGAGTGATCCGCCGCGACGGCGTTTGCCATTGCCCGGTGCCGCGGTCCGAAAGCGCGGCGGTATGCGCAACAAGGGCGCGATCGCGTGGCTGGTGGTCGGCGTGTTCGGCGCCCTGCTGGTTGCCCTGTGGGTCGGCGCGGCCTACCGAGAGCGCCCGTCGCCGATCACGACTGCGCCCGCCACGGCCCCGGCCGTGAGCTCGCCGGCAGCCGCGACGACGACCGCGCCCGCGACGGGGTTCTCGATCGCGGGCCTGCCGACGGGAGCGACGCAGGCCGCGCTGGTGCTACAGATGCAAGGTTCCCCGGGGACCGGAAGCCGGGTGACTGTCCGGGCTGGCACCGGGACGGGCAAGATGTTGTTCAGCCAGGAGATCCCGGCCGGCGCGACGCGTCAGATCGTCTCCAGCGGCAGCGTCTGGCTCACCTTCGACGCCTCGACCGGCGTCGGTCTGAACGTCAACGGCCGACCGGTCGAGATTCCCGGGGGCATCTCGCGACTGGTCATCGCGCCCAACGGCACGGTCCGCGGCAGCTAAGCGCGCCGCGGCCGAGGCGACGTCAGGCGTCGAGCGGCAGACGGTGGGCGGACTCGACCAGCGCGACCGCCAGGTCGATCGCCGCCTGAATGTCGGCGGGGTGGCACACCTCGATTGAGGAGTGTCCGTAGCGCGTCGGGATCGAGATGCATCCGGCCACGGAGCCGACGCCGGCGAGCTGGAGGGACTGGGTGTCGGTGCCCCCCTTATCCGAGACGTGGAACTGGTGAGGGATGTCCCGCTCGATCGCCAGTTCCTCGAGAAACGCCACGAGCCGATGTGAGCCGATCGCGCTCGCGTCCATGATGCGTATCGCGGCGCCGCTGCCGAGCGTGGTTCCGCCCGCCGGGTTCTGGCCCGGTCCGTCGGTCGACGGGCAGGTGTCGATCGCGACGCCGATCGCCGGTACTTGGCGGGTGGCCGCGACGCGCGCACCGCGCAAGCCGACTTCCTCCTGGACGGTCGCCGTCGCGAGCACGTGCACCGGCGACGGCGCCGCTGCGCGCATCGCCTCGAGGAGGACGAACACACCGACGCGGTCGTCGAGCGCCTTTCCGCTGACCAGGTCGCCCAGCGGTGCAAAGGTGCGCGTACGCGTCACGACATCGCCCGGACGCACGAATTCGCGCACGCGATCGGCGGGAAGGCCGAGGTCGATGCGCAGGTCCTCGAGCTTCGGTGCGCGGTTGCGGTCCTCGACACTCAAGGTGTGCACCGGCGGGACGCCGACCATCCCCTCGATGACCTCGCGTCCGTGGACGACGACGCGCTGGCTGACCAGCGTCCGTGCATCCCAGCCGCCGAGCGGGATCACCCGCAGGTAGCCGGAGTCCTCGATCGAGGTCACCATCAGACCGATCTCGTCCATGTGGGCGGCGAGCATCACGCGCACGGGGTCGCCGGCAACATCCGTTGGCTCACGGATCCCGCACAGCCCGCCCAGAGGGTCAACCTCGATCTGCTGGACTGACGGGGCCAGTTCGCGTCGCACGATGGCCGCAATGTCGTCTTCGCGGCCGGAGGTGCCGTGGGCGTTGGAGAGCTCGGCGAGCAGGTCGATGCGCATGGCCCGCAGCCTACCGGCGACGTCCGGCGCGGGTGGCCCCAGGCGGCTCGGAGGGTGCGCGGGACCCGTCGGCAGACTGCGCCGACAGTGCGCGTTCAGCTAATCGTTGCCCAGCCGCGACAGGCCGTACAGCGCGAACGACCCGAAGACGGCCATCAGCACGGCGATCGACGCGATCGCGGCCCAGAGCCCCGCCCACGTCATGGTCTGGAACTCCGCCGTGCGCGAAAACTCGAGGATCCGCGTGACCGGGTTCCAGTCGGACACCGTGCGCAGCCAGCCGGTCTGCAGGTCGCGCGGCGCGTACGCCACCGACGTAAAGACCAAGATGAACACCACCAGTTGCATCATCGGGGCGGCCTGGACCGTGCGCGCCCGCAGCGCGACGCCCATCGACCAGCAGGCCGTCGCCATGGCGAAGCTCGCGGCCATCACATAGATGCCGATGGTGCCAAGCAGCCCCGGTGGCGGGAGCTGGCCGATCCACGCGGCAAGCATCACGACCGTGGTCGTGAACAGGCTACGCATCGCGGCGGCGGTGAACGGACCCGCCACGAGCGACATGCGCGGTGCCGGACTCGAGATCAGGCGGTCGACGAAACCGCCCTCGATGTCCCGGGCCAGGGTCATCCCGGCATTGATCCCGGCAAACCCGGCACCCATGATCGTCGCGAACGGCAGCGTGAAGGCGAGGTAGCTGCTGGTGCCGATCGGCACCGCCGAGATGCCGTGAAATGCGCCCGACGTCGCCACGAGGATGAACAGGGGCATGACCAGCGACGGAATGAATACCGCCGGCATCCGGCGCACCAGGATCAATGCCCGCCAGGCGAGCATGCCCGACACCGACACGGTGCGGCTGAAGGTGGAGGCGCTCATGAGTCGCCCTCGAGCCGCCGTCGCAGGTTGATGGCACTGCCGCCGACAGTGAGCACGCCCAGGACGAGGATGATCGCAAGCGAGGTGCCGGCCGCCTGCCAGTCCACGCCGTGGATCACCTGGACGCGCATGCCCTCGACCAGATGCGAGATCGGGTTGATATCGGCGACGATCTTGAACCAGCCGGTCATCGTCTCCCGCGGGAAGAATGTCGACGAGAAGAACATCAGGGCGAAAAACAGCGGGAACATGCCCTGCACGGCCTCCGCGGAGCCGGTCCGAAGCGCGAGCAGCACGCCCAGGCCGCCGATCGGAATCGCCAAGAGTGCGGCCAGGACGATGACGATCAGGGCGCCCACCACGCCGCCTTGCACGGTCGCGCCGAAGATCACGGCGATCAGCAAGAAGAACGTCGCCTGGCCCGCGGCGAGCACGACGCTTGCGCACAGGCGGCTCACCAAGATCGCCGATCGGGATGCCGGCGACGATGCGAGCCGGTCGAAGAACCCGCCCTCGATGTCACCGGCGAAGAACGCGCCGGCGCCGACGGCCGAGATCAGCACGCCCTGGACGATGGCGCCGGTGACGGCGAAGCTCAGAAACCCGTCGACGTGAGGGAATCCGGGGATGAAGCTCACCGAGCGGCCGAACGACGCGGTAAAGATCGCCATCAATACGAGCGGGAAGAACAGCGACGGGAACCACGCCTGCGGGAACCGGAACGTCGAATTGATCGACCGCCGCGCCAGCGCCACGGTTTGGCGGATTGCGGGATTCACCGGCCGACCTTGGATCCACGGCCGCGCCGACGGCCCGAGCCGGGCGCTGCGCTGGCGTCGCCTTCGAGCCGGTGCCCGGTCTTGATGACGAACACATCGTCGAGCGTCGGCTGGTGGAGGTCGATTGCCGCCGTGGCGATGTCGGCCTCGTCCAGGGCGCGAACGACCTGCACGATGCCCTCCGCGCCTGCGGCCAGTCGCACCGCGACGGCTCCCGGCTTGCCGTCGGCTGCCGGGCCAAACTGCGCGAGAACTTCGGCCGTGTCGCCCACGCGGCTGGGGTCGGCAGGGGTGATCATCAGCGTCGGGTCACCGACGCTCGTCTTGAGTTCGGTCGGGGTCCCCTCGGCGACGATCTTGCCGCCGTCGATGATCCCGACGCGGCCGGCGAGCTGATCGGCCTCTTCCAGGTACTGGGTGGTCAGGAACACCGTCGTTCCCGACTCGCGATTCAGGCGGCGTACCTCCTCCCACAGGGCGACGCGTGACGTCGGGTCGAGCCCGGTGGTGGGCTCGTCGAGAAAGAGCACCACGGGTTCGTGGACGAGCGCGAGCGCGAGATCCAGCCGTCGGCGCATGCCGCCCGAGTACGTGCCGACGCGCCGATCGGCGGCGTCGGTCAGCCCGACGCGCTCCAACAGCTCCTCGGCACGGGCGTGGCCCTCCTGACGGGGAATCGCGTGCAGGACGGCCTGAAGCCGCAACAGCTCGCGCCCGGTCATGAACGGGTCGATGGCCGCATCCTGGAGGGCGACGCCGATCGCGCGGCGCACGCTCGCGGCATCGTGCACGACATCGAAGCCCGCGACGGTCGCCCGGCCCCCGGTCGGGCGTAGCAGCGTCGTCAGCATCCGCACAGTCGTGCTCTTGCCGGCGCCGTTGGGACCCAGGAACCCGTAGACCTCGCCGGCCCGAACGTGCAGGTCGATCCCGTCGACGGCCAGGATCCCACCCTTGAACTCGCGTACCAAACCCTCAACGACGATCGCGTCGGTCACGGAAAGGTGCCTTTTCGTTGGGGTTGCCGGGGGAGAAGCAATCTCATGCTCGTTACGATCCCACCATTATGGAGACTCATGACAACGACGCGCCCTTGGAGCGGATCGCCCGGTTGGAGGCTGAGATTACGTCGGCGCTGGCCGATCGAGACCTCGCCGCGGATGCCGACGAACGGTCCGACGGGCACCACCATCCAGCCGAGGCCGCGACGGACGCGGAGTTGCGCGAGCGCCAGCTCCAGGACACCCTACGAATGCGTCAACAGCTGGAGCGGCTGACCCGCGCACGGGCGGCGATCGCCGCGGGAACCTACGGCATCTGTGTCGACTGCGGCACGCCGATTCCCGACGGACGCCTGATCGCGATCCCGGATGCCGAGCGCTGCGTGAGCTGCCAGAGCATCGCCATGCGCCGCCGCTAGGACGTCGGCGCAGGCGCTACCGCGTCTGGTGCGCGTATGCGTTCCGCGACGTCTGCGGACACGGGACGCGGCGAGGCAGCCGCCAGCCAGGCGAGGATGAGCCCGCACGACCAGACCAAGCCGGCCACCGGCACGTGCACGGCCACCCACTGCCAGGGCAGACCGTGTCGGAACTGGTACTCGCCGATGAAGATTTGGACCGCCAACAGCGGCAGGAACGCCGCCAACACCGGCAGCGCGATGGGATCCTTGGGGCGCTCGCGCCACATCCACAGCCCCAAGACGATCATGAACACTGTCAGTGTGGCCACCAAACGCACGTGCAGCCAGATCGTCAGCTGCAGGTTGCTGAGGCGGTCCGTCGCGCTCGCCGCACCGGAGTGTGGCCCGGAGGCCGTCACCAGGATGCCGGTGACCACAACGCCCAGCAGTGACAGGGCGGCAAGGCTCGCGAACGGGCCGCGCCGCCGGTCCCAGGTGCGGGTCCAGCCCTTGCGGTCGTCGCGATAGAACACCAACGCCATCACCGCGGCGCCCAGGCCGAGCAGCGCGAGCAGGAAGTGGCTGCCGACCATGACCGGGTTGAGTCCCGAAAGCACGGTGATACCGCCGAGCGGGATCTGGCCGACGGTCATGATCGCGGCGGCGAGCATCAGCCCGCGGACCTTGCCGGAGGCGGTCGGCGTAGATCGGGTGACCAGCCATGCCGCGACCGCGTAGACGACGATGACGCCCGAGAGCGTGCGGTTCGTGAACTCAATGATCGGGTGTTCGGTCGTCGGGGGCAACACGCCGCCGTGACACAGCGGCCAGTCGGGGCAGCCGAGCCCGGAGCTGGTCAGGCGCACGAGTCCGCCGCTGAGCAGGATCGCCCACAGCAAGAATGCGTTGAGTCCGGCGATGATCACGAAGCCCGTCGGGCTGACCAAGGCGGCCGGTATGAGCCGCCTGGGGACCCGGGCTGTTGAACTCAGAATCGCCACATCGGTCATGGTAGCGTCAGATCGGCTGGTCCCGGAGGTGCAAGAGATGGCAAGCGACGGGCCGACCCCTGCGCTTGAGGCGGAGCAAACCGGTACGGATCCTGCGCCAGAGCCTGCACCGCGGGATCTCCGACGTGCGCAAATCGGGCGCGTCGTCGGTGCGATCGTCATCGTCGCGGCGATCGCAGCGGCAGCAGCGTTCCGGCTGACGGCCGGGATCTCGGACAGCGTGGTCGTCGCTCACGTCGCCGCCGTTCAGGACCTTCAGCCCACCCAGGCGGCGCCCGCGCCAGGACAGCAGCTCGAGGGATTGCCGATGCAGGACCTGCCGGCATACCGCTGGCCGGCGCGCGGCTCGCGCGTCGACGTGGTCGGCACCCACACGGTCGCCACGACCTTCTACGAGCGCGGGGGCCGGGTCCTCGCGGTCAGCGTGGTGTCGGGCGGCCCGGTTCGCGAACCCGGACCGGTGGTCGCGACACCCGCGGGGGACCCGGTGCACGAGATCAGCCTCGCCGGCCGCGCGATCCTGTCGTGGCGTCACGCCGGACACACGATCGTCATGTCGTCGATCGCGGTGCCGACGCCCAAGCTCGTCGAACTTGCACGGGCGCTCAGCGGCGCGCCGGTGCCGCCCGCGCCGACGCTCACGGGGGGCGGGTGAACCCGGCGACGGCGCGCCCGCCGGCCCGGCGGGGTTGGATGGTGATGCTCGTCGCGATGCTGGCCGCATGCGCACTGCTTGGCGGTGGCCGGAGCCTAGCGGCCGCGGCGACCGGCGTCGCGGGGGCGGATCCCCCGCCTGGTGCGCACCTCGCCGGCACCCCCGGTGGGCTGCGGATGCAGTTCGTGGCACCGGTCGAATCGCCGTTTGTCGTGCTCGAGTTCTGGCAGGACGGTCGCGTGGCGAGCCTGCCGGCGCGGATCGACCCGACCGACCCGCAGGCGGTCATCGCGGCGATGCGCCACGGCGCGGGTCGGCCGGGCCAGGCCTGGGTGCGGTATAGGGTGCTCACCGGCGACGGCCACGTCGTCGGCGGCCGCTACACCGTGCAGGTCGGCACCGGCGGCCCTGGCGTGGCCCCGCCGGCACAACTGACCTCGGCTGGTGGCGCCTGGCTGACGGGAGTCGGTCGCGGCTTGGTGCTTGCTGGATTGGTCATCGCGTTGGGATTGGTCGTGCTGCGGTGGGTGGTGGCCGGTCCTGACTGGCAGGCCGGGGGCGTCGTCGCACCGGGACGCGCGGATGAATCGGAGGGGTTCCGAGGGCGCACGCTGAGCGCACTGACGCGCGGGGCCGGGACCTGGTGGGCCGCGTGGTGGAGCGCGCTCGCCGCGTGGCTGATCGGCGCGGTCCTGATCGGGATCGGGGTGTGCTGGTGGCTCGGCGTCGGGGCATCGGGACTGGGCACGCTGCTCGCGCACACCCGCACCGGCCATGCGGTCGACCTGTTAGTGGCCATTGTCGCGGTGACCGCACTTGTGGCACTGCTCCTGGGCCGTCGAACGGATGCCGACCGTCCCGACGTGTCGCTGGGATGGGGCGTCGCCCTTGGCGTGGGTGCGGCGGCTGGCCTGATGGTGATGTCGTGGCAAGGGCATGCCTCCGATGGCACCGATGTGTCGATCAACATCGCCGCCGACGCGATCCACGCCATCGCGACCGCCGCCTGGATCGGCGGCCTGGTCGGCCTGCTGGTGCTCGTAGTCGGTCCGGCGCAGGACCTCCCGACAGATGACCGGGTGCGGCTGCTCGCGGGCGCCGTGGTGCGATTCTCGTCGCTGGCGATCGCGGCGGTCTCCGTCCTGGTGATCACCGGCACCTACCGCGCCCTCGCCGAACTGAGCAGCCTGTCGCAGCTCGTGACCACCGGGTACGGGATCGCGTTGACGGTCAAGCTCGCGATCTTCGCGGTGATGCTCGTCGCCGGCGGCTACAGCCGCACCGTGTTGCACCCGCGCCTTGAGCGCACCGCGCTGGGCCTTGATGCCGACGAACGCGGTGCGAGCCGGGCGCTGCGGGCCAGCCTGCGCGCGGAGCTTGTGCTTGCGGCGTCGCTGATGGTCGCGGTCGCGGTCCTCGTGGCGATGACTCCGCCCGGCTGATCGCCCCGCGGGTCGGGTAGCATCCGCTCCCGTGATTGATGACCACGTAACGCGCCACGTCGCGCGCCTGGCCCGGCTGGAGCTGACCGAGTCCGAGACGGTCCAGATGCAGCACGAGCTCAGCGCGATTCTCGAATACGTCCAGCAGGTCCAGGAGCTCGATCTCGCGACGGTCCCGCCGACGACGCACGCAATTCCGCTCGAGAACGTCGTTCGCGAGGACGTGCCGACCCCGAGCGTCCCGGTCGAACTCGCGCTGCGCGAGGCCCCCGAGGTACACGGCGACGGGTTCGCCGTTCCGAGGATGGGTTAGCCGATGGCACTGACCGACCTGACCGCCGAACAGTCGATCACGGCGATCGCCGCCGGGCGAACAAGCTCAGAGGACCTCGTTCGCGCGCACCTCGAACGGGTCGAGCACGACGACTGGAACAACTTCCTCGCGGTCAACCGCGAGGCCGCCCTGGCCCGTGCCCGCGAGATCGACGCCATGCCGCAGCGCCCGCCATTGGCCGGGGTTCCGATCGCGATCAAGGATGCACTTTCGACCCGGGACCTCACGACTACGGCCGGCTCGCGCATTCTTGAGGGCTTCCGGCCGATCTACACCGCGACGTGCGTGGCGCGTCTGGAAGCCGCCGGGGCCGTGGTGATCGGCAAGACGAACATGGACGAGTTCGCCATGGGGTCCAGTTGTGAGAACTCGGCCTATGGCCCGTCGCTGAACCCTTGGGACACCACGCGGGTGCCGGGCGGATCCTCGGGAGGTTCAGCATCGGCGGTCGCCGCCCGCCAGGCGCCGTGGTCGCTGGGCAGTGACACCGGCGGTTCGATTCGCCAGCCGGCCGCACTGTGCGGGATCGTCGGCGTGAAGCCGACCTACGGCGCGGTCTCGCGCTACGGGCTGATCGCGTTTGCATCGTCGCTCGATCAGGTGGGGCCGTTTGCCAGGACCGTCCGTGATGCGGCGCTGCTGTTGCAGTCCATGGTTGGCCGAGATCCGATGGATACCACATCGCTTGATTGGCCGGACCCGATCGTGCTGCCCACGGCCGGGCGGCTGGACGGCGTACGCGTGGGCGTGATCGAGGAACTGATGGGGGAGGGCATCGAGCCTGGCGTCCGCGCGGCCTGTCGCGCCGCGCTGCGTCGCGTCGAGTCGCTGGGCGGGACGGTCGTACCGATCGAACTGCCACACGCGAGCTACGGCCTGGCGACGTACTACCTCATCGCCCCCGCGGAGTGTTCGGCCAACCTGGCCCGCTTCGACGGCATCCGCTACGGGCGACGCGCCGAAGCGACCGACGACCTGCTCGAACACTACGAGCGTACGCGCGGCGAAGGCTTCGGTCCGGAGGTCAAGCGCCGGATCATGCTGGGCACGTTCGCCCTGTCGTCGGGCTACTACGACGCCTACTACGGGCAGGCCCAGCGCGTGCGCACGCTGATCGTTCGCGACTTCGCCGCAGCGTTCGCCGAGGTCGACGTGCTCGCCTCGCCGACCTCGCCGACCGTTGCGTTCCGCCTGGGAGAGCGCACCGCCGATCCGCTGTCGATGTACCTGTCGGACGTCTGCACGATCCCCGTCTCGCTGGCCGGACTCCCGTCCCTGTCGATCCCGTGCGGGTTGTCGGACGGGCTGCCGGTCGGACTCCAGCTGGCCGGCCCGGCGTTCAGTGAGAACCGCCTGTTTGACGTCGCCCACGCACTGGAGGCGGCGATCGGGTTCGATCCGTCGCCGCCGGGGGTCACCGCATGAGCTCCGACGCATGGGAAGCCGTGATCGGGATCGAGATCCACGCCCAGCTGCTGACGCGTACGAAGATGTTCTGCGGC
The DNA here is from genome assembly GCA_017882585.1 of Thermoleophilia bacterium. Lineage (GTDB taxonomy): Bacteria > Actinomycetota > Thermoleophilia > Miltoncostaeales > Miltoncostaeaceae > CAITWD01. Next base: position 46,350 of record JADGPF010000071.1, read on the forward strand.
TGCGCGCTCAGTTTCGGCGATCCGCCGAATACCCACACATGCCCGGTCTGCCTTGCGCATCCGGGTGCCCTGCCGGTGGTCAACCGGGAGGCGATCCGCCTGGCGATCGTAGCCGGCCATGCGCTGGGGTGCGAGATCGCCGAGCGCTCGGTGTTCGCCCGCAAAAACTACTTCTATCCGGACCTGCCGAAGGCGTACCAGATCAGCCAGTACGACCAACCGATCTGCGGGCCCGGGTGCTTTCGGTTCCTGACCGAGGACGGCGAGAAGACGCTCGGGATCACCCGCGCGCACCTCGAAGAGGATGCCGCCAAGCTGCTGCATCTCGGTGGCGAGGGTCGTCGCGCCAATGCCGAAGGGTCGGTCGTGGACTTCAACCGCGGCGGTACGCCACTGCTGGAGATCGTCACGGAACCCGAGCTGCACAATGGGCCTGACGCGGCGAGCTTCCTCAAGCAGCTGCGCCAGACGCTTGTGCACCTGGGCATCACCGACGGCAACATGGAACAGGGCTCGATGCGCGCCGACGCGAACATCAGTGTCCGCCCGGTAGGAGCGACCGGGCTCGGCACCAAGACCGAGCTCAAGAACATGAACAGCTTTACGTATCTGGAGCGGGGCATCGCGGCCGAGGTGGACCGGCAGATCGCCATCCTCGAAGCCGGCGGGACGATCACCCAGCAAACACTCCACTACGAGCCCAGCACCGGGCACATCACCTCGCTGCGCTCCAAGGAAGAGGCCCACGACTACCGCTACTTTCCGGAGCCAGACCTCGAGCCGGTGGTGCCGGACCGCGCCTGGGTTGAGGAGCTCCGCGCCGCCCTCCCCGAGCTGCCGATCGACCGGCGCGAGCGGTGGATTCGCGAGTACGGGCTCACGTTTGAAGACGCCGAGGTACTCTCCGAGCCCGTTCAACTCGGGGACTACTTCGAACAGGTCGCCGCGCTCGCGCCGCCCAAGTCGACGGCCAACTGGGTGCGGGGGGAACTGCGGGCCCTGCTGCGTGACCGCGGCCAGGAGCCATGGGAGAGCAGGGTGAGCCCTGCCGCGCTGGCGGAGATCATCACGCTGGTCGAGTCCCGCGAGATCTCCATGCCGAGTGCCAAGGCGGTCCTCGGGCACGTCGTCGAGCACGGCGGCCTGCCGCGGGAGGTCGTAGCCGCGCTTGGGCTCGGCGCGATCCAGGACGAGCCGGCGTTGGTCGCGATCGTTGAGCAGCTGTTGGCGGACAATCCGGTTCAGGCGCAGCAAATGCGTGAGGGCAAGGACAAACTCATCGGATTCTTCGTCGGTCAGGCGATGAAGGCGACCCAAGGCCGCGCGGATCCGGCCCGTATCAGCGAGCTGGTGCGCGAGCGGGCGGGGGCCGGGTAGCAGTTGGCGATTCACGTGTCCCCGGCGACCAATAGGGAGCCGAATCCATATATGCTCCACGGCCGTGGCAAATCACATTCTCTCGGTCTTGGTGGAGAACAAGCCGGGCGTGCTTTCGCGCGTCGCGGGACTGTTTACCCGTCGTGGCTTCAACATCGAATCGCTTGCGGTCAGCCCGACCGAAGACCCGGCGCTGTCCCGCATGACCATCACGGTCGATGCGAGCCGCTTCCCCGTGGAGCAGATCACCAAACAGCTCGACAAGCTCATCAACGTGATCAAGATCCGCGATCTAGATCCCAACAACACCGTCGCCCGTGAGCTCGCCCTGATGAAGGTGCACTCGGACCCCGGCGAGCGGGCCGAGATCATCGGCCTCGTGGACATCTTCGGCGGCAATATCCTCGACGTGACCACCGAGCACGTGACGATCCAGGTGACCGGCGAGACCGACGACCTCGTGCGATTTGAAGAACTCCTCCGCCCGTTTGGCCTCATCGAGATGGTCAAGACGGGCGTGGTAGCCCTCAGCCGAGGTGCTTCGACCACATAGCTTCGTCCGGTGGCCGCTGATACGCCGCCGACCTACGACCCGGGAGCATCCATGTTTTACGACGACGACGCCGATCTCGACCTGCTGCGGGGCAAGACCGTGGCCGTGATCGGGTTCGGTAGCCAGGGCCACGCACACGCACTCAACCTGCACGAGTCGGGCGTCAAGGTCGTCGTCGGCTTGCGGCCCGAGAGCGCCCGCGCCGAACAGGCCCGCTCGCACGGCTTGGAGGTCGTAACTCCGCGGGAGGCCGCCACGGCCGGCGATCTGGTGATGATGCTCACTCCGGATGAGCTGATGGGCGAGCTCTACGCCGCCGACGTGGCGCCCGGGCTAGAGCCCGGCAACGTGCTGTTGTTCGCCCATGGGTTTGCGATCCACTTCGGCCAGATCGTTCCGCCCCCGGGCGTCGACGTGGTCATGGTCGCCCCGAAGGGCCCCGGTCACCTCGTGCGCCGGACCTACTCCGAAGGCGCGGGTACGCCCGGCCTGGTCGCGGTCGCCCAAGACGCCTCCGGGAACGCCCAGGGAGTCGCGCTCGCGTACGCCAAGGGCATCGGGTGCACCCGGGCCGGCGTGATCGAGACAACGTTCGCCGAGGAGACCGAAACCGACCTGTTCGGTGAGCAGGTGGTCCTGTGCGGTGGCCTCTCCGAGCTCATCCGGGCCGGCTTCGACACGCTGGTGGATGCGGGCTACCAGCCGGAGCTCGCGTACTTCGAGTGCCTGCACGAGGTCAAGCTGATCGTCGATCTGATCTACGAGAAGGGCATCGCGGGCATGCGCTATTCGGTGAGCAACACTGCCGAATACGGCGATCTGACGCGTGGGACACGGGTCATCACCGAGGAGACCCGCGCCGAGATGCGCAAGATCCTCGCCGAGATCCAGAACGGCCAGTTCGCCAAGGAATGGCTCCTGGAGAACAAGGTCGGCCGTCCGCAATTCAACGCGATCGCGCGACGCCAGGCGGACCACCCGGTCGAAGAGGTCGGCAAGCAGCTGCGCTCGATGATGAGTTGGATCAACACCGAGTTCGAGACGGAAAAGGCGTAAGGGAACCGTGGCCGACGACCAAGGTGCGAAGCGTGACATCCGGGTACTGGTCTGCGAGCCGCTGGCCGACGCCGGGATCGCGCTGCTCGAGGAGCACTTCACCGTCGAATCCGGCGTGGGCTGGTCCCGTCAGCAACTGATGGAGCGCGTCGGCGAGTTCGAGGTCCTGATCGTGCGCAGCGCGACCAAGGTCAACGCCGAGATGGTCCAGGCAGCGATCAAGCTGCGGGTTGTCGGGCGCGCCGGCACCGGCGTGGACAACGTCGATGTCGAGGCGGCGACCCGCCGCGGGATCATCGTCTGCAATGCGGCCGGCTCGAACGCGCTGTCCGCCGCGGAGCACACGATCGCGCTGCTGCTCGCACAGGCACGTAACGTCGCCCAGGCGCACGCGGCCCTGGTGGACGGTCGCTGGGAGCGGTCCAAGTTCGCCGGCATCGAGCTCGACGGCAAGACGCTCGGCATCCTCGGCTTTGGCCGGATCGGTCAGATGGTCGGCGAGCGGGCCCAGGGGCTCGGCATGCGCGTTCTCGCCTACGATCCCTACGTCGCCGAGAGCCGATACCGCGACATGGGCGTCGATCGTGCCGCGACGCCCGAGGATGTCTACAAGGTAAGTGACTTCATCACGCTGCACCTGGCCTCGACGCCGGAGACGAAGGGCTTCATCAACGCCGAGGCACTCGCGGCCATGCGTCCGGGTGCCCGGCTGCTCAATGTCGCCCGCGGCGATCTGGTCGACCAAGCGGCGCTTGCCGATGCCATCCGGTCGGGCCACCTGGCCGGCGCGGGCATCGACGTCTTCCCGGAGGAACCCTGCACCGCGAGCCCGCTGTTCGGGTTGCCCGGCGTCGTCGTCACCCCGCACCTGGGAGCGTCGACGGCTGAGGCCCAAGACCGCGCGGGTGTGGCGGTGGCCGAGCAGGTGACCGCGGCGTTGACCGGCGGGGTCGTCACCAGCGCGGTCAACATCCCTGCCGTGAGCGCGCACGTGCTTGAGGTGATCGGCCCATACCTGCCGTTGGCGCGGGAGATGGGGCAGATGATCGGCGTGCTCGCCGGCGGAGCGGTCTCGCCGTTGAAGATCGACTTCGAAGGCGAGATCGCCGGTCTCGACACGCGCCTGTTGTCCTCCGCGGTGATCGCCGGGGTCCTGTCAGGGCACGTCGACGAGTCGGTGAACCTGGTCAACGCCGCCTCGCTGGCGGAGGAGCGCGGGATCGAATGGATCGACAGCTCGTCACAACAGACCCACGACTACCGCAACATGCTGACGCTCACGACCGGTGAGATCGCGGTGTCCGGCACGACCATCGGCGTCACCTCCCGTCCGCGCCTGACGGGCCTGCTCGGCTTCAACATCGAGATCGAGCTCGATGCCAACATGGCCGTGTTCCGCTATTCGGATGTTCCGGGCGTGATCGGGCGGGTCGGGAGCATCCTCGGCGCGGCCGGCGTGAACATCGCGCACATGGCGGTCGGGCGACTCGACGGCGAGGCCCTGATGGCGTTGACCGTCGATTCCCCGGTGCCCCTCCGCGCCCAGAACGAAATCCGCGGCCTGGACGGGTTTGACCGCGTCTGGTTTGTGAACCTGCCCGGCTGACGGCCGGGCCTGCCACGAGGAGCTCCGTGACCACGAGCGAGATACCGACAATCGCAATCCCGCGAGCCCTGCTGCCGGGCGACGGGCGGTTCGGGTGCGGGCCGTCGAAGGTCCGCCCTGTCGTCCTGGACGAGCTGGCGTCGGTCGCCACCACGTACATGGGAACGTCCCACCGTCATGCGACGGTCAAGCGGGTCGTCGGCTCATTGCGGACGGGGCTGTCGGAGCTGTTCGATCTGCCCGACGGGTGGGAGATTCTGGTCGGTAACGGCGGGACGACCTACTTCTGGGACGCAGCGACGTTCGGGCTGATCGTCGGGCGCAGCCAGCATCTGTCGTTCGGTGAGTTCAGCTCCAAGTTCGCCGCCGCCGCTGCGGCGGCACCGCACCTGCACGAGCCGGTGGTGATTACGAGTGACCCGGGGACCTACCCGCGCGCGCTGGCGGATCCGGACATCGACGCCTACGCGTTCACGCACAATGAGACCTCGACGGGCGTGGCGATGAAGCTCGTGCGCCCGGACGGAGACGGTCTGGTCTTGGTCGACGCGACGTCGGGGGCCGGCGGGCTCGAGTGGGATCCGTCCGAGGTTGACGTCTACTACTTCTCCCCGCAGAAGTGCTTCGCGGGGGATGGTGGCCTGTGGGTTGCCGCGTGCTCGCCGGCGGCGTTGGAACGCATCCGTCAGATCGCCGGTGTGGGACGCTGGGTCCCTGCGTCGCTGGATCTGAAGATCGCCCTGGACAACAGCCTCCTGAACCAGACCTACAACACGCCCGCACTCGCCACGATCTACCTGTTGGAGCGTCAGGTCCACTGGATGCTCGACAACGGCGGTCTGTCGTGGGCCATCGGACGCAGTGCGACATCGGCGTCGACGCTCTACGACTGGGCCGAGGCGCGCAGCTTTGCCAGCCCCTACGTCGCCAACCCGGACGAGCGCTCCAACGTGGTCGGCACGATCGATCTCGACGGGGTTGACGCGTCAATGGTATCCAAGGTGTTGCGGGCCAACGGCATCGTCGACACCGAGGCGTACCGCAAGCTCGGGCGCAACCAGTTGCGGATCGGGATGTTTCCGGCGATCGAGCCCGACGACGTCGCGCTGCTGACGTCGTGTGTCGACTTCGTCGTCGACGCACTGGGTGCGCCCGCCGGGTAGCGGGCCGCCGCCACACCGACAACCGCGATGGTGCGAGTGGTAAGATCCCCCACATGTTGACGGCCACTCGCAGCTCACACGTCATGCGCGGCCTCCTCGTGTGTCTTTCCCTGCTCCCCCTCTAGGGGGAACGACTCGACACTCCATGCCCGGGACGTCCGGGCCCCCAATCTGAAGCCCGAGTCAAGGACCCGAGGGAGGTCGTGACGTGAGCACAGGTCAAGTGCAGCCCAACAACGACGCCGACCGCGTCAAGATATTCGACACAACTCTGCGTGACGGCGAACAGTCGCCCGGGATCACGCTCAACACGCGCGAGAAGCTTGAGATCGCGCACCAGTTGCGTCGCCTTGGGGTCGATGTCATGGAGGCCGGGTTCCCGATCACCTCGCCGGGCGACTTCGAAGCGGTGCGGGCGATCGCCAACGAGGTGACTGATACCGTGGTCGCCGCCCTGGCGCGGGCCAACGAGAAGGACGTGACCGTTGCCGGCGAGGCCGTCCGCGACGCCGAGCGCGGGCGGATCCACACATTCATCGCCACCAGCGACATCCACTTGGAGCACAAGCTGCGTATGACGCGGGCCCAGGTGCTGGCCGCGGCCATGGATGCCGTCCGTCTTGCGCGAACGATCGTCGACGATGTCGAGTTCTCGTGCGAGGACTCGACTCGATCGGATCCGGCGTTTGTCGCGGAGGTCGTCGGGGCGGCAATCGCCGAGGGGGCGAGCACGATCAACCTGCCGGACACGGTCGGTTACACGATGCCGACTGAGTTCCAGCGGTTCCTGCTGGATCTGTATGAGCGGTGCCCGGAACTGCACGACGTGACCGTGTCGGTGCACTGCCACAACGATCTTGGTCTCGCGGTGGCGAACTCCCTCGCGGGGATCCAGGTCGGCGCCCGGCAGGTCGAGGGCTGCATCAATGGCATCGGCGAGCGCGCCGGCAACGCCTCAATCGAGGAACTGGCCATGATCCTGCGCACGCGAGCAGCTGATTTGGGCGGTCTGTGGTGCGGCGTCGACACGACCGAGATCACGCGCGCCAGCCGCTTGGTCAGCCGCCTGACCGGATATGTCGTCCAGCCCAACAAGGCCATTGTCGGCCGCAACGCGTTCGCACACGAGGCCGGTATCCATCAGCACGGGGTGCTGTCCAACCCGCTGACGTACGAAATCATGGACGCGACGAGTGTCGGCCTGGCTCAGAACTCGATCGTGCTCGGCAAGCACTCCGGCCGTCACGCGCTCGACCACGCGTTGCGCGAACTGGGCTACGAGCTGGATCGCGACGAGCTGAACGCGGCCTTCACGCGCTTCAAGGAGATCGCCGACCTGAAGGGGCGTCTGTCGGGCGTCGACCTCGAAGCGCTGGTGTCCGACGAGATGCGGGTCGAGGGCGGTGACGGATTCCGACTGGACGAACTGGCGGTGACCACGCGCTCGGCCGAGCCGCCCACCGCCCGCGTGGTCGTCACCGACAAGGACGGCACGCACCGCGAAGGCACCGGTACCGGTGACGGCCCCGTCAACGCATTGATGCACGCGATCGACGCGGCCATCGGAAGCACAGGTGTGCTGCTCGAATACCAGGTCTCGGCCGTGACCGGCGGGACCGACGCGCTGGGGGAGGCACGAGTGGTCTGCGAGATCGGCGGCCGCAATTACTCCGGCCAAGGCGTCTCAACCGATGTTCTGGAAGCAACTGCGGTCGCATACCTGCGGGCGGTCGACGCCAGTCGACGCGCCGGGCACGGCGAGCGCGTGATGGCCGGGGGGGTTTGACACCGATGGGTAAGACACTCTTTGAGAAGCTGTGGGAAGCGCACGAGGTGCGTGCCGGCGGCCCGGACGGGCCACCGCTGTTGTTCATCGACCTGCATCTCGTCCACGAGGTGACCTCGCCGCAGGCATTCGACGGGCTCCGGTTGGCGGGGCGCACGGTACGCCGCCCCGATCGCACGATCGCGACCGTCGACCATAACGTGCCGACGATCGGCCGCGACAAGGAGATCGAGGACGTCCTCTCGCGGGCGCAGATCGAGGCGCTCGAGCACAACTGCGCCGAGTTTGGGATCCCGCTGTTCTCGATCCGTTCTCCCCGGCAGGGCATCGTCCACGTCATCGGACCCGAACTCGGGCTCACCCAACCGGGCATGACGATCGTGTGCGGCGACTCTCACACCTCGACCCACGGCGCCTTCGGCGCGCTGGCGTTCGGCATCGGGACATCCGAGGTCGAGCACGTCCTGGCGACGCAGACGCTTCCCCAAAGCCGCCCGCGGACGATGCGCGTGCGCATCGAGGGGCAGCCGGGTCTCGGGGTGGGCGCGAAGGACCTGATCCTCGGGACCATCGGCCACCTGGGCGTCGCCGGAGCGCAGGGCTACGTCGTCGAATACGCCGGCTCCGCGATCCGCGCGCTCTCGATGGAGGGCCGCATGACGGTCTGCAACATGTCGATCGAGTGGGGTGCGCGCGCGGGGATGATCGCCCCCGACGAGACGACGTTTGCCTACGTTGAGGGTCGTCCGGCTGCACCCGCCGACTTCGCGGCCGCCGTCGAACAGTGGCGCCTGCTGCCGACCGATGCGGACGCCGGCTTCGATCGGGAAGAGATCATCGATGCGGCCGGGATCGCGCCGATGGTCACCTGGGGGACCAATCCGGGCCAGGTCGCGCCGATCACCGGTCGCGTTCCGACCCCGGACGACTTCGATGACCCCGTCGAGCGCGAAGGCGCGCGGCGGGCATTGCAGTACATGGGGCTCAAGGGCGGCGAGGCGCTCGAGGACGTCGCCATCGACACCGTGTTTCTGGGGTCCTGCACCAACGGGCGCATCGAAGATCTGCGGGTCGCGGCAACGGTCGTCGACGGCCACCGAGTCGCCGACGGTCTGCGCGCGATGGTCGTGCCGGGCTCAATGCAGGTCAAGGCGCAGGCCGAGGCCGAGGGCCTGGATGTGGTCTTTACCGCGGCGGGCTTCGAGTGGCGTGATGCCGGCTGTTCGATGTGTCTCGGGATGAACCCCGACATCCTCTCGCCGGGCGAGCGCTGCGCATCGACGAGCAACAGGAACTTCGAAGGTCGGCAGGGCGCCGGCGGCCGGACCCACCTGGTCTCGCCGGCGATGGCCGCAGCGGCCGCGATCACGGGGCACCTCGTTGATGTCCGCGCCCTCGACGTCGAACTGACCAAGGCATAAGGAGGCGCCAATGCAGCCGTTTACCACCGTTACCGGTGTTGCTCTGCCGCTTGATCGGGCTGATGTCGATACCGATCAGATCATCCCGAAGCAGTTCCTCAAGCGCGTCGAGCGCACCGGCTTCGGCGAGTTCCTGTTCTTTGACTGGCGCAAGGACGACGCCTTTCCGCTCAACCGCCCCGAGTACGCGGGTGCCCAAATCCTCATCGCCGAGCGCAACTTCGGGTGCGGCTCCTCGCGCGAGCACGCTCCGTGGGCGCTCGAGGACTACGGGTTCCGTGCGGTCATCGCACCGAGCCTGGCCGACATCTTCCGCACGAACTGCACGAAGATCGGTCTGCTGCCGGTCGTGCTCACCGAACCGGAGGTCCGCACGCTCATCGGTCAGACCACTGCGGTTCCAGGAGCGACAGTGACGGTCGATCTGACCGCCAACGAAGTCGTGGCGCCCGACGGCCAGCGGTTCGGCTTCACGATCGAGCCCGACGTCCGGGAGCGACTCCTCAACGGGTGGGACGACATCTCCCTGACCCTGGCCAACACGGAGGCGATCACCGCGTACGAGAACACCCGCGAGCGGTCGGGCCCGTCGACCGCCGTGTTCGCCTGAGCGGACCTCCGTGCCGGCCAGGCGCTTGCCCGGACGGCACGGGCCTTGCGACCCCGCATGCGATCGACCTGCGCCCCCCCCGGGGGCGGCCGGTGTCGGCTGCTAGCCTCGCCGCGAAACAAGTCCAAAACCCCTGCCGGAGGTGGGTGTGCGCGAGGTCAACGTGGTGGTGCTGCCGGGTGACGGGATCGGGCCGGAGGTCGTCGCCGAGGCGATTCGGGCTGTCGAGATCGTTGCCGCAGATGCCGAGCTCGCGATCACCTGGCGCGAGGAGCTCATGGGCGGATGCTCGATCGATGCTCACGGCACTGCGCTGACCGACGACGTACTCGCCGCCTGCCAGGCCGCCGATGCAGTCTTCCTCGGTGCCGTCGGCGGGCCCAAGTGGGACACGACCGACCCGGCGAAACCCCGCCCGGAGCAGGGTCTGCTCGGGCTTCGGTCCGGCCTCGGGCTCTTCGCGAACCTGCGGCCTGTCAAGCCGCTGGAGGCCCTGTGGGATGCGAGCCCACTGCGCCGGGAGCGGATCGCGGGCACCGACCTGCTCGTCGTGCGCGAGCTCACCGGTGGGATCTACTTCGGGGCCCGTGGACGCGAGGGTGATCGGGCCTTCGACACGTGTGAGTACACGCGTGGCGAAATCGAGCGCGTCGCGGAAGTCGCCTTCGAGGCCGCCGCGCGCCGCCGCGCAAAGGTGACCTCGGTCGACAAAGCCAACGTCCTCGAGAGCTCGCGGCTCTGGCGAGAGGTGGTGACCGATATCGGCACGCGGCACCCCGGCATTGCGCTTGATCACATCCTTGTCGACAACGCGGCCATGCAGCTGGTCAACCGGCCGTCCGAGTTCGACGTGATCGTTACCGAGAACATGTTCGGCGACATCCTGAGTGACGAGGCGGCGATGATCACCGGCTCGATCGGCCTGCTGCCGTCGGCAAGCCTGGGGACCGGGACCGCCGGCCTGTACGAGCCGGTGCACGGGTCAGCGCCGGACATCGCCGGGAAGGGTTGGTCGAACCCGATGGCCACCGTGCTCTCGGCCGCGATGATGCTGCGCTACTCGCTGGAGGCGCCCGAGGCGGCGGATCGCTTGGAGGCCGCGGTCGCGCAGGCCCTCAACGAGGGCGCGCGCAGTCGGGACCTGGGCGGTGAGCTCGGCACGACGGCCATCGGTGACCGGCTCGTGGAGCTGCTTGGCCGATAGGCTGTAGCGCGAGCCCGCGTCCGGGCGCGGGTGTTGCGTGTTGTCGCCCCCGGGTATCCGGGGATAGTGTTCGACGAATCATCGACCGCGTCATCGAGAGGCCCGAGACATGCAGGAAGCCGAGAAGATCTGGATGAATGGCTCGCTCGTGAACTGGGCGGATGCCCAGATTCACGTGCTGTCGCACGGCCTTCACTACGGATCGTCGGTGTTCGAGGGCATTCGGGCGTACGCCGCCGACCAGGGCACTGCGGTGTTCCACCTGCACGAGCACCTCCGGCGCCTGCAGCGCTCGGCGTCGATGTACTACATGCCGATCCCGTACACCTTCGAGGATCTTCGCCAGGCGGTGCACGACGTGATTGCCGTGAACGGCCTGCGGGAGTGCTACATCCGTCCGATCGCGTTCCGCGGGTACGGCACCATGGGCCTGTTCCCGTTGGACGCGCCGGTCGACGTCGCCATCGCGGCATGGGAGTGGGGCGCGTACTTGGGCGATGACGGACTCAAAGACGGCATCCGCGCCAAGACATCGACCTGGCGGCGTATCGGAAGCTCGACGATCCCAGCGACCGCCAAGGCGGGCGGCCAGTACCTGAACTCGATCCTCGCGAAGATCGAGACCCACAAGGCCGGTTACCAGGAAGCGATCCTCCTCAACGAGTCCGGGTATGTCGCCGACGGCTCCGGCGAGAACATCTTCGTGGTCCGCGGCGGCCAGCTGCTCACGCCCCCGGTCAACGCCTCGATCCTCGAGGGGATCACGCGCGCGACGATCATCGAGTTGGCAAAGGACGAGGGCATCCCGGTCGTTGAGCGCGAGCTTGCGCGCGCCGAGCTCTACATCGCCGACGAGGTCTTCGTGACGGGGACCGCCGCCGAGGTGTGCCCGATCAATGAGGTCGACGATCATCCGATCGGGGAGCCTGGTCCGATCACGCGACGCCTGCAGGAGCGGTTCTTCGCCGCGACGCTGGGCCGCGACCCGCGGTCGGCCGAATGGCTCGATTACGTCGCCGTGCCCGAGCAAGCGCAGCGCTAGGCCATGGAATCGATCTTCCTGTACGACACGACGCTGCGCGACGGACTGCAGCGCGAAGGAATGAGCCTGTCGGTCGACGAGCAGGTGGCGATCGCGCGCCGACTCGCCGAAATCGGCATGCACTACATCGAGGCCGGATTCCCGATGTCGAACCCCAAGCACGCGGAGATGTTCAACGCGCTCGAGGGAATCGACTTGGGATCGACCAAGATTGCCGCGTTCGGGATGACCCGACGCAAGGGCGTCGCGGCGGCCGACGATCCGGCCCTGATCGGGCTCGCCGACTGCTACGCGCCGGTGATCACCATCGTGGGCAAGACGTGGGACCTGCACATCGAGAAGGTCATCAAGGTCGACCGGGCCGAGAACCTCCGGATGATCGAGGAGTCTGTGGCCTTCCTGGTCGGCCAGGGCAAAGAGGTCGTCTACGACGCCGAGCACTTCTTCGACGCGTTTGACGCACACCGCGATTATGCGGTCGAGTGCCTGCTCGCGGCGGCTGACGCAGGGGCGCATTGGATCACCGTGTGCGACACCAACGGGGCCACCCTGCCGCATGACATCGCCCACGCCGTGCGGACGGTGCGGTCTGCCCTGCCGGGGGTTGCGCTGGGGATCCACACCCACAACGACGCGGACTGTGGGGTGGCGAACTCCCTGGCGGCCGTGGTCGAGGGCGCCCGGATGGTTCAGGGAACGGTCAACGGATACGGCGAGCGGTGCGGCAACGCGAACCTCGTGTCGATCATCCCGTCGCTCTCGTTGAAGATGGGCTTCGCCACGCTTCCCGACGATCGGCTGGTCGAGCTGACCGCGCTCAGCCACTACGTCGCCGAGACCGCCAACCTCCAGCCCGACAACTGGGCTCCCTACGTGGGCCGCAACGCGTTCGCGCACAAGGGTGGTATGCACGTGGCTGGCATGCTCGCCGACGAGCGGACCTTTGAGCACATCGATCCGACGGCCGTCGGCAACGAGCGCCACGTCCTGGTGAGCGAGCTCTCCGGCCGGGGCACGATCGTCGCCAAAGCCCACGAGATGGGAATCGACCTGTCCGAAGGCGACGACGTACCGCGGATCCTGGCGCGCCTCAAGGACCTCGAGCACCGGGGCTACCATTTCGAGGTGGCTGACGCGTCGTTTGAGCTGCTGATCGAGCGCGAGATTGGGGTCTACCGGCCACTCTTCACCCTCGAGCGGTTTCGGGTCGTCACCGAGAAGGTCGCCGATGGACGGGTCTCGACCGAAGCGACGATCGCGCTCGTGCACGACGGCGAGCGGGTGGAGGCGACCGGGCTCGGTAACGGTCCGATTAACGCGCTCGACACGGCTTTGCGCGCCGCGCTTGAGCCCCGTGTACCGGAGCTGGCGCAGATCGAACTGGTCAACTTCAAGGTGAGAATCCTCGACGAGGACAAGGGCACGGGCGCGACAACGCGCGTGTTGCTGGACTCCTCCGACGGCGACGAGACCTGGGGCGCGCTCGGCGTCAGTCACAACGTCATCGAGGCCTCGTGGGATGCGCTCATCGACAGCCTCGCCTACGGGGTGCGCCGCCGCGCCCGGCAGGCCGCCAAGACCGGGTCCGCTTCGTGACGACGGGCCAGCCGCGCATCCCGCTTGCGAGGCCAGTGATCACGGCACGCGAGCGGGAACTCGTGCTGGAGGTACTGGACTCTCGCCAGCTGTCACTTGGCCCGATGCTGGCGCGCTTCGAGCGCGAGTGGGCCGAACGAATCGGCGTGCGGCACGCGGTCGCATGCTCGTCCGGCACGGCCGGCCTGCACATGTGCCTGCATGCCGCGGGCGTCGGTCCGGGTGACGAGGTCATCACCTCGTCGTTCTCGTTTGTCGCGTCGGCAAATGCCGTGCTGTTTACCGGTGCCGAGGTCGTCTTCGCCGAAGTCGACCCGCAGACGTTCAATATGGATCCGGCGGCAGTCGAGGCGGCGATCACCCCACGGACCAAGGCGCTGGTCATCGTCGACATCTTCGGGTATCCGGCAGAAATCCCCGCGCTGATCGACATTGCCAGGCGCCATGGCCTGGTGATCGTCGAGGATGCGTGCCAGACGATCGACGGCGACTACGACGGCAAGAAGCTCGGTACCTGGGGTCACCCCGCCGTCTACGGCTTCTACGCGAACAAGCAGCTGACGACCGCCGAGGGCGGCGTGATCCTGACTGACGACGACCGGCTGGCGGCCCTGCTCAAGAGCCTTTCGAACCAGGGCCGTAGTGACGACGGAGCCTGGCTGGTCCACTCGCGTCTCGGGTTCAACTACCGGCTCTCGGACGTGCACGCCGCGATCGGGGTGGGTCAGCTCGAGCATCTCGACCAGATGCAGGCGGGACGCGCCCAGGTGGCGGACTGGTATCAGCAGAGGGTCCGCGCGATACCGAACGTCGAGCCAATGTTTACGGGACCACAACGACGGTCGTGGTTCGTCTACGCGCCGCGCTTGGCGTCGGGTATTGACCGCAACGCGGTCATCACGCAGCTGGACGAGCTCGGCATCTCCGCCAAGCCGTACCTGCCGTGCATCCACCTGCAGCCCTTCTACCAAGACCAGTTCGGCTACCGGCCGGGCACGCTGCCCGTGACCGAGGCGATCAGCGCCTCGACGATCGCGTTACCGTTCTTCCCGGAGATGACCGAAGATCAGGTCGACCAAGTGTGTGCAGCACTCGCCACCGTGCTCACCCGCGATCGTGCCGAGGTGGCGCGGTGAGTGACGGTCCGCGGCTGTGGGGCGGACGCTTCACCGGAGGTCCGGCCGAGGCGTTTGACCGGTTGAACGCATCGCTTGCGGTCGACGCGCGCATGTGGGCGCAGGACATCGTCGGATCGCGTGCGCATGCCCGAATGCTCGTCACGTCGGGCGTGCTCTCTGCTGAGGACGGACGGGCGATTCTCGAGGGGCTCGCGCGCGTCGAGACCGAATTCCGGGACGGAACGTTCGTCGCGCAGGACTCCGACGAAGACATTCACACCGCCGTGGAGCGGCGGCTCACCGAGCTGGTCGGTGACGCCGGACGCCGGTTGCACACCGGCCGCAGCCGCAACGACCAGGTTGCCACCGACGTGCTGCTGTATCTGCGGGATGCCGTGGATCGGCAAGGCGCGGCGATCGGCGCCCTTGCCCACGTGCTCTTGGACCAGGCCGAGCGGCACGTCGACACGCTGCTGCCCGGCTACACGCACCTCCAGCGGGCGCAGCCGGTGCGACTCGCGCACCACCTGGGTGCCTACGTACAGATGCTGATTCGTGACCACCGGCGCTTCGGAAGGGTCTCTGACGACTCGCTCGCCGAATCGCCGCTGGGGGCCGGGGCGCTCGCCGGGGTGGGATTCACGATCGACCGCGACCAGACCGCCGTCGACCTCGGGTTTGCGCGCCCGACGGCCAACAGCCTCGACAGCGTCGCCACGCGGGATGCGCTCGCCGATTACCTGCATGCCGCCGCCACGCTGTGCGTGCACGTCTCACGGCTCGGGGAGGAGCTGGTCCTGTGGGCGAGCGAGGAAGTCGGGTTCGTGGAGCTCTCGGACGCGTTCACCTCGGGATCGTCGATGCTCCCGCAAAAGAAGAATCCCGACGCGGCCGAGCTTGCGCGTGCCAAGGTGAGTCGCGTCGTGGCCGACTACGTCGGCTTGCAGGGGCTGCTGGCCAAGTTGCCGCTCGCATACAACAAGGACCTGCAAGAGGACAAGCATTTCTTGTTCGACGCCGTCGATACCCTCGATGTCCTGTTGCCGGCGTTGACAGGGATGCTCGGCGAGGCACGGTTCTGCACCGAACGCATGGCCGCCGCCTGCCAAGACGGGTACATGGCCGCGACCGACCTCGCCGACCACCTCGTCCGTGCGGGCTGGCCGTTCCGGCGGGCCCACGAAGCCGTCGGACAGCTCGTGCGCGCGTGTCTTGCCCGCGGGGTGGGGCTTGCCGACGCGAATGCCGCCGAGATCGCGACCGCCGGGCTGGCGGACATCGCACTGCCGCAGCTCAGTGCCGAAGCGAGCGCGGAGGCAAAGATCTCGTTCGGCGGAACGTCCCGTGCGCGTGTTCGCGAACAACTCATCGCGGCCCGGGCCGAGGTCGCGCGATGGTGACCCCGCTGGGCGCCGGGTTCTTCGCCCGCCCGGCGCGCGACGTGGCCCCGGACCTCATCGGCTGCGTGCTTGTGGGCAACGATGTCGCCGGCGTGATCGTCGAGGTGGAGCGGTACGAGCACTGGGATGCCGCCTCACACAGCTTCCGGGGGCCCACGGCCCGCTCGCGAGTGATGTTCGGACCCGCCGGACGGTTGTACGTCTACCGCAGCTATGGCGTGCATTGGTGCGTCAACATCGTCTGTGGACCGCCGGGTCAGGGATCGGCGCTGCTCTTGCGGGCGGTTCAGCCGACCGCCGGACTCGAGCTGATGTGCGTACGGCGCGGAACGACCGCAGCCCTGGACCTGTGCCGGGGTCCAGGCCGGTTGGCGGCCGCGTTTGGCATCACTGGCGAGCTCAACGGGACTCCTTTGGAGGCCCAGGATGCGCCCGATCGGGGATTGCGCGTGCTGCCCCGCGTGCTCGAGGACATCGCCATCGAACGCGGCCCCCGGGTCGGAATCACGCGGGACGCGGGCCGGGCGTGGCGATACGCCCTGATCGACTGCCCGTGGGTGTCCGGGCGTCGGACTCATCTGGCGATCCCTGAGGACCGGATCGCCAGATGAGCGATTCCGATCCAAGCCCGGGCGCGCGCGGGCCCTAGAGCTTGTCGCGCGGACCGTCAATTGTGAGCCGAGCGTGGACGCCCTCGCCGAGAAGATCGACCGCGGCCAGCCGCTCCGGGTCAAGCTCGGCGTCGACCCAACCGCGCCGGACATCCACCTCGGTCACTGCGTCGTACTTGGCAAGCTGCGGGAGTTCCAGGACGCCGGACACATCGCGGTCCTCGTGATCGGCGACTGGACGGCCCGGGTCGGAGATCCCAGCGGACGCAGCTCGACGCGCCCGATGCTGTCCGAAGACGCGATTGTAGCCAACGCCGAAACGTTCCGAGAGCAGGCATTTCACATACTCGATGCCGAGCGCACCGAGGTGCGAGCCAACGGCGAGTGGTTCGCCGAGATGGGCCTTGCTCCACTGTTCGACCTCGCGTCGCGCGCCACGATCAACCAACTGCTGCGCCGTAATGATTTTGCGAGCCGGATGCAGGAGGACCGTCCGGTCTCCGTGCTGGAGCTCCTGTACCCCCTGCTGCAGGCCTACGATTCGGTGGCGCTGGAGGCCGACGTCGAGCTCGGCGGCACCGACCAACTATTCAACTTGATGCTCGCCCGGGACATTCAGTCCCGGTACGGGGTGGCGCCGCAGGTCGTCATGACGATGCCGATCTTGCCCGGGACCGACGGTGTCCAGAAGATGAGCAAGTCGCTCGGCAACTACATCGGCGTCACCGACACCCCCGAGGAACAGTTCGGGAAGGTCATGAGCATTCCCGACGCGCTGACGGCCGACTATTTCCGTCTCATGTTTCCCGGCGAGCCGCCGCCTGCGGGACATCCGGGGACCGAAAAGCGGCGCCTGGGACGACTCGTGGTCGCGCGCTTCCACGATGCCGCCGCCGCCGTGGCGGCGGAGGATCACTTCAACCGGGTCGTCCGCGATCGGGAAGCCCCGGCCGACGTGCCGGAGTTTGCCGTGCCGGATGGCGAGATCCATTTGCCTGCGCTCTTGGTCGAAGCCTTGGGCGTGGGCTCGCGCAGCGAGGCCCGACGCCTCATCGAACAGGGGGGCGTCGCCCTCGACGGGGCACCGGTCACGACACTCGACATGTCTGCATCGGCCCTGCGTGGGGCTATTTTGCGGGCGGGAAAGCGGCGCTACGTTCGCCTCGTGTGAACGCCCGAAGAACAGCACCTTGTGCCCTTGACATGGTTGTGTCAGAAGAGCATCATCTACAGGCCGATCGGGGAGGCACCCCGAGTCGAGCAGGACAGTCGCTTGAGACTTCGCACGATTGACCCGAGCAGTCTGGGGTTCCCCGCGTA
>JADGPF010000002.1 GCA_017882585.1 Thermoleophilia bacterium
CGAGCAGCATCAGGACAACCACGAGGGCGCCGAGGACTCCGACGACGATCCGCACTACGCCGTCCATGGCCTCGCCCGTTCTCCCGGGCGTGGGTCCGGAGCGCGGTCACCCGTGGACACGCGCGCCTCACGCACCACGCGGAGGACCGCCCCGAATCTCAGTTCGCTCGGCAGGCGGTCTAGTCGTCCTGCTCGACGACGGGGTCGTGCCGCCAGAGCACGGCGACATGCAGGACCGAGTCGGTGAACGTGATGTTCAGGTGCGGCTGGGTTGGGCGCTGGTCCTCGTCGTTTCCGGCGTGCCACTGTCCGTCAACGAAATCCGTTTCCTTGACCGTCAAGAACGCCCCGGTGTCGAGCAGGAACGCCTCGAGATCATCCTCGGGCGAGCGCCGCGCGGTCAGTCGCAGCTGACCCGAGGGCGGACCGATGACCACGCCCCGGGCGGCAAGCCGACACGGTCCGTGGAGGCTGCCGACCCGCAGCTCGACGAGTACGTCCCGCCCCACCAAGTCGTTCAGCCTGCCGAGCGCGCCGGCGTAGTCGAGCGGCTCGTAACCGTTGGCGTCAGTGCCGGTCATGCCCGCCTCCTGGTCGCGTATGGACATCAAAGCACCGGACGGCCAGACGCGCAGCAGCAGATAAGAGGTCCCGCAGATCCCGCTGGAGGCGACCAGGTCCCCCCGAACTCAGAGACGCTCCCCGGCTCGTACGGGAGCGGCAATCACATTGCCCGCCGGAGCCAGCGGGCACTGCCATTCCGGGTTGTAGCGGCACGAGGGGTGGTACAGGAAGTTCAGGTCGACAACGAGCGACGCCGAGCCGCCACCGAGGTCTGCCCCTTTTGCGGTGTCGAGGGCATAGCGACCCCCGCCGTAGCTCGTGTCCCGGGCGGTGCCGTCGCGGAGGGGAAGAAACAGCCCGCCGCCGTACTGGTCCAGCCACCAGACATCGACAGTTGCCCCAAGCGGTTCGGGTAGGTCGACGCGGCCGAGGCGCCGCATCATCGTGGTGCCCTGACCGTCGGTTGGGACCGCGAGCGTCGCGGGCTCGGACGCGCCCTGGAGCGTCAGCTCGAACCGCACGCCCGGGTCGTACGGCCAGTATGGAACGCCGCGGGTACGCATCGGGTCGTCACGCAGGAGCGGGCTCTGCGGGTGCGCCCGAAACAGATCGTCACGACCTCTGCGCCAGAGCGCGTGTCCCCGCTCGGGATCATCTTGCGACCGGATCGTCGCGTAGAGCTCGTGGACACAACGTCGCCAATCCGCCAGCTCGAATTCCAACACGGTCATCGGGGCTCCCCGCCGCGGTTGCGACCGCGCGCGATGCGTGGGTGCGAGATCACCACTATCGCGTCGGGGCGGCCGTCTGTGAAGTACACGCCAACCCGGCACCTTCCGGTGCGTGGGTCGCGCGCCCGCCCGGCGGGCTGCGATGTCCTCGCCGGTGGGACACGCCACCGACGACCGCGACCCGCCGATCGCACAGATCGGTACGTGTTCGGCCAGGCGTCGCGATCGCCGACCGGCGCTGCGATACTGGGCCCATCGTGACAACGAGCGACGGTCTGCCGGCGCCCCGGGGCGGTGAGGCTCAGACTCGGCGCATTCGGTATCTGTTCACAAGCGAAATAGAGTGCCGATGGTGCGGAATGGCGACGCGTCAGCATGCTGAGATGAGCACGAGATCTGCCGCCCGCGGCAGTGCGGCCAGCTCGAGGCTCGCGCACTCGGACGCCACCGGGTCATGATGGGCGACCAGACGTCAACGTCGCGACCGAGCCACAATGAGCGACATCTGTCGCATCGCGCCGGTTGGCTTCGCGCGGCCGTGCTCGGCGCCGATGATGGGATCCTGTCGACCGCGAGCCTCGTGCTCGGCGTGGCCGCGGCCGGTTCGAGCCGCAGCGCGATCGTGACGGCAGGCATCGCGGGACTCGTTGCCGGGGCGATGTCGATGGCGGCGGGCGAATACGTCTCGGTGAGTTCCCAACGCGATGTCGAGCGCGCGGACATCGCGCTCGAGCGACGCGAGCTGGACGCGTCCCCCGACGCCGAGCTGGCGGAACTTGCCGGGATCTACCGCGCGCGCGGCCTCTCCGAGTCGCTGGCCTGGGAGGTGGCCCAGGAGCTCTCGTCCGGGGATCGCCTCGCCGCGCACGTGCGGGACGAGCTTGGCTTCGAGGTTGACCAGCTGGCCCGTCCGCGCCAGGCGGCACTGGCGTCTGCGGTCTCGTTTGCGATGGGCGCAATCGTGCCGCTTGTGGCGATCGCCCTGGCACCCGCGTCGGTCCGGGTCGTGGTCGCGGTGCTCGTGACGCTTGTGGCCTTGGCCGCGCTGGGCATCACGGGCGCCCGACTCGGAGGCGCACCCCAGGTGCCCGCGGTGGTGCGCGTCGTGTGCTGGGGCGCATTGGCCATGGGCGTGACGATGGGCATCGGCGCCCTTATCGGAACGGTGGTCTGAGGACCCTGCGGCGGTAGACCACCGATCGCCCTTTCGGTCGGCGGCGTCACCACCGACGCAATGCGTCGATGCGGCGACCACGCGGAGCTCGGCCGCAGACGCGGTGTCGAGAGCTCGCGTACCATCGGGCCCATGGCAAAGACGGACACTCCCGCGACCGTCCACGTGGATCTGGCCGGACACACGGCGCTCGTCACCGGAGCCGCCGCCGGCATCGGTCTCGCAATCGCTCAGCGCCTGAGCGCGGCAGGCGCGGCCGTCGTCATGATCGATCGTGATCGCGCCCGCCTCGAGGAGCACGCGGTGGCCATCGGCGCGGACTACGTTTGTGTCGATCTCTCCGATGCGACCGACCTCGCGGCGCTCAACGTCACGGCCGACATCATCGTCAACAACGCGGGTCTTCAGCACGTCGCCGCGGTTGAAGACTTTCCCGTCGAGACGTTCTCGTACCTCATGGACGTCATGGTGGAGGCACCATTCCGCCTCATCCGCGCGGCCCTGCCCGGGATGTACGAGCGTGGCTGGGGTCGGGTCATCAACATCTCGTCCGTCCACGGGCTGGTGGCATCCCCGTACAAGTCGGCCTACGTCACCGCGAAGCACGGGCTCGAGGGCCTGTCGAAGGTCGTCGCGCTCGAAGGGGCCGGACATGGTGTGACCTCGAATTGCATCTGTCCGGGGTACGCCCGCACCCAGCTCGTCGAACAGCAGATCGCCGCACAGGCCAAGGTGCACGGCCTCGCTGCGGAGGACGTCGTTCGTGACATCCTGCTCGCGCGCACGGCGATCAAGCGCCTGGTCGAACCGGCCGAGATCGCGGAGTTCGTCGCGTACCTCTGCTCATCGTCGGCGGCATTTATCAACGGAGCGTCGATTCCGATCGACGGAGGCTGGACCGCGAGTTAGCCCATGTCGTCGCTGAGCCCATGAGCGCCCAGGTTCGCGCAGGCGTGGCTCTTGCGCTGTCGGGTCGGTATGCGTTCGGCGGACGGGACGCGGCGCGAGGGCTTCAGGCGTGGGCAGACGACGCGGGCGTGCGGCTGACGATCGTCGATGCCACCAGCGACGACGTGCAGACCGCCCGTGCAATCCGTGAGCTTGTGGGCCGGCACGACCTGGTCTTCGGGCCGTATGGCAGCGGTCCGATGCGCGCCGCACAACGGGAACTTGCCGGATCGCCATGGGTCATCTGGAACCACGGAGCTGCCGCCGCGCGTCCCAGTCCGATTCGGCAGATTGACGTCCTTGCACCGGCCGAGCGGTACTGGCTCGGGCTGCCCGACGTGCTCTTGAAACGTGGGATAGAGCTGGGGCACGTCGTCCTCGTGGCGGCGCCGTCACCGTTCAGCCGCCGTCTTGCCGATGGCGCGCGCGATGCCCTCGCGGCGCATGGGGCAACGCCACTGTGGGTCGGTGAGCTCCGTCCTCTCGGTGCGGCCGCGGCGGTTGCCCACGCGGTGCGGCTCGGTGCTCAGGCGATCATCGGGTGCGGACGCCGCGAAGATGACCTCGCCCTCGCCGGCGCGCTGCGCGGCACACGGCTCGCGGTCGCGTTGGTGCTCTGCGGGATCGACGAGGCGGCCAGCGACCTCGGCACGGC
>JADGPF010000072.1 GCA_017882585.1 Thermoleophilia bacterium
GGCTTGTTGGTCGGAATCGACACGACGTCGGCGTTGTAGATCTTGTTGAACTCGTTGGCCTCGGTCGCGGCCGTGCCGGTCATGCCCGACAGCTTCTCGTACATGCGGAAGTAGTTCTGGAGGGTGATCGTCGCCAGGGTCTGGTTCTCCTCGCGGATCCGCAGGCCCTCCTTGGCCTCAATCGCCTGATGCAGGCCTTCCGAGTAGCGCCGGCCCTCGAGCACGCGCCCGGTGAATTCATCGACGATCAGCACTTCGCCCTCGCGGACGATGTACTCCTTGTCACGGTGATAGAGCGCGTGTGCCTTGAGCGCCTGGATGAGGTGGTTGACCAGCTGCCCGTGGATGTCCAGGTAGAGGTTGTCGATCCCCAGCGCGCGCTCGATCTTCTCGACGCCGCTCTCGGTCGGGGCCGCCGAGCGGGCTTTCTCGTCGATCTCATAGTCGGTGCGCTTCCGAAGGGTCGGAATGATGCGGGCGAACCGGTAATACGTGTCGGCGGCCGCCTCGGGGATGCCCGAGATGATCAGCGGCGTACGTGCTTCGTCGATGAGGATCGAGTCGACCTCATCCACGATGCAGAAGTTGTAGCCGCGCTGCACGGTGTCCGCGAGCTGGACGGCCATGTTGTCGCGCAGATAATCGAAACCGAACTCGGAGTTGGTCCCGTAGGTCGCGTCGGCGGCGTAGGCCTCGCGGCGCGCAAGCGGATCGAGCGTGGTTTCGATCACCCCGACGGTCATCCCGAGCCCGGTGTAGACCGGGCGCATCCACTCGGCGTCGCGGCGGGCCAGGTAGTCGTTGACCGTGACGATGTGGACGCCCTCGCCTGCAAGCGCGTTGAGGTAGACCGCGGCCGTCGCGGAAAACGTCTTGCCTTCACCGGTCTTCATCTCGGCGATGCGCCCCGCGTGTAGGACCTGAGCGCCGATCAGCTGGACGTCGTAGAGCCGCATTCCCATCGTGCGGCGGCCAACCTCGCGCACCAGCGCGAACGCGTCGACCAGCAGGTCGTCGAGCTCGGCGCCGTTGGCGCCCTGATCGCGCAGTCCCTGCGAGCGTTGCAGCAGCTCCTGGTCGCTGAGCCGTTCGAGGTCAGGCTCCAGCGCCCCGATGGCGGCGACGCGCGCCTGCATCTGCTTGATCTGGCGACCCTCGCCAAACCTGAGCACCTTGTTGAGCATATCCGTGGACAACTACACCTCAGCCGATTTCCGATGTGGGTCCCGCGATCGTAGCAACGGTGCCGACGATCACAGCACCTCGCCCGGTCGCATGCGCCCGCCGCGGCGGCGCGTCGTGGCTACGCCAATTCGGGGACGATCAGGCCGACGTCACCGTCGTGACGGCGGTAGACCACGTTGACATCACCCGTCTCCGCACTGCGGAACACATAAAAGTCGTGGTGCAGCATGTCCATGTGGAGCGCGGCCTCTTCGGAGGACATCGGTTTGACGGCGAACTGCTTGGTCTTGACGACCCGCGGGCCCTCTGCCTCGGCCTCATGCTGCAGCTCGGGCACGATCATCTCGACGGGCTCGGGTGCATGCTCATGCGGTGCACGGTGCCGGCGACGGCGCTCGCGGTAGCGGGCCGCCTGCCGTTCGAGCTTGTGCGCAGCCGCGTCGATCGCGACGTACATGTCCTCGGCGCTCTCGCGCACCCTCAGCACCCCGCCGCGCGTGCGGACGGTGATCTCGGCCGTCTGGGGCTTGGCGATCTTCGGGTTGCGCTCAACCGAGAGTTCCAGCTCGACGATCGGCGGCTCATCCCACGGCGGCAGGATCTTCGTCAGCCGCTGCAGCTTGCGCTCGGCGTATTCAAAGAGCGCGTCCGTCACGGGCATGTTCTTGCCCTTTACCTGTAGCTGCATGTGCCCCCCTTGTTCGTGAACAAACCGGACCGGCCCCCTGATGGTACTCCGGTCATCGTTCGGTCAAGTGCGTGTGCCATCGGGTGCCCGGAGGCCGGTCTCCGCATCGAGCGGGTCGGACGCCGCAACTGCGGCACGCAGGGTATCGGCATACGGAGGCCGGTGAACACCCTGCTCGGTGACGATCGCGCTGACGAGCCGCGCCGGCGTGCGATCGAACGCCGGGTTGCGGACCGGAACGTCGTGCGGAGCGGCCACACGGCCGAACAGTTCGATTCGTAGCACCTCCTCCGGCGCGCGTTCCTCGACCACGACATCCGCCCCGGTCGCAGTGTCGAGGTCGATCGTCGAGGTCGGCGCGACGACGATGAACGGCAGCCGGTGCTCGCGCGCGAGCACCGCAAGCCCGTACGTGCCGATCTTGTTGACGACATCTCCATTGGCGGCGACGCGATCGGCACCGACGATCACGTGCGTGACCTGGCCGGCGGCCATCAGCGACGCGGCCATCGAATCGGTGATCAGCGCGAACGGGATTCCGTCACGCGCGAGTTCCCATGCGGTCAGCCGCGCGCCCTGCAAAAGCGGGCGGGTCTCATCGACCAGCACGCTCACGCTCGGGTCGTCGGCATACGCTGCGCGGATCACTCCCAATGCGGTCCCGATCCCGCCGGTGGCCAATGCCCCGGTGTTGCAGTGGGTGAGAATCCGCGCGCCGCGATGGACGAGCAGCTTGCCGTGTCCGGCCATCGCCCGGCAGCGCGCGACCTCGGCCGCATGCAGCCGTTTGGCGAACAAGCGCAGGCCTTGGGTCATCGCCTCGGTCGGCCCCGGATGCCCGGCCAGCATCGTGCGCTGCTGCCCGATGGCCCAGGCCAGGTTGGCGGCGGTCGGGCGCGTCGAGGCAAGTGCCTCGGCCGCTGTGGACACGCTCGCCAGATACGCCTCAGGGTCGTCGTGATCGGCCTGCTGGGCGGCGAGGGCGACGCCCATCGCGCCGGCGATCCCGATGGCCGGCGCCCCCCGCACCGCCAA
>JADGPF010000073.1 GCA_017882585.1 Thermoleophilia bacterium
AGAAGCCGCCGAGCACTCCAAGCACCTCACTGCGGATCCGGAGGGCTTCGTCGCCCTCATCGGGATGCGCATGGTCGCGCGTGAGACGGCACTGTCTGACGTCGTCCGCTTCG
The DNA here is from genome assembly GCA_017882585.1 of Thermoleophilia bacterium. Lineage (GTDB taxonomy): Bacteria > Actinomycetota > Thermoleophilia > Miltoncostaeales > Miltoncostaeaceae > CAITWD01. The sequence goes on from JADGPF010000073.1 coordinate 114, forward strand.
CCGACGGCCGCGTATTCGAACGGGACTTCGTGCCGATCGACCTCGGCGGCGGCGACACCGGTTCGCTGTGGCAGTACCGCGAGGTCACCGGCCGGGTGCGCCTTGAAGAGCGGCTGCGGATCAGCCAGGCGCGCAATGCGGCCACGATCGACACCGCGCTCGACGCGGTGATCTGGATGGATGCCGCCGGCCGGGTCGCCGAATTCAACCCCGCCGCCGAGGCGATGTTCGGATTCTCACGGGCGGAGGCATTCGGTCGTCAGCTCGGTGATCTGATCGTGCCCGAGCGCATGCGTGCGGCCCATGCGCGTGGCCTGGAGCGCGTGTTGGCCGGTGGGGCGTCGGCACTGATCGGCTCCCGGCGTGAGCTCGTGGCGCTGCATGCCGATGGCCACGAGTTCCCGATCGAGCTCGCGATCTCAGCGATGGAAGACGAATCGCCGGTGCTGTTTACCGCCTTCATGCGCGACATCACCGCGCGCAAGCACGCCGAGCGCGAACTGGCCGCCGCACGCGACGAGGCCGTGCACGCCGCCGAGCTGAAATCCGAGTTCCTGGCCACGATGAGCCACGAAATCCGTACCCCGATGTATGGCGTGATCGGCACGCTTGACCTGCTGCGTCAGTCCGAACTCGACACCGACCAGCGCGAGCTCGTGGGGGTCATGCATGACTCCGCCCACGGCCTGCTCGAGATCATCAACGGTGTGCTGGATTTCTCGAAGCTCGAGGCGGGTAAGGTGCAACTCGCGACCGAGAGCTTCTCGCTGCGGGCCATTGCGGAAGGGGTCGCCGACCTGCTCGGACCCGAGGCCCGACGCAAGGCGCTGCGGCTGGTCACCTGGATTGACCCCCACGTCCCAGGGCTGGTGCGCGGCGACCCAGGACGCGTCCGCCAGATCCTCATAAACCTCGTGGGCAACGCCGTCAAGTTCACCGACGGCGGGGACGTCGTGCTGCGGATCGCCCTCGACGGCGAGGATCAGAACGGTCCGGTCGTGCGGTGCGAGGTCGCCGACACGGGCGCGGGCATCCCGCAGGACAAGCAGAACGAGATCTTTCAGCCGTTCACCCAGGTCGACAGCGGCCGCGCACGCAGTCACGCGGGCACGGGGCTCGGCCTGGCGATCAGTTTGCGTCTGGTTCAGGCGATGGGCGGCACGATCGCCTGCGCCAGCGCACCCGGGCGAGGGACCACGCTGACGGTCCACCTCCCGTTCGACGCGGTGCCGGCGGAGCTCGAGACCGTGGCCGAGCGTCCCTTGCGGGGACTCCGGCTGGCGCTCGATCTGCGCACGGGCATTGGCGCCGATGCGTTGGCGGACGCATTGCGGGGGCTCGGTGCCGAGATCATCCCGCTGCACCAGGCGGGGCGAACGATGTCCGGCGGGCATGACCTGGCAGTCATCGAAGGGCGTTGGACCGTTGCCGACGGGCCGGTGCTGATCGTCGCGGCGGGCGTTGCTGCGGCCCTTGGCAGCGATGGCCCGTCGTCGATCGCACTCCCGATCCGATCCGATCGCCTCGCCGAGGCGGTGCTGGCGGTGATCGGCGCGCCGGTCCCTCGCGTGCGCGCGGCGGCGGCGGCACGGGCGCCCGTGCCGGCGGCACACGTGCCTCGGGCGGACCGACTCGCGGGTGTCACGCAGCTGCCGCAAGTGCTCCTTGTCGAGGACAACGACGTCAACCGTTCGTTGGCCCAGCGCCAGCTCGCGCAGCTCGGCGTGTCCTGTCACGCGGTCGCCTCGGGCGCGGAGGCGCTCGAGGCGCTGCGGCGTGGCGCGTACGCGGTCGTCCTCATGGATTGCCGGATGCCCGAGATGGACGGCTTCGAGGCAACCCGCCGGATCCGCGATCGCGAGACCGAGCTCGGAGTGCACACGCCGATCATCGCCCTGACCGCCGACAACCGCCCGGAGGATCGCGACGCGTGCCTGGCCGCGGGGATGGACGACCACGTCGGTAAACCGATGACCACCGACGACCTTCATCGGGCGCTGGTCCGGTGGCTGCCATCACGCCGCGCCGCGCCGGACGAGCCCAGGACGTCGTTGGCGTCCGGTGACGACGAGCCCGGAATCACCACCCTGCTCGAGCAGATCGGCCAGGAGGCAACGGTCCGCCTGTTCCGGACCTGGAAGACCGAGACGCCCCGCCGGCTTGAAGCGATGCGCATCGGTTTGGACCGCGACGACCCACGTGCGGTCGCCGACGCCGCCCACGTCCTGAAATCAACGTGCGGCCTGTTCGGGGCTCACGACGCGGCCCAGACGGCCGCCGCGGCCGAGGATACGGCCCGCAACGGGAATCCCGGCGAGCTTGCGGCCCTTTTCCACCGCCTCGAGGATCAGATCTCGCGGGCCATCGTCGACCTGGAGATGCGGCTCACCGCCTAAGCCCGATCCGGGCCCCGGCACCAGGCCCCTCGGGGCCTGGACCTGGTGCCGACACACGGCCGGTCGCCGCGCGGGGGAGTGGCTAGCCGACGGTCGCGATGCCTTCGATGCCGGTCGGTAG
>JADGPF010000074.1 GCA_017882585.1 Thermoleophilia bacterium
GCTGTTGACCCCGGCGATACTCGTCCTGATGGGCCGCATCGCGTGGTGGATGCCGTCGCTGCTCGACCGCATCGTGCCGACCGTCGACATCGATGGAGAGAATCTGACGCCACACCTCGTCGATGACAAGGCGACGGAGGCGCCGGACGCGGTTGCCGTGACCGACCACGCCGAGTAAGTCCCGCCGCGCCGCTCGTGCACGCCACACGGTCCGGGTACCGTATTCGCATGGACCCGTCCCCGCACCCGGACAACACCGGCCCACGCGCCAGGGATCGACCTGGCACCGAGGCGGTCATCGAGGTCGAGGGCCTGGTGATGCGATACGGCGAGCTCGAGGCGGTCGGCGGGATCGACCTCCACGTCAACCGCGGCGAGGTCTTTGGCTTTCTCGGACCCAACGGAGCCGGCAAGACCACCACCGTCGAGATCCTCGAGGGGTACCGCAGGCGCACCGCCGGGCGGGTTACCGTGCTGGGCGACGACCCCGAACGCGGCACGGCGCGTTGGCGTGGGCGCCTCGGCGTCGTGCTCCAGGAGTCGGCCCCGGAGCAGTACCTCACCGTCGCCGAGTGCGTGCGTCTGTACGCCGGCTACTACCCGGCCCCGCGCGGGGTCGACGAGACGCTTGAGCTGGTGGGCCTCGCCGACAGGCCCGACGTCTTGGCCGGGAGGCTTTCGGGTGGCCAGCGGCGGCGACTGGACGTCGCGCTCGCGCTCGTCGGCGACCCGGAGCTGTTGTTCTTAGACGAGCCCACAACCGGATTCGACCCGTCGGCCCGGCGGGCGGCCTGGGACATGATTGCCGGCTTGCGCGGGCTCGGGGTCACCGTGTTCCTGACGACCCACTACATGGACGAAGCCGAGCACCTTGCCGACCACGTGGCGGTGATCGCCGGAGGCCATATCGTCGCCGAAGGGCCTCCGGCGACGCTCGGTGGCCGCAACGTCGCTCCGGCGGAGATCCGGTTTACGCTACCTACCGGCACGGCGATCGCTGACCTTCCCGAGGCGGTGCGGAGCACGATCGCCGGTCAGGACGGTGACCGTCTGCTGGTCACCGCCGTCTCGCCGATCGCCGTGTTGGCACCGCTCACCGCCTGGGCCGCGGCTCGCGGGGTCGACCTCGCGGACCTCGAGGTCCGGCGCCCGACCCTCGAGGACATCTACCTCGAGCTCACCAGATCCGCAACGGGGACGGCAACGTCATGACATCCAGCCGATCCCGCGGCATCGAACCCTCGCGGGATCGGGGTGCCACCGCGACGCAACTGGCCTTCCATCAGTTTCGCTACGACATGCGGGCGTTTCTCCGGAACCGCCAGGCCCGCTTTTTCACGCTTGCGCTGCCGGTGCTGTTTCTGGTCATCCTCGCGTCGGTGATCGGGGCCCAGACGGCCACGGTAAAGGTGCCCGGCGGCGAACTGGACGTGTCGATCTACTACGTGCCGGGAATCATGACCCTCGGCATCATCGCCGCGTCGTTCGTCAACCTCGTCATGTCGGTGACCGCCCAGCGCGAGAGCGGTGTCCTCAAGCGCCGGCGCGCGACTCCCGTGCCGGCATCGGTCATCATCGCCGGACGGGCCCTCACGTCCGTCGTCGTGGCGCTGGTGATCAGTGCGTTGCTGTTGGTGATCGGCTGGATCTTCTACAGCGCGCATATTCCGGCGCGTACCGCCCCGGCGCTGGTGATCACCGTGATCCTCGGAGCACTGACCTTCTGTTGCCTCGGCTATGCGCTGGTCTCGATCATCCGCAATGACGACGCCGCTCAGCCGATCACGCAGGCGGTGATCCTCCCGCTGTACTTCATCTCCGGGGTCTTTGTCCCGGTCTCTGGACTGCCGACCTGGCTCAACGACATCGCCAGGATCTTTCCGGTGAGCCACCTCGCCGCGGCGCTGCTGGTCGCGTACAACCCGCACACGACCGGGTCCGGCTTCGCCTGGAATGACCTGGCCGTGCTGGTCCTCTGGGGCATCGGCGGTTTCATCGTCGCGATGCGCCGCTTTACCTGGCTCCCGCGCGGGCGCTGAGCCCCCGACGGCCTCAGGGGTCCGCCGTTGAGATCGCGACTCGTGCCGTCACGGGCCTGCGCGCGGAGCCCGCCGCGCTGCGCGATGTCGTCAGCGGAAGCGCGGACACCAGCAGCCGAGGATGCGACACCCGCTGGCGGACCGCGTCGCCCAGGGGTCATGTCGCAGAGATCAGCCGGCTGCCGTCGCCGGTCGTGGAACGATGCCCGCGCCACTCGACGCCGCCCAGGTCGGGCGCGGGGCGCGGCGCGGGCGCGGCGCTAGAACAACCCGAGCGCACGACCGGCATGCCGGCACGCCTCGAGGCCGAACCCGTCGGGTCCTGCCGCGACGCCGAGCGCCCCGCGCAGACCAGTCGCGTCGCGCAGCACGATGGCAGCCGACCCGGCCTCCGGGCAGTCCACGGCGTGTCCGGCCAATGCCGCGTGGGCCGCGTCGATGGCCGACGCAAGTGCAGGACCGGGCAACCTCCCGGACCGCTCGGCCAGGCGCACGTCACCGACGACGTCCAGCACGACGACCGCGCAGGGGATGTCGAGGTCCTCGGCCAGGCCGACGGCGACACTGACAAGGGCACGTGCCTCCTCGTCGGACAACCCGCCCTCGCTCGCGACCCGTCGTGGTCGCCGTTCATCGGCACGTGTGGCCCCGGGTGCGGGCGAATCAGTCGGCATCCGGTCCCCGCCTTCTCGCGCAGAGCGACGGCACGTCGAGGCACATCGACGTGCACGAACACATCTCCCGTACCGTCGCGTGGTCGCCACGCGTCGCGGAGATCGGGATTGTTCGTGCGGTCATCGCTGCTCCTCGTCTCGGTTACGGCTACACACGTTGCGTCCCCGCGCCGACTGGTTCCAATCGCTCACACACCGTGGACTGGAGCATCCGGACGGATCCGCGCGGGAGTCGTGGGCAACGTAGCTCGACGATGGATAAAGGTCAAATTGTGACTGGGTTTACGGTGATTCTCCCGATAGGTCCGTCTGCTCACCACGGACGCTGTGGCGAGGCGTGTCAACGGGGTGCCGTCGGAGACGTGCGGAACGCGAATCGCGACACGAGACGATGGCGGCCGACAAAACGGGCACAATAACCGCATGCGAATATCCGCCAAGGTGGACTATGCGCTTCGCGGACTGACCGAGCTTGCCGCCCTCGAGGCCGAGCACGGGCGCGCGGTGACGCGCGACCAGATGGCGAGTTCCCAGGAGATCCCGATCGCCTTCCTTGAGAACATCCTCCTCGAGCTCAAACGCGGCGGCATCGTGCGCAGCGTGCGCGGACAACAAGGCGGGTTTCGACTGGCCCGACCCGCCGACCAGATCACCGTCGCCGACGTGATCCGTACGCTCGAGGGCCCACTGGCCAGCGTACGCGGCCTGCGCCCGGAGGAACTCGAATACGGGGGCGCCGCTCGGTCGCTGCCGGCTGTCTGGGTCGCGCTCCGGTTCCGGCTGCGAGAGGTGCTCGAAGGCGTGACCGTTGCGGATCTTGTCGCCGGCGAACTCCCGCCGGAAATCCGGGAGCTCGCCGCACCGCCGGAGGCCTGGCAACCGCGCTGACCGTCACGTTCTGGTGACCCGCTCGGGGGGCATCGATTGCGCCCCGGGGGTTCGGGCGACAACCACCCGGCGACGCGACCACCGCGTCGCACGGCGACCTCACGGCACGATGGGTGCCTCGGCGCCGTCCGCGGCGTCGGCTGCGACGGCCACCCGATCCTCCTCGCGTGCCCGCACGTCGTAGTACAGGTAGGTCAGCGCGACGGACGCGAACGGCAGCGCGGCGACATTGACGATCGCCGCGATGAGGTTGACGAAGGCGAACGACGCGCTCGTCGCCAGGAGCACGATCCCACCAACCAGCGGCCCGACCAGCAGGGCCCCACCGGTGACGCCGAGCGCAATGACCGCGGTCCGCCACCAATGCCGGCGCGTCAACGCCACGCTACGCCGCAGCACACCGGGCTGCGGGTAGTCCTCGAGTCCGGCGACGACGCCGAGCAGCGACCAGCGCACCAGCAAGAACAGCGCCACCGGGATCAGCACGATGGTCAGGTCCAGCACGATCTGCACAACTACCACGAATGCCAGTGCCCGCACCAGCCCGCCCAGGCGCCCCCGCAGTCCGCGATACGCGGACAACACGCCCACGGGCCTGCCGGCATCGAGGTCCGCGACGGTGCGCGCCGTCGCAGCCTGCACGATTGCAAGGGCAAGGAATGTCATAACAATGCCGGCCGCGAGCGCAATCCCCGCGACGAACGCATTCGCCCGGCCCGTTTCGGCCAACATCGGCGTCAGGCCCCAGATATCGAACGCCAGCGCCTGGACGATCGCGACGAGGATCCCGATCGGAACGAACAGGAGTCCAATCCCGAGGAACAGGCGCCGATGAGACCAAAAGCGGACCGTCCCGCACGAGATGACCTGGCCCAAGTGCCGTCGGCGCGCCACGCGACGTGGATCGGCCGGCCGCCAGACGGTCTTCGAGACACCCCATGCGCCCGCAAGGATCATGATCGCGAAGGCCACCAGCCACGGGACGGGGTTGGCCTTGGCCTGCCGCAGGATCGTCGAGCCACGCGCGACCGCGCCGCAAAAGAAATCGGTGGCCGACGTCGGGATGACCCCGGCCGTGGGCACCGCGAACGTCTCGGCGCGCCAGCTCGTCGATGCCCACGTGAACGGCTCGGTCCACTGCAGCTTCTCGTTCGGGCCCGTCGGCCCGTTGAAAAACGCTGCTTGGCGCTCACCCCACCGACCCAGGAACCCCAGCCAGGGGTACGCGCGCAGATAGGCCGCCGTCTCGGTCGGGATGACGGCCGTATTGGGGTTGACCGTCACCGACGGCCCGGTGGTGTCGTCGCAGCCCACGCCCTCGGCCGAACTGCGCATCAGATACAGGTCGGACGTAAAGAAGTTCGCCTGGGATCCGTTGCCGACGTAGACGACCGGATGGGTCCCGTCGACCGTCTGCAACGGGGCCGACCCCCACGCTGCCCGTTCGGCGCTGGAATGCTGGCTGTAGCCGACCTCGACCGGATGCCTGGTCAGCGCATCTGCAGGCGTCGCCGCATCGAAGTTCAGTTGGATCATCTCCCAGTCGCCTTCATGGGTGTTGATCCAGTCGTTAAAGACGTAGAAGAACCAGTACTGGAGTGCCAGCCGGCCCGGGACGCCCGCCTGCGTGACCACGTGGGCATACATCGTCGGCGTGCCACTCCCGATGAGGCGGTTCTGCCAGTCCTCGTACGTGCAGCCGGGCTGCAGCGCATTCCCGGGAAAGTCCAGGTGGTAGCCGAACAGGCCCTGCTCGAGGTCCTGGGCCGTTGGCCCGACCTTGACGATGTTCGCCCCGTCCCACGGTCCGCGGAGCGCGACCTCGGGGTTGCCCAAGATCAGATTGACGTCGATCGGCACGTAGGGCTTGCCGATGTCGCACGAACCCGGGACCTCTTTGAGCCGCAGCACCGGTGCGTACTCGTGTGCGAGGACGGTGGCCGGATCGGCAGGCGCTGCCGCTGCCCGAACCGGTCCCGCCCGGGCACCGACGAGGACGAGAATCGCCACGAGCGTGGCCGCCACGGCCCACCTTGCCCCCGGGGCCAGGCGCCTCCTGGTCCAGTCACCCGTCAGGCCGGTCTCGCCAGGTTCGGACCGCTCCGATGATGATCCTCGCCACTGCACCCCGGGGCGACTCCTCCGATCGAGCTACCGACCGGACCAGATTAGAGGCTTCCCGGGACCTCCGTCGTTGCATCGCGCGGCCGAGCGCAGGCACTGGGCCTGCGTGTACGGGACCTGCGACCGGACGGGCGCGAGCGCGCCCGTCCGTGATGCTTGGTTACGCCGTTGCCGTCGGTTCCTCGGACTTGCGTCCGATCTTGCCGGCCCCGTGGAGGAAGCCGAGGATTGTCAGGATCGGCATCAGGCCGGCGCCGACGAAGGCGACCACCGCAGACCATCCGGCGATGGTCGCAATGGTCCCGAAGGCGTAGCCGTTCAGCAGCAGACCCTTGAGGGTCGTGCCCTTGAACACGACCGCAACCAGGCCGGAAAGCTTTGCATTCGACGGGTCAGCCAGCGACGCAGCGGACAACTGCGCGTAGGTCTTTCCGCCAGTAATCGCGTTGAGGTCGTTCTGGAGCTGGACGTCCGCGTATTCCCGAGCCTGATCGCCGGTCTCCAGCTTCTGCCCGGCGTACGCTTTCTCAGAGGCGTACTACGGGAAGCAGTCCTCCGATGTGACGCCGGTCGCGCATGGATAGATTGCGCTCGCGGCCGGGAAGGTGATCTGTTGCGAAGCGAGCTGGTTACTGACTTGATCGCTGACGTAGTTATGAGCCCAGAGGGCGAGGCCGCCAGCGATCAGCAGCCCAACGACGGCAACCACGCCCATACAACTCACGAGATAGTCCGTATATCTTCGTGGCGGGTTCATGAGCAGGTCCGTTCGATCCAAATGCGAGATGGGGTCGTTTCCCGGTGTACTTGCTGGGATCCTCCCGCCTGGGCGACGTCACTTCCAATACGGATTTCATGGTGCTGCGATAACCTTCTGCTATGGCTGTTGCGCTCCAGCAGCTCACGTACTTCGTGAGGTTGCCGAATACGGCAACCTCACGCGCGCGGCTGCGGCGCTCCATCTCGCCCAGCCCTCGCTGAGCACGCAGCTCAAGCGACTCGAGCGCGATCTCGGTACCGACCTGTTCGAGCGTGTCCCTCGGGGCGTCGCGCTCACGCTGGCGGGCCAGGAGCTGCTCCCGCTTGCACGCCAGGCGCTCGCGGACGTGGAACAGATTCGGCGCACCGCCAACGAGCTCACGAGCCCCGGCGGCGGCACCCTGCGCGTCGGGGCGACCCCATCGCTTTCGAGCGTGCTGCTACCGGCGGCGCTCACCGCCTTTCATGCGCAGCACGCCCAAGTTGAACTGAAGTTCGTCGAGGCCGGCTCGGAGGACCTGATCGAGCGACTCGAGCGGGACCAACTGGATCTCGCGCTCGTGATCCTGCCCGTGCCGCATCGGGCGGTTGAAACCGTGCTGCTCGCCGAAGAGGACCTGGTCGTCGTCGTCGGACCCGGGCATGCCCTTGCGGACCGGAAACGCGTTGGAATCGCTGATCTTCGCGGCGTCCCGCTCGCCATTCCCCGCGCCGGCTACACGATCCGGACGACCGTCTTCGCGGCGTGCCGTCACGCGGGCTTCGAACCGACCATCGCATGCGACGGTGGCGAGCTGTCGGGCGTGATGGCCCTCGTCGGACTCGATCTCGGCGCGGCGGTCATTCCGAGCATCGTCGCCACCCACCAGCCGGGGCTGCGCGCGATCCGCATCGACCGACCGCGACTCGTGCGGACCATCGGCCTGGCGCGCCGCGCCGGTGCCGTCGGGCCGGCGTCCGCCCGCACTTTTGCCACCGAGCTCTTCGAGCTCCTGGACGAGGCGGGCTGGCCCGGCGTCCGGCCGTCCGGCCTTCGACTGGCAAGCGCCTCGTCACCAAACCCGTGGACACGACCGCGTCACGGCGTGTAGGCGCGCCAGTCCGATCGGACCGACGCGCGACCCGCAGACGCGGCAACCCACCGGCGTTCATGCGGACACCATCGCCGTCCGCGATGCCAATCGCGCCACCGTGAACCCCGCGTGTGAACGGACGGTGACACTGACGTTGGGCGCCACCGCCCGGCTTACGGCTACGCTGGCATTTTGCGGGGCGCGACCCGAACGTGCGGGGCCCTCGCCTCCATCGTCGACTCGACCGACGAGGTTCTCATGGACGCCTGCAAGCACATCGCATTGATCGCCCACGACAACCGCAAGCTGGACCTCCTCGACTGGGTCCGGTTCAACCGCGAGACGCTCGCCCAACACGCCCTGTACGCGACCGGGACGACCGGCGCCCTGGTGCAGCGCGAGGTCGGGCTTCCCGTCACACGGTTCCTGTCGGGTCCGCTCGGCGGCGACCAGCAGGTCGGCGCCGGCATCGCCGAGGGCCGGCTCGACGTGGTCTTCTTTTTTTGGGACCCGCTCGAACCACAGGCGCACGACGTCGACGTCAAGGCGCTGCTGCGCGTGGCGGTGGTCCACAACTGCCCGATCGCATGCAACCGCGCCACCGCCGACTTCCTCCTGTCGAGCCCGCTCATGGGCGAGGAGTACGGGCAGGCCCTGCCCCCGCCGGTGCTGCACGCGTAGATGCGCCGTCCGGACGTGGGCCTCGTCAGACGGGCGGAACCGCCTGCCCGACAGGCGCTGCGGCGGGGCTGTGCTCAGCGAACTCGATCGGCAGGGTCACGGTGCGCCGCAACGGTGATCGCTTGAGATGCTCGGCAACCGCGTGATGCTTGGGGTCATCGAGGCGGGGATCCGGGGTCAGCCGAGAATTGACGACCGTCGTCGCATCCGATCGGTCAAGCCACACCCGGACGACCACCTGCGGATTCTGGATGCCCGTCTGCTCGACGGCCATGCGCGCGGTGATCGCCAGACCCGCGACATCGGCTGCCTCGAGGAGTTCCTGCGGGCGTCGCGCCGCGGTCCCTCCGGCGCCGCCCTTTGGGGGTATCCACGAGCCCGGTGTGAACGCCGGACGCAATGCGCGTCTGAATCGGAGTCTCCAGCGCGGACGCGTCGACGGTCACCGGTCACCCCGCGCGTCCGTGGCCGCGGCCCGTGGCGTCGTGCACAAAATCTCGCCGTGAATCATCGCCACCCACCCGTCGGGATCGACCGCCCACCGTCGAAACGCCGCCGCGATCGCGGCAAGCTCATCCCGGGTGGCGTGGCCAGCGGCAAGCGCCCGGTCGGCGAACCGTGACTGGGTGACACGGTCGGCCCAGAGATCCGCCCACCAGTCACGCTCAACTGGGGTGGCAAAGCACCACACGCTTGCCGACGCGCGCACGTCGTCGAAGCCGGCCGCATGCGCCCAGGCCAGCAGCCGACGGCCCGCGTTCGGCTCGCCGCCGGCGGCACGCGCCACGGCCTGGTAGAGCTCCTGCCATCGATCCAGGACCGGATCATGGGGGAACCAGGTCATCGTCGAATAGTCGACGTCACGCGACGCGACGCGCCCGCCAGGCCGGCAGACCAGCCGCAGCTCGACCAGTGCGGCCACGGGGTCCGGCAGGTGCTGGAGCACCTGGTGCGCGTGCACGATGTCGAGACTGCCGCGCTCGACCTCGAGCGAGTAGACGTCGCCCTGCGCAAACCGCAGGTTGGACAGTCCTGACCCGATCTCGCGTGCCTCGACCAGTGGCGCCCCTTCGCGGTCGATGCCCAGGACCGAACCGGGGGCGACACGGCGCGCGAGGTCTGCGGTGATCGTGCCTGGGCCGCATCCGACGTCAAGCACGCTCATGCCCGATTGGAGCGACGACAGCAGATATGCGGCCGAGTTCTCGGCCGTGCGCCACCGATGGGAGCGCATCACGCTGTCGTGGTGCCCGTGCGTGTAGGTATCCGATGGCGTCATGCATCGAGCATGGTCGCTCAGACTGACATTCACAAATCAATTCTCATCAGAGCTGTCATAGTCTTTTTCGATGGCTCAATCCGAATGGCTGCGCACCTTCCTGGCGATTTATCGCACCGGTTCACTCACGGCCGCTGCGGCACAGCGGTCCCTGTCGCAACCGGCCGTCAGCCACCAGCTCGCTGCGCTCGAGCGCAATGTCGGCGAGCCGCTGTTCGTCCGCGGCCGGCGGGGGGTCGAGCCAACGGCTCGCGCGCGTGAGCTCTACGCCGTTGTCGCCGAACCGCTCAGCCAGCTTGAGCCGGTCGTCCGTGGGCTCGAAGCCGGCCACCTCGGACGTCCGCAGGCCGCGGTCCGGATCGGCGCGAGCGCCGAGTACTTCTCCGCTGTGCTGCTGCCCCGCCTGGTCGATGTCGAGGTCCGGGCCACCGCCCAGTTCGGCGACGACGCACGGCTGCTCGATCTGCTGGTCCGCGGCGAGCTCGACCTGATCGTCACGAGCACGCGAACGCCGCGCCGGGCGCTCGCATTCACCGAACTCGGGACCAAGCAGTTCGTCCTCGTCGGCGCGCCGACCCTGTGTCCGCGCACCCCGATCGCGTCGGTGGCTGCGCTCGGGGCCTGGCTCGACGGGGTCCCGTGGGTCAGCTACAGCCACGAGCTGCCGCTGACGCGACGCTTCTGGCTCGCGTCGATCGGCCGCCCGTTCGCTGGCGATCTCCAGTTGGTCGCACCGGACCTGCGCGCGGTCACCGAGGCGGTCTGCCTCGGCCTCGGGGTGAGTCTGCTGCCCGAGTTCATCTGCCGCGATGTGCTTGCGACCGGCCGGATCGCCGAGATCTATCCCGTCTCCGAGCTGGCGCCGACCGAACCATGGTTCGCCGCGACGCGCGCTGCCGACGCATCCGAGCCGGCGCTCGTCGCGCTCCTTGCCGCCCTCGCCGAGGGGGCCGCCCCCGTGGGCATCACCGACGTCACTGTGTCCGCAGGATCCGACCCGGGTACCGACGCCGCGCTCAGATCAGGTCAAGCGCACGCGCCGCACGCGCCGTACCGGCCGCCCCGAGGACCGTCGACACCGCCATGAGGATCACGGCGGCCGTCACCGTCGTCGTGACCGACCCGCCGCCGAAGAATCCCGGCGCCTCCGAGCCGACAGACCGCCACCACACCAGCGTTGCCACGCTCATGACGGCCATTGCCCCGGTCGCAGCCGCGGCAAGGACCGTTTCTGTGACCAACAGCCTGCGCCCGAGCCCGATCTGGCGAGCCAGCAAGGACGCCACCGCGGTCCACGCGGCGAGGGTCACCGCGACACAGAGGCCCCACCCCAAAACGACGGCCCCGTACAGAGGGTCACCGCCGTTGCGCCGGACGGGACCGAGCCGGTGCGCCCAGATCGCGAGGCCGAGGGTCCAGGCCGCCGCGATCACCGTCACGCCGACGGCCCGCCGCACGGGCCCGCGGATATCCGACCAGCCTCCTCCGACGAGCATCGCCACGACCCGGGGCAGGGTCACCGCGACGCCGGCCAGCACGATCACCGCGCCACACACCGCAGCGGCGATCACGGTGGTGAATGCAACCGTCGCCAGACCACGCTCGCCGGTCGGCACCGCACCCTGCCAGTGCTCGGAGGCCTTCTGCAGCCCGGCACCGGCGATGACGATTGCGACCCACGCCCACAGCGCGAGCACGCAGCCACCGGTCGCCCGGTCGTGGCGGGTCACACCCGCACCAACGATCCCGAGGGCCTGGGCGCGCACGACCGCGGCGGCGCGAGCGACGTCGGCGCCGACGCGCCATGGCGATCGCCCGGCAGCGGTGGACCGGACGATGACGTACCGCAGCTCCTGGCCATATCGCGCACGCCACGCACGCGGGTACAGCAGCAGCAACACTCGCAGGGCGACCTGGTTCATGCGGGGACCGCGGCGGCGGTCCCGTCCGAGCCCGAGAGCCGGCGCGTCCCCACATCCACGATTGTCCGCATCTCGAGGAGCGCCGCCTCGAGCACGCGGCTCCCGGCCGCGGTCAGTCGGTACGGCCGCGTGCGCCCGTGCTCGGCGACGGCCTCGATCAGGCCCCGCTGCTCGAGTCGCCCGATCGCACCATAGAGTGTCCCCGGTCCCAGCTGCACGCCGGCAAACGCCTCGATGTCCTGCAAGAGCGCATACCCGTGCCTGGGTCCGGACGCGAGACTGGTGAGAATGAGGATCGGCGGGTCGTTTGGGCGCCCAGAGGACGCCGTGCGTGATGGCGGGGACTGTGGCATGCCGCCATGTTACTACGTGATACGTAGTAACGCGACACGCGACACGCGCCCGCGATGGCGGTGAGACGTGGCCGGCGGTTAGCCGCGGCGGACCCGCGTGACGAGGCGCCGCCCATGGCGCGTGAGCGTCGGAATGACCGGCACCCGGCGCCCGCTCGGCTCCTGGCGCACCGGTGCGCCCGCCGGTGCCGCGTCGTCTGGCCGCTCCAGCCACGCTGCCGTCAATGCATACGCCTCGTCGATCAGCCGACGCGTGGCCCGCAGATCGAACGGTGCGATCTGGCGGGTCGAGGGCGACGGCAGCAGGTCGATACGGCACTGCGCCGACCAACGCTCGATCTCGAACTCGGCGATGCGCCAGCACAGCCAGTCGACCGAATCGGCAACGCGCATCAGGGCGTTGCCGGCGTGCGGTTCGACGATCGGCCATCCGACCGGCATCACGTAGGCGTGGGTGGCCCCCAGCTCGACCGCCGCTCCGACAGGCGGATCGGCGACGAGTCCGCCGTCGATGTATTCGCGCCCGTCGATCTCGACGCCCGGAAACAACCCGGGCACGGCGCTCGAGGCCAACACAACGTCGATGGCCGAGCCCTCGCGCATCACCACGGGCCGCCGCGAGACGGTGTCGCTCACGACGATCGCAATCGGGATCGTGGTGTCTTGGAGCAACGTGACGGGAAGCGTCGACTCGAGTACGCGCCGCAGGTGCCCGCTTCCGGTCAGATTCGGGGATGATCCGAACAGGCCGCGCCCGATCGTCCACGGTCGGATACGGAACAGGTCCCGTCGCCGTGCCGAGAGCCAGAGGCGCTCGAGTCGGTCGACGCCGTCCATGCCCGGATCGGCGGCATAGACCAAGGCGTTGATCGCGCCCGATGACGTCCCGGTCACCACGTCGGGGCGGATGCCGCGCTCGACCAAGGCCCGCAGCATCCCCACCTGCACTGCGCCGAGTCCGGCACCGCCGCAGAACACGAACGCGGTCGTCTCCGAGCCGTTGCTGTCAGGCGCACCGACGATCGCGACACCTCCGAGACGGCGGTTGCGCCGCAGAGCCCGCGACGCCGGCGCCCATGGTCGACACGGGACATCCCGGGTCAAGCGTATTCCGAATCGTCCCCCAGATGCCCAACCGTCGTAACGTGCGCCGGTGACATTCGTGCGGTCGCACGCACTGTCAGTTTGTACCCCAGTACAAGTGCAGCGCAGTGCGCCATGGGCTAGCGTCCCGTCCCGTGACTAATACGACGTGGTTTACCGACACTTTCCCGTCCGACGACGACATGCTCGTCGCGTACTTTTGTGCGGAATTCGGTCTCGCCGCGGCCATCCCGATTTACGCCGGCGGCCTCGGCATCCTCGCAGGAGATCACCTCAAGGCGGCGTCCGATCTCGGCGTGCCACTCGTGGGCATCGGGCTCTTCTATTACGACGGGTATTTCCAGCAACGGGTTGACGCAGCCGGCCAGCATGAGGCCTACACCGAGCGCACCGGCGCCGACGTCGGCGCCGATCCTGTCACCGACGGCGCCGGGTCGCCGCTACGGATCAGCGTCGAGCTCCCGACCGGGCCCGTCTCCGCAGTCCTGTGGCGGCTCGCAGTGGGATCGGTGACCCTGCTGCTGCTCGACGCGAACATCCCCGAGAACACGCCGGCCGATCGTGAGATCACGGCCCGCCTCTACGGGGGCGATCGCGTGATGCGCATCCGCCAGGAGCTGCTGCTGGGCATCGGGGGCATGCGGGCACTTGCGGCGGCCGGGATCACCCCCACCGTCTTCCACATCAACGAGGGCCATTCGGTCTTCCTGCAGCTCGAGCGACTGCGACTGTTGATCGACGCCGGACGCTCGCTCGAGGACGCGCTCGCGCTGATCCGGCGGAATTCGATCTTCACCACCCACACGCCCGTTCCCGCAGGCAATGAGGTCTTCTCCGACGACATTGCCGCAGAGCACCTCGCCGATGCCGCCGCGTCGATCGGCATGTCGATGCACCAGCTCGCCGCCCTCGGCAAGCTCTCCGACGAGCCCGGGTTCGGGCTCACGCCGCTCGCGCTGCGCACGACCTCCCGTGCCAACGGCGTCAGCCGCCTGCATGGCGAGGTCGCCCGCACGATGTGGCGCGGGCTGTGGCCGCACCGTGACACGGCCCACGTCCCGATCGGCTCCGTCACCAACGGCGCCCACGTCCAGACCTGGCTCGAACCCGGGATCGCCACACTGGTCCGCGACGCCGGGGTCGACCTCGCCCGACCCGCCGCCGCCCGGTTCGAGCGCGCCACGGAGATCCCGGACGCCGCGCTGTGGCGGGCCCACCGGTCCAACGTGGCGCGCCTGGTCGACCTCGCCAATGCACGCGGCGCGGTGGCGGGCGCACACCCGCGCCTCGACCCCCACGCCCTGACGATCGGCTTCTCACGCCGTTTCGCCACGTACAAGCGCGCCGGCCTGCTGTTTCGCGATCCGGACCGGCTCGCACGACTGTTGAGCGCACCGGACGCCCCGGTCCAGGTCATCCTTGCCGGCAAGGCACATCCCGGCGACTCCGACGGCAAGGCGCTGATCGCGATGGTCGCCGAATTGGCGACCGACCCTCGCATGGCCGGCCGGGTCGTCTTCGTGCCGGGATATGACATGGCCATCGGCGCCCACATCCTGCAGGGGGCCGACGTGTGGCTCAACACCCCGCGTTTGCCCATGGAGGCGTCGGGCACCAGCGGCATGAAGGCCGCGCTCAATGGCGCGCTCAACCTGTCGATCCTCGATGGATGGTGGGCCGAGGGCTACGACCCGACCATTGGTTGGGCGATCGACGATGGCTCGTCGGCGGGTGACGAAGCGGCCCAGGACACCCGTGACCACGCGTCGCTTCTGGACCTCCTCGAACACGAGGTCGTCCCCCGCTTCTACGCCCGCGGCGGCGACGGCGTCCCGCTTGGCTGGACGACGATGATGCGCCGTTCGATCGCCCGGGTCGGTGCAGAATTCTCGGCCACCCGCATGGTCGGCGAGTACACCGAGCGAATGTACGTCCCTGCCCACCGTCAGGGGACGACGAACTGACCGATGCGCCCGGCCGGCGGTCCGCCGCCGGCCGGGCGTCACGGGGTTATCATCGAGGACCCGCCCGCCGCGCACCAAGGATGCAGGAATGGGTCTTCTCCGCAACCGCGGACTCACCGACGAGGAACGCGCCCGCATTCCCCCGGGACAGCACCGCGTGCGCAACTTCCCGGTGCTCGACGTCCAGGGACCGCCGTACCACGAGATCCCCGATGACTGGGACCTCCGAATCTGGGGTGACGTCACCCGTCCACAGCGATGGGGCTTCGACGAGGTGCTGGGGCTTCCCGCCGTCAGCGAAGTGACCGACATCCACTGCGTGACATCCTGGTCGAAGCTCGATACGTCCTGGTATGGCGTGCCGATGGCGTGGATCCTCGAGACGGTCGCACCGCTGCCATCCGCAACACACGTGGTTGCGCACGCCGAGGCCGGCTATACGACGAACCTGCCACTCGAGGCGCTTGGCGCGCCCGGCGTGCTGCTCGCCTACGAATACGACGGCTTGCCGCTGGACCCGGAGCACGGCTACCCGTTGCGTCTGATCGTGCCGCAACTGTACTTCTGGAAGAGCGCCAAATGGCTGCGTGGCCTGGAGTTCCGGCACGGCGACCTCCCCGGCTTCTGGGAGCGCCGCGGGTATTCGAACTCCGCCGATCCGTGGAAGGAGGAGCGCTATAGCTTCTGAGCCCCGGAACCCGTTCGAGGAAGAAACCGATCGCGACTTCGACGACATTGAGCGCATCACGCGCCGGTTCGTGCACTACGCCAAGGCGTTCCTCATCACCCTGCCGCTGTGGTTCACGCTGCTCGTCCTGCTACCGCGCTGGGGACTGGGTCTTGTCACGTCGCTCATGGGCGCAAGCCTGATCGCCAGCGCGGTCGCCGTCGGCGGTGCGCGGATGTTCGGGCGGACGCCGCGCGACGGCGAGGCGCGCGCGCGCGTGCGGATCAAGCCGCCCGGGCGCGTGACGCTTGTCGGGCTTACGGTGGTAATCGTGCTCTACCTTGTGTTGGTACTTCGCGCCGGCGCGTAGACACCGGCGGTCGTGCGCAGTCGTGGTTCCAATCAAGGAGATCGTGCGCCACATGAGCCCACTCATCCCGATGGTCATCGAACAGACCTCGCGTGGCGAGCGTTCGTTTGACATCTACTCGCGCCTGCTCAATGAACGGATCGTGTTCCTGGGTACGCCGGTCGACGACCAGATCGCCAA
>JADGPF010000075.1 GCA_017882585.1 Thermoleophilia bacterium
GGCAACGTGTGCAGCGCCGCGACCGCGCCGATCGGTGCGGCGGCCGGCGCGGTCACCGACGGCGTGCTCGGGGCAATCCGCACGGCGGTCATCAACGCGTGCGTCTGGGCCGTCGTTCGTGTCGTGGACGGACTCGGAACCAGCTCCCAGATCGACCTCACCAGCGCGGCAGTCGCCACGCACTACCGGTTCATGGCCGGCGTCGCGGTTGCGTGCATGTTGCCGCTCATCGCGCTGGCGGTGCTCTCGGCGCTGCTGCACGCCGATTCGGGTGCGATCGTGCGCGCCGTCTTCGGCGCGCTGCCGGCGGCGGGGCTCTTGACCCTCGTCGGAATCCAGGTCACCCAGACCCTCGTCGACACCGTCGACGCCGTCTCGGCGGAGCTGCTGGCGCGCCACGCGAACGATGGCGCGACCCTGGCCCGCGCGATACCGGCAGCGCTCGGTGCGACGCCGTTGCCCGTGTTCATCGGCATCGCCGTCGGTGCGGCGGCGATGTGCGCAGCGCTCGCGGTATGGGTCGAGCTGCTCGTGCGTGCCGCGGCCGTCGAGGTGGCAGTGATGTTTTTGCCGCTGGTCTTCGCAGGGATCGTCTGGCCATCCACGGCCCGCTATGCGCGGCGCATGGCGGAGATCCTCGGCGCGCTGATCATCAGCAAGCTCGTCGTGATCGGGATCGTGAGTCTCGGACTGGCCGAGCTGACCAGTGCGGATATCACCGGGGTCCTCGCCGGCACGGCCATGCTCGGCCTTGCGGCGTTCGCGCCGTTTGTCCTGCTCAGTCTGATCCCGCTGGCCATCGACGCCGGGCAGCTCAGCCAGCAGCGCCGACAGAGCCTGTCGGTGAGCCGGGCGACGCGTGACCTCGCAGGTTCGCGCACGGTGCTCTGGCAGCTCCGCGGCGCAGACCGGTCGGTCGCGCCGCCGCGCGCGCGGGTATTGGGCGCTCCGACCGTACCCGGCTCACGGCGCACCGTCGACGCCGCGCCTCGTGTTCCGCGTCCGCCCGGACCGGCGGCGTGAGCGCCGACCGCCGTGACGATGCCGCACGCGATCGGGTCAACTTCGGTGCTCCGCGGAGCGGGACCGCCCTCGGCGGATTGCAGTGGCGCCAGCTCGGGTTGTTCGTGGCGGCCGGCCTGTGGGCGCTGCTTTGGACACGGAGCCTCGGCGGGCCCGCCGGGCCGATCATCGGCGCGCTCGGCGCCGCCGCGCTCACCACCGCCGGTCTCGTGCACCCGGCCGGGCGCCTTCCGGTCGATTGGGCGGCCGTCGGGCTCGCCTTCACGACACGCCGGATCCGCGGTCGTACCCGCTATCGGCATCCGCATGCGGAGCACACCGGGTGCCTGCCGAGCCACCTCGCCGGGCTCCGCATCCTTGAGATCGCCACCGATCGGGGCACGGTGGGCCTGATCCGCGACCGCACGTACCTCGTGGTGGTCCTCGCCGTGACCGCCGAGCCGATGATGATGGCCGGGTCCGACGAAATGGCCGCACGCCGGGCCGCCTGGGGGTCGATGCTCGCCGGGCTCGCACGACCCGATACGGGTGTCGCGCGCGTGCAGTGGATCGCGCGATCGGGTCCGGTCGGCGCGCGCGGCCGCAGCCGCCACGTCGAGATCGCGGGCGGCAACGATCGCAGCGAGCACGCGGTCCAGAGCTACCTGGAGGTCGTCGACCGCATCGCCGACGCGGCCCAGACGTACACGCTGCTGATCGCGCTGGCGATCGATTGCCGGCGTCGCCCCGGGGCCGTCGCGGCCCAGCAGGCGCTCGATGCCGCAGCCGAGCTCAACCGGCAGCTGATGTCGGCCGAGCTTGGCGGCGCCGAGGCCCTGGATGCCGTCGAGCTCGCCACGGTGCTGCGAGCCGCCGCCGATCCGACGTCCGACGACGTGTTCGCGGACACACCGCACGGCGGGGCGGCAATCGCACCGGACCCCGCGGATCCCGGGCCGATGGCGTCGGAGGAGTCGTGGGGATCGCTGCGTAGTGACGCGAGTTGGCACGCCAGCTTCTGGATCAGCCAGTGGCCCGGCGGCGACGTCGACGCGGACGTGCTCGCCCCGCTGATCCTCGCCGGCCCGCCGGGACGCTCGATCGCCCTCGTGATGCAGCCGCGTGATCCGACACGTGCGGTGCGGGACGCCGAACAGTCGCGGGTCCGATACGCGGCCGACGACGACCTGCGCGAGCGTGCGGGGTTTGTCGGAACGGTGCGCCGACGACGACAGCAGGCGGCGGTATCGGCCCAGGAGCGGGAACTTGCCGATGGTCACGCGGCGTACCGGTTTGCCGGGTACGTGACCGTGTCCGCCCCCACGCCCGACGCGCTGGAGGAAGCGTGCCGCGAACTGACCGCGGCCGCGGCGCTGGCGCGCTGCGAGGTTCGCCGCCTCTGGGGGGAGCAGGGCGCCGGACTCGCGGCGACACTCCCGCTGTGCCGGGGGCTCGGATGAGCGCGCCGCACGTGCCGGCGCGGACCCTGACCACCGCGCACCTGTCGGCGGC
Source organism: Thermoleophilia bacterium (assembly GCA_017882585.1). Taxonomy (GTDB): domain Bacteria; phylum Actinomycetota; class Thermoleophilia; order Miltoncostaeales; family Miltoncostaeaceae; genus CAITWD01. The sequence goes on from JADGPF010000075.1 coordinate 2,515, forward strand.
GCACCCGTTCTTCGCGGGGCGGACGCTCGACCGGGCCGGGCCGCTGATCGGCCGGGAGATCACCACTGGGCGCGCCTTCGCCGTCGATCCGTGGCGCCTGTATGCCGACGGACACATCACGAACCCCGGAACGGTGATCGCCGGTCAGGTGGGGCTCGGCAAGAGCGCCCTGGTCAAGACGTACCTGGCCCGCCACGCCATCCTCGGCCGACGGTCCGTCGTGATCGATCCCAAGGGCGAATACGGCGCGCTGGCGGCATGGTTTGGCAGTGCCGCGATCTGCCTGCGACCCGGCGGCCAGACGCGGCTCAACCCGCTCGACCCCACCATCGGCGCCGACGCGCGCGTGGCGCTCGTCGCCGCAGTCGTCGAACTCGGCCTGGAGCGACGCCTCGATCCACTCGAGCGGGCGGCGTGTGAGCGTGCCTGCGTCGTCGTGTCGACGGGTAGCACGGGGACGCTGACCGCGGTCTACGACGCGCTGCGCCGGCCGGCGCCCGACGATGCACACCGGCTCGGGACGACCCCGGACCGGTTGGCCGAAGAGACGCGGGCCTGTGCGCTTGCCGTGCGCCGGCTCTGCGAGGGCGAGCTCGCCGGGATGCTCGACACCCCGACGACGCCGGATGTCCGGCTCGACGCGCCGGTCGTCGTCTTCGATCTTCAGGCCCTGCGCAATTCGGCCGCGCTCGGCATCGTCATCGCCTGCATCGCCGCCTGGCACGAAGGCCGGCACCCACGCGACCATGCCGGGCGCATCTTCGTGGTCGATGAAGCCTGGGCCCTGATCGCCACGTCGGCGACGGCCGAGTTCTTCCAACGCTCATGGAAGCTCGCCCGCGCCTCCGGCGTGCAGAACATCCTCATCGTCCATCGGGTGTCGGACCTGCGGGCGGCCGGCGATGCCGGCTCGCGGGTCGCCCAAATCGCCGAAGGGCTGGTCTCGGAATCGGAGATCTGCGTGCTGTTGCGCCAAGCCCACGCCGACCTCCCGACGACCCGCGAGCGCCTCGGGCTCACCGACGCCGAGTCGGAGATAGTGACGCGCCTGCCGCGTGGCTGCGCGCTGTGGCGCATCGGCGATCGGAGCTTCGTCGTCGCACACGTCGTCTCCGACGCCGAGCGCGCGCTCATCGACACCGACCATGCGATGCGCGCGGCGCGCCCATGAGCGGTGCCGGCGCGGGTCTGGCCGTCGTCGCCCTTGCGCTTGGTGGGGCCGTGGCGCGTGCGTGCACCACACGCCAGCGCGGCGCCGACGAGGCGCGGTTCGCGACCACGCGCGACCTGCACGGGCTCTTGGTGCGGCGGCCCGCACCCGGGCGGATCAGCCTTGGTCGCCGACGCGGCCGCGTCATCGCGATCGAGCGACGCCATTCGCTGCTGGTGATCGGCCCGCCCCAGACGGGCAAGACCGCCGGACTGGCGATTCCCGCCATCCTCGAATGGCCCGGACCGGTGCTCGTGACCTCGAGCAAACCGGATGTCCTGGAGGTGACGCGCACCGCCCGCGCGGCGCGCGGCGAGATCATGGTCTACGACCCCGTCGGCGGCGGCGTCACGGTCGGTTGGACGCCCCTGTCCGGCGCCGAGGACTGGACGGGCGCCCTGGTGACCGCACGGGCGCTGTTGTCGGTCCGACCCTCCGGGGCGGTCGACGCCCACGACTTCTGGCACGCGGCGGCCGAGGGCGCGCTCGCGCCGATGCTGCGCGCCGCCGCGCACGACGGGGACATGGCGCGCCTGATCGAGTGGCTCGATCGTGGCGAGGATGCCGATCCCGAGATCGCGCGCATCCTCGAGACCGTCGATGATCCGCTGGCCCGGTCATCGTGGCGGGCCATCGGCGGCCTGGACCCGCGCACACGGGCGGGCGTCGTCGCCACCGCCCGCACCGCCCTGGCGGGCTGGTGGGATCCACACGTGCTGGCGGCCGCGCGCCCGGAGCTCACACCACACAGGCTGCTCGACGGTGGCGCGAGCCTCTTTCTGGTCGCCCCGACCCACGAACAGGACCGCCTGCGCAACATCTACACGGCCATCGTCCAGGAAATGACTCGCGCGGTCTACGCACGCCGTGCGCGGATCGGTGCGCCGCTCGATCCCGCCCTGTTGGTCGTGCTCGACGAGGCCGCCCACATCGCGCCGGTACGCGAACTGGCGGCGCTCGCGGCAACGGGCCCCGAACCGGGGATCCAGCTCGTGACGATCTTCCACGACCACGCGCAAATCCGCGCAATTTACGGGCCCCAGGCGGAGACCGTCATTGCCAACCACCGAGCGCGATTGATCCTGCCCGGTGTCGGCGATGCCGATACGCTCGAGCGGATCAGCCGCTCGCTCGGGTCGGCTCGGCGCACGCGCACGTCGCGAACGCGCGGCCGGCTTGGAGCGAGCGTCACCGCCAGCGACGGCGCCGAGGCCCTGCTGCCGGCACACGCCGTACGGGAGCTGCGGCACGGGACGGGCCTTTTGATCTACGGGTCGCGCCCGCCGGTGCGCGTGCGCCTGCGGTTCTGGTTCGCGGACCGCGGTCTGCGGAGCCTCGCGATGGGCGGGGTTCAGTCGACCCCGACGCCCGCCGATGACTGACCCAATGCGGCACGCCCCCAAACCGAGGTGAAACACATCATGCACGCACGGAAGGCGCTCGCCGCGACGCTCGCGGTTGGCATGGCCATTGGCCCCACGACCGCTGCCGTCGTCACGCTGGGCGCGCTGGTCAGCCCCGCGGTTGCCCAGGGGGACGGCCACGGCCGTGGCCACCACGCGACGGCGAACCGGGGGAACTCGCGACGCGACGGCGGCTCGTCGACGTCGACCCAGGCCCGCACGGTCACCCTCCGCGGAATCATCACCGGAACCCCGACCGCGACAAGCCTGGTGATCACCCGCGTCGATCACGAGCGCAATAACTGCCTGGCGATGCCGACGACCGAGACGATCATGCTCGACAGCCACACCACGTTCTCGACACTCTCGAATCCGAGCGCGGCCGTCGGTGACCTTGTGACCGGCGACAAGGTCGCGGTCACGCTCAACGTGCCCGCCGGCACGGGGCCGCTGACGGTGGCCGCAACGTCGGTCGCCGACCGGGGCGCACCCGCCCCGATTACCTGTGCAGTCCGCGGCACCGCCGGCTCTGGTGTCGTGGGGTCGAGCTTCACCGTGCTCCTGCGTGCGAACGGAGGGCACCACCACCGCGGCCGCGGGAACCACAACAGCGTCCGCCACGGCCGCGCGTCGACGACGAGCCCCGCATCGCTGACGGTCAGCTTCGACACGAACACCGTGTTCGTTGACCCGGGCAACCCGTCGGCGACGATCCAGAACGTCGCCCCGGGCGACCGCCTGATCGTCATCTGGTCCGTGCCTCCCGGCACGCCGATCGCCAACATGCCGGCCGCAGCCAAGGTCGTCGACCTTGGATCACCGCCGCCGATCCGCTACCGCGCCGCAGGCGTCGCCGCGAGCGGCGCACCGACCACCAGCATCTCGCTGACGGTCAACCACCTGCACCCCAACGTCGCGCCGACCTTCACCGACGGGTCGACGCTCGCCGTGCAGATCAACCCCAGCACCGTGTTCGTCGACGCGGGCAACCCGACCGCAACGATCGGCAGCATCGTCCAAGGGGACCGGCTGATCGTGGTCTGGCGTGCCGCCCCCGGCATCGCGGCGGTCAACCTGCCCGCAGCAACCCGGGTCATCGACCTGGGGCACTAGCCCCGCAGGCAACGCGTCGCGCAGTCCAGGGTCGCAACCTAGGTGGCGACGCTGGACTGCGCCTTGCGCCGCTCGCCTTCGACGGCCGAGTCGGTCGAGCTCGGGATCAGCAGCGAGGTCACCAGGCCGGCGAGCACGAAGGCGGCGGCGATGATCCCGACCGTCCGCGTGGCGTCGGCAAACGAGGTATCGAGCACGCCGGCGTATGGCGCGGTGTTCGGCGCCGCGCGCAGCGCAGGCAGCGCGGTGCCGGCCGACGACTGCACCACGTCGGCGATCTTGGTGGCCTGATCGCGCGGAACGCCGGCCCCGGTGAGCGAGCTGGTGGTGTGGCTGGTGATGGCCACCGACAGCGCGGTGCCGAGGATCGCCGTTCCGAGGGCCGACCCGACCTGTCGCAACGTCGATTGGATCCCGGAGGCCTGGCCGGATTCCGCGGGAGGGATCTGCGCGAGGGCCACGTTGGTCAGCTGGGCCGTCGCGAGCCCGACACCCAACCCATAGACGGCCAGGGGGATCACGAACCGCCAGACCGACATCGGCGCCTCGACGACCAACGCGAAGCCTGCGATCCCGATCGTCTCGAGCAGCATCCCGGTGCGGACGGTCCAGACCCCACCGATCTTGAGTGACAGCGGGGCGGCAAGGCCGCCTGCGGCAAAGGCGCCGAGCGCCAACGGCAGCAGCGACGCGCCGGTCTGCAGCGGCGACAGCCCGAGCACGTTCTGTAGGAACAGCGGGATGACGAACACCAGGCCGAACTCGCCGAGCGAGACGATCAGGATCGTCAGTCCGCCCCACCGGAACGACGGCACGCCGAACAGGCGCAGGTCGATCAGCGTCGGCCGCCCGCGTCGACTGCGAAAGACCAGGCGCAGCACGAATGCGCCCAACAGGATCGCCGCGGCGGCGAACGCCCACGGGACCGGGGAGCCCGGCAGGGGCCAGTTCCAGCCCGCGACGCTGAAGGTGGCCTTGGCGTGCCACCAGCCGTAGCGCTGCCCCTCGATCAACCCGAACACGAGCGAGGCAAACCCGAACGAGACCAGGAACACCCCCGGGATGTCCTTCAGCCCGACCGCATTCTCATCGCGCGACTCCGGGATCAGTAGGTACCCGAAGATGAGGATCGCGATGCTCACCGGCAAGTTGAGCAGGAAGATCGCCCGCCATGACCAGTAGGTCGTCAGGTATCCACCGAGCAACGGACCGAGGGCGGCGGCGCCCGCGATGACCGAGCCCCAGATGCCGAACGCGACCGCCCGCTCACGGCCGCGAAAGTTGGCGTTCACCAGCGACAGCGAGGTCGGCAAGATCATCGCCCCACCGACACCCTGGAGCATCCGCGCGCCGATCATCATCGTGCTGGTGGTGGCGGCCCCGGCAACCAGCGACGCCAGGGCGAACACGACGACGCCGATCATGAACATCCGCCGACGCCCGACGCGGTCCGCGATCGACCCGAACGCGATCAGAAGCGCAGCGAAGACCAGCGAGTACGCCGAGTTCACCCACTCGGCCGCGGCGATGTTCATATGCAGGGCCGGGACGATCCGGGGCAGGGCCACGTTGACGATCGTCGAGTCCACGATGATCAGCGCGACGCCCAACGCAAGCACGGGCATGATCGCCCAGCGACGCAGGTCGGCCCTCATGCCCGTGACCCTATCGTCCGCCCCCCGTGGGAATGCGGACAACGGCACTGGCGGGAAGTTACGCGTACTCCGCCGGCAGGCAAAACGTGATTTCCACGAAATCCAGCGCAAACGTCATCAGGTAAAGCCCGGATGCCGGTACCGGAGTTTGCGCCACGCACGCCGTCGGCGGGGAGCGCTAGATTTGCAACATGCCGGAATCTGCGCACCCTAATCGATGGTTTGGCGCCAACCCCCAATCCACCGCTTCACAGGGAAAAAACCCACACGGTTGGACGCGCGATACCCCAACCACCTGGCGCTCTGCGCTCGGTCTCGGGAATGCACACGAGGACCGCGAGCCACCGGAGGGTGGAGGCCACTGGTACCCCGAACCCCCCAAGCGCAGGGGCCCGATCCTGATCGGGTTGCTCGTATTGGCAGTGGTCGGCATCGGCATCGGCTGGCTGATCGGTAACAGCACCAGCAGCTCGTCAAGCAGCAGCGCCAATCTGACCGCCAAGGTCGATCCGACGACTGCCCAGGGCGGCCATAACTTCGTCAACTTCGCCTGCGCGGCATGCC
>JADGPF010000076.1 GCA_017882585.1 Thermoleophilia bacterium
CCCAAGCGGCGCACGCGCAAGGCCGCCCCGAAGGCCAGCGCGGAGTAGCTCAGCCCATCACACCACCGGTCGGAACCACCGACCGGTGGTGTGGGCGTGGACTATGTCGCCGGAGTGTCGGCGGGGGTCCCCGCCACGCCGACGCCAATTGGGCAGGTGACGCCGGTGCCGCCAAGACCGCAGTACCCGTTGGGCACCTTCGACAGGTACTGCTGGTGGTACGGCTCGGCGTAGTAGAACGGGCCGGCGGGCACGATTTCCGTCGTGATCGCCCCGAACCCGGCAGCGCTCAGGCGCGCCTGGTACGCCGCGCGCGACTGCTCGGCAGCCTGTCGCTGGACGTCGGAGAAGGTGTAGACCTCCGATCGATACTGCGTCCCAACGTCGTTGCCTTGGCGCATGCCCTGGGTGGGGTTGTGGTGCTCCCAAAACGCCTGTAGCAGCGCCTCGTAGCTAATCCGGGCCGGATCAAACGCAACCAAGACGACCTCATTGTGCCCGGTCCGCCCCGAGCAGACCTCGTCATAGGTCGGGTTCGGCGTCACGCCCCCCGCGTAGCCGACGGCGGTCGTGATGACGCCCTCGAGCTGCCAAAAGACCCGCTCGGCACCCCAGAAGCACCCCATCCCGAACATCGCGGTCTCCGAACCGGCCGGAAATGGACCGACGAGCGGGGTTCCCAGCACGTCGTGGACGGCAGGCACCGGCATCGGATGGTCCCGTCCGGGCAGCGCCGACTCGGCGCTCGGCAGCTTGGTCTTGTCGCGAAAGAGTCCCATTCTTCGACGCTAGCGGGCGAGCCTCGGCGCGTCCAGACGGATCGGCACCAACCGACGTCGCGCGCCGGCGCCGCGATCACAAGCCGCACGCACCCCGACATTGACCTACGGCTCGAGGATCTCGACCGGCTCTTCGGTGACCGCGGATTCGGCCGGCTGGTCGCGCCGCAGACGGAACGCACGAATCTCCGGGGCATCCCGATCCGCCAGCGAGACGATCAGGTAGAGCGTCTGTCCGAAGAACGCGAGCTCGACGTCGGTCCGCGACGGGTACGCCGCCGATCGGGTATGCGAGTGATAGATCGCCAGTAGGTCCTCACCGGCGTCATCGATCGCGTCCATGAGCTGCATCTGTTGACGCGGGTCCATGACATACATGAACGGGCTCGCTTCGGTGTTCGTTGCCCGGTGCACCGAGGTCGCGACGCCGTGGCGGCCCCCGATCATCCCGCAGCATTCGTTGGGGAGGTCTGCGACCGCATGGGAGATCAGCTCGTCGGCGAGCTCGGGGGGGAGCCGCACGGCTACCAGAACAGCCCGCGTTCGAGGGTATCTTCGACATCGTCGAGATCGCCGGTCCAAATCCCGGCAGACAGGTACTTCCACCCCCCGTCGCACACGATCCCGACGATCGTGCCGTGGTCCATCCGCGCGGCGAGACGGGCACACGTGTGGACAACGGCGCCCGAGGAGATGCCGGCGAAGATGCCCTCCTCGCTCGACAGCCGGCGAGTCATCACCAGGGCGTCCCGATTGCCGACAAGCAGCTTGCGGTCCAAGCGCGAGAGGTCGAGGATCGGGGGGACGAAGCCGTCGTCCAGGCTGCGTAGGCCACTCACCGGATCGCCCTGCAGCGGCTCGCAGGCGACGACCTGGATCTCCGGGCGATGCTCCTTCAGGCGCGCCGAGCAGCCCATCAGGGTGCCACCGGTGCCCAGACCCGCGACGAAGACGTCCAGCTCGGGACAGTCCCGGATGATCTCGGCCGCGGTCCCTTCATAGTGGGCGCGTGGGTTCGCCGGGTTGCCGTACTGGAACGGCATGAACACGCCGTTCTCCGCGGCGAGGCGCTTGGCGACCTCGACGGCCCCGTTCGACCCGAACTCGCCATCAGTCGGCACGATCTCGGCGCCGTAGAGCCGCAGCAGCGCCGTGCGCTCCTCGGTGACATTCTCGGGCATCACCGCGACGAGCCGGTATCCCTTGACCCGACAGATCATGGCGAGGGCGATACCGGTGTTGCCCGATGTCGGCTCCATGATCGTGTCGCCACGCGAGATCAGACCGCGGCGCTCGGCATCGTCGATCAGCGATTGGGCGGTGCGGTCCTTGATCGAACCGGTCGGGTTGTGGCTCTCGAGCTTGACGAGAATGCGCACTCGAGGATTGGGAGAAACATGCGACAACTCGACCATCGGCGTGTTGCCGATGGTCCCGAGCACGTCGGACGCGATCGGCACCGTCGTGGGGATGCCGAGTTCAGGGCTCATTGACGTGCGCTAGCGCGCCGCCGACGCGCCGCCGGCCATCGCCGGGAGGATCAGGAGGGTGTCGCTCTCGCCGACAGGGGTGTCGAGCCACTCCTGCAGCCGGACATCCTCGTCGTTGACGTAGATGTTGACGAACCGGTGCAGCTCGCCGTCGTCCGAGACCAGTTGGCTTCGGACTTCGGGGTGGGCCGAGTAGAGCGCCTCGAGCACCTCAGAGACCGTCGACCCGGGCACGGAAAGCTCCCGCACTCCGCCGACGGCGGCCCGCAGGACGGGCGGCACACGAACCGTACTCACGCGTGCACCGCCTCGGGGTGACGTCCGACCCCCGCGCACCAGGCGTCGTAGTCGCGGAACTCCAACTGCGCATCCGGCCCGCAGCCCGGGCAGTTCGGGTCGCGCCGGACCTTCAGTTCGGTAAATGACATGCCCAGCGCGTCGTAGACGAGCAGGCGCCCGGACAGCGTGTCGCCGATGCCCAGGATGACCTTGATCGCCTCGTTGGCCTGGATGTTGCCCATCACCCCGCAGAGGACCCCAAGCACCCCCGCCTCGCCGCACGACGGGGCGAGATCCGGCGGCGGCGGCTCCGGAAACAGGCACCGGTAGCACGGCCCCTCATACGGTATGAACACCGACGCGTGACCCTCGAAGCGCAGGATGCTCGCGTGCACCAGCGGCGTACGCGTCATCAGCGCGGCATCGGCCAGCAAGTAGCGCGTCGGGAAGTTGTCCGCGCCGTCGACGATCACGTCGTAGTCGGCGATGATGTCAAGCACGTTGTCCCGGTTGATGCGCGTCGCGTGGACGTTGACCTTCACGTCCGGGTTGAGGGCCTCGATCGCGATCTTCGCCGACTCCGCCTTCAGCATCCCCACCCGGTCGGTGGTGTGGATGATCTGCCGCTGCAGGTTGCTGGCGTCGACCACGTCGTCGTCGACCAGACCGATGGTCCCGACGCCCGCGGCAGCCAGGTAGTACGCCGCCGGGGATCCGAGGCCGCCCGCGCCGATCAACAGCGCCTTGGCGCCGAGCAGCTTGAGCTGGCCCGCTTCCCCGACCTCCGGGATCAGGGTGTGGCGGCTGTAGCGCGCACGCTGCTGCGGGGTCAGCGTCTGCGGGACGACATAGTCGTGACCGGACTGCTTCCACCGCGTAAAGCCGCCCGCCAGGCTCTCGACGTGCTCATACCCCATCTCTCGCACGTTGCGCCCCGCGAGCAGCGAGCGGAAGCCGCCTGCACACACCAGCACGATGGGCTGGTCGGGGGTGGCGACGCCGGCGATTCGGCTCTCGAGATACCCTCGAGGGACGTGCACCGCACCGGGGATGTGCCCTTCATCCCATTCGGACTGCTCGCGGACATCGATGAGCACCGGCGGTGCGCCGTCGCCGCCGAGCCGGTCGGCCAGTTCGGCAACCTGCACCTCTGGGATCTCAGCCCGGGCTGCAGCGAGAAGGTCCTGATAGGTCTGAGCCATCTGCGTCTCCAGTAGCGGTGGCGGAAGAGACAGAAAATACCGCGGGTATTATAGACTTTTCTTCATCCCCGCAGGGCGCCTACGCTGTGCGGGACATGACACGGGCACCAATCCCCAAGAGTGCGTTCGCGAACGCCGATGGACGCGTCCGCTGCCCCACCCCCGACTGCTGGGGGGATCTGCTGATGTTTCCGACAGGTGAACGGGATGCCGAGGGGGTGCCCGCCTTCCAGCCATATACCGCGTGTCCGCTGTGCGGAACCGTGTTTGACATCGAACAGGACATGAATGACCGGGATCTCTTTCTCAGGGTGGCCTGGCTACGGGCCAACCCCTGGCATGAGCCGGATGCTCCGATCCCGAACGCATCGTAGCCGGTCGGCCGCGCGCGCGACTCGAGCTTCGGGTTACTCGAATTCGCCGAACAGCGGTCCGAACAGGGCAGCCCATCGTCCGGGCGTCATCCCGAGCTGCGCGGGGCCCGCGGCGCGCGCGAGATCATCGAGGTCCCGGAACTCGGCGTCCGCGTCGACGCGCCCGGCAAGGAGCACCGCCACACGCGGCTCGAGTCCGGCCGACGTGGCCTGCGCAATGATGTCGACGCCGGTCAGCGGGCGGTCGTAGGTTCCGTCCATGCCCTGATGTTACGACGTCCCTGATGCCGCCCGAGGCGCATGCCATCGTGTGGGCCATGCAGCCGAGCGTCGCGCGTGAGTCCGGGCGAACCCCGTCGCCGATCAGCGGCGAGGTCGCATGATGGCCACGCCGGGTGGACCTCCTCCCGGTGAGGACCTGTTCGGCGACCTTGTCGGACAGCGGCTCGCGACGGCCGGCCCGCTTGCGGCACGCATGCGCCCGAGCGAGGCGTCCGAGCTCGTCGGACAGCACGCGCTTCTCGGCACTGACGGGTTCCTCGGGCGGGCGATCGCCGAGGATCGGGTCCCGTCGCTGATCCTCTATGGCCCTCCCGGATCCGGCAAGACGACCATCGCGCGGATCATCGCGAGCTCAACCCGCGCGCAGTTCGTCGAGCTGTCCGCGACGCAGGCGAGCATCGCCGATGTGCGCGCGGCGCTGGCGCAAGCACGGGACCGCCTTGCCGGCGGCGGGCGTACCGTGCTGTTCATCGACGAGATTCATCGGTTCAACAAGGGCCAGCAGGACGCGCTGCTCCCGGCCGTCGAGAATGGGATCGTCACCCTTGTCGGCGCCACGACCGAAAACCCGTACTACGAGGTCAACTCCGCACTGATCTCCCGGATGCGGGTCATGGTGCTCGAACGGCTGGCCGACCCCGACCTGCAGCTGCTGCTCGAGCGCGCGCTGACAGATCCGCGCGGCCTGGGCGACCGCGTCAGGCTGGACGACGACGCTCGCGCCGCGATCGTCGTGCGCGCCAACGGCGATGCGCGATCGGCGCTGAACCTGCTCGAAGCCGCGGCACTCGCGACGCCCGACCGCCAGACGATCACCCTCTCCGTGGTCGAAGGCGCGGCCGGCGGTCGTGCGATCCCCTACGACCGATCCGGCGACGCGCACTACGACACGATCTCGGCATTCATCAAGTCCGTACGCGGCAGCGACCCCGACGCGGCGATCTACTACCTGGCGGTGATGATCGCCGGCGGCGAGGACCCGAAGTTCATCGCGCGCCGGATCGTCGTCGCCGCGAGCGAGGACGTGGGCAACGCGGACCCGCAGGCGCTGGTGGTCGCGACCGCGGCCGCGCGTGCCGTCGAATTCGTCGGCCTACCCGAATGCCGCATCAACCTCGCCCAGGCGACGATCTACCTCGCGCTGGCCCCGAAATCGGACGCAAGCTACCGGGCCGTCGACGCGGCGCTGGACCATATCGACCGCCACGGCCCCCAACGGCCGCCTGTGGCGTTGCGCGACGCCAGCCGACCCAACGCGCGACACTTCGGGCACGGCGAGGGGTACCAGAACCCGCACCGGTCCCGGGACGGGGTGCTCGACGAGTCGTTGCTGCCCGATGAGCTCACCGGGCAGCGATTCTTCCATGCCGGTCCACGCGGCGTCGAGGCGAACCGTGCCGAGCGGCTCGCCGCGCTACGCGGGCCCGACGACGCGCCGACCCCCTTCTAGCGCCGCGCCCACAGCCGCTTGTGCGTCGGGTACCGTGAAACCATGACCTCGTCTGATGACCTCGCCGCGCGCCTCGACGCCGACGCCACGCAGGCGCTGCGGGACGGCGACAAGCTGCGGCTGTCAGTGCTCCGACGCGCCCGGGCGGATTTCAAGAACGCCGAGATCGATGCCCGCGGCACCGACGCCGCCCCTGACGCGGTCCGGGTACTGCAGGGGTTGGCCAAGCGCCATCGGGAGTCGATCGCGCAGTTCACCGCAGGCGGCCGCCAGGATCTGGTCGACCAGGAGACGGCCGAGTTGGCCATCGTTGAGGAGTACCTGCCGGCCCAGGCATCCGACGCCGAAATCGAGGCGGTGGTGCGGCAGGTCATCGCCGACGCCGGGATCAACGACCCCAAGCAGCTCGGCAAGGTGATGCGCCCCGCGCTCGAGCAGCTCGGCGCCGGCGCCGATGGCGGCCGGGTACGCGCAATCGCCCAGCAGGTGCTCGGCGGGTGAGGACCGGCCGGCTGCCACGCGGGGTCGTTCCCGTCACGCCCGATTCGGGCCAGGAATCGGTCTGGGACTACCCCCGTCCACCGCGCCTGGAGCCGAGCGACAAACACGTCGTTGTTGTCCTCGGTGGCCAGGTCATCGCCGATTCCCGGCGCACGTTCCGGGTTCTCGAAACCAGCCATCCGCCCGGGTACTACATCCCGCTCTCCGACTGGCATCCGGGCGCGTTGGTCCCCGTCGCAGGTTCGAGCGTGTGCGAGTGGAAGGGCGCGGCCCGGTACTTCGATGTCCACGGCGGCGGCGCGACCGCCCCCCGCGGCGCGTGGGGATATCCGAGCCCCGCGCAGGCCTTCGCCGCCCTCGCGGATTGCGCGTCGGTATACCCTGCGCTGATGGACCGCTGCGAGCTCGACGGCGTCGCGGTCGAACCGCAGGAGGGCGAGTTCTACGGTGGCTGGCTCACCCCGGACATCGTCGGGCCGTGTAAGGGCGCCCCCGGAACATGGGGCTGGTAAGGCGATGACCGCCCAGGACCCGGTGGGGGCCCGCGCGGTGGCCACCGATCTCACCGACGCCGATCGCGCGCTGCTGGCGCCCTACGTCACCGAAACGACCGGTCCGGTGTTCGCGCTGACGAACCTGCCCGAGACCGTCAAGGGCGCCCTGTTTGCACGCTATTCGCGCAGCCCGAAATCGCTACGCAGACTCCTCGTCGATGAGTTCCTGACGGACGGGGGCGCGATTGCGACCGGTGCGGGGCCAGGCCAGGCCCAGGCCGATGCGCTGTATCAGCGGGTCTTGGCCGATTATGGGGACGACTCGGTCGCCCAACTGGGCGGTGCGCATGTCGCAGTTGAAGGCGCATCGAACATCCTGACCAAGCTGCTCCAGTGGGGCCGGCTGGCGAGCTACCTCGAGCAATCAACACGGTATATCGCCTATACCGATCGCCCTGGCGGCCAGTGGCGCTATTACACCCCACCTGACGTCGCAGCCCATCCGGAGGTCGGGCCCGCCTACAGCCGGACGCTCGACCGGGCATTCGCATCGTACGCGCAGATGATTCCGGTCTTGATCGCCTACTGGGATGCGCACGTGCCCACCGACGACGCGCCGGCCGCGGCACGCCAACGCGCGGTACGCGCCCGAGCGCTCGACAGCCTGCGCGGGCTGCTGCCCGCCGCGACACGGTCGAACGTGGGCATCTTCGCGTCCGGCCAGGCGTTCGAGGCCCTGCTGGTGCGCCTGATCGCCCATCCGTTGCCCGAGGCGCGCGAGGCCGGCGAGCGCATCCTTTCCCAACTGCGCCTGGTAATCCCCGCGTTCTTGACGCGCGTCGACCGTCCCGACCGTGGGCTGCGTCACGCCCAGTACCTGCGCGACACCGAGGACGCGACGGCGGAAGTGGCCCGCACGACGCTGGGGCACGCCGATCACGGGTCGTCGGGGACCCGTGTGCGCCTACTCGAATGGGATCGCGACGGCGAGGCCCGCGTCATCGCCCACGCGCTGTGGACCGCATCGGACCGCGGCTATGACGAGGTCCGCGCGGTCGTCGACAGAATGACTGCCGCCGACCGGGCCCGGGCGCTTGGCGCGTATACGGGCGATCGCAGCGACCGCCGCTACAAGCCCGGACGTGCGCTCGAGACAACCACGTATACGTTCGAGATCGTGTGCGACTATGGGGCGTATCGAGACCTGCAGCGACACCGGATGCTCACGCTCCAGGCCCAGCCACTGGGTGTCGCGCTCGGGTGGTCGCTGCCTGAGGAAGTCTCCGAGGCGGGCTGTGGCGATCTCTACGCCCAAGTCATGTCCGACAGCGGCGTGCTCTATGAGCAGCTGGCAGCGACAGTGCCCCTCGCCGGACCATACGCGGTCAGCCTCGCCCACCGCATTCGGTTCGTGATGGTGATCAACGCCCGGGAGGCAATGCATCTGATCGAGTTGCGCAGCCAACCGCAGGGTCATATCGCGTATCGGGACGTCGCGCAGCAGATGCATCAGCGCATCCGCGAGGTCGGCCATACTGCGATTGCCGACATGATGCAGTTCGTCGATCACTCCACGCCGACGGCCGGTCGGCTGGCAGCGGAGCGGCGGTTAGAGCAGCGACGCACAGGTGATCGCAATGCCCGATAGCCCCAATGGCACTCCACCCTCCCGACCGCGCCTGGGCGGCATGGCCCTCGCCAACGGTCTGCTTGTCCACGGGCCGACGCACTGGGCCGCCGCGATCCAGCGCGCCGACGGCTCGATCGCGGTCGCCTCGGGCCGCAAGCCGCGATTCAACATCGGGGCGATCGGCGACCTGCCGGTCGTCCGAGGCGTGCTGAGGATCGGGGAATCCGTCGCGGTACTCCCGGTCATGCGGCGCAACCTCCCGGAGGCGCGCTTCGCGATCGAGGAACGCGAGGCCGCCTACACCGTCGTTGGCGCGTTTCTCACCGGTGTTATCGCGCGCCGCCGCTTACGCTGGCCGATCGCCCAGGAGACCGTGTCGGCGGTCGTCGGGCTCGCGCCGGCGATCGTGTCGCTGCGGACCTCGCGGGCCGCGGCCTGGCACGCGGTCGAGCATAAGAGCATCGCCGCCTACGAGGCGGGCGGGCTCGCCGAGGTGGCACGCGCCGGCGAATATCCCAAGGAGCACCCGCGCTGCGGCAGCAATCTCATCGCCCCGATGATGGTGGCGACGATCGGGACCAACCTGCTGCTGCGGGCCCTGCCGACCGATCGGCGTCCCGGCATGCGGACGGTCGCCGGCGTGATCGGGATCGGTGCCGCGGTCGAGGTGTTCTCGTTCGCGTCGCGTCATCCTGAGCACCTGGTCGCGCGCGGGATCCACGGCATCGGCTATGCGATCCAGGCCACAATCGCCACGAAGGAGCCTGAGGAGTCCGAGCTGCTCGTCGGTGCCGCCGCGCTGCGCGAGATCTGCCGTGTCGAGGGGACCTCCGCCGGTACTGCGGCCTAAGGGCCGGCACCGCAGGCAGCACCGGATCGCATACGGTTGGCGTAATAGACTGGGACGGCGACATGGCAGGTGACGCGAGATGAGCAAGGTGCCCAATGCCCTGCGCCGCCGGCTGGCCCCCGCGACGTTCGCGCTGCCGGTCGACAAGATGCGCAGCGGCTATTACTCCGATGCGTATTTCACGTTCTCCCGCGAGGTCCTCGAGCACGACGGGCATCGGCCCCGCGTGCTGATGCAGGTCTTCCAACGCGACGACTCCGTGCTGGGCGGGATCGACGAGGCCCTGGCGATCCTGCGGCTGTGCTCCGGCCGCGACGTCGATGGCCAATGGGTCAACGGCTGGGGCGGGCTCAGCGTGCGTGCCCTGTTTGACGGAGATCTGATCGAGCCCTGGGAGCCGGTCCTCGAAATCGAGGGCGATTACTCGCTGTTCTGCCACCTCGAGACGCTGTACCTCGGAGTCCTCGCGCGCCGGACGCTGATCAGCCGCAACGTGCGCGACGTGGTCGAGGCCGCCGGAGGAAAGCCGATCATGTACTTCCCGGCGCGGTTCGACCATTGGCACGTCCAGACCGGAGACGGCTGGGCCGCACACATCGCGGGCGCGATCGGGGTCTCCACCGATGCCCAGGCATCGTGGTGGGGCGGCAAGGGCATCGGGACGGTCCCCCACGGGTTGATCGCCGCATATGGCGGGGACACGGTCCGGGCCGCCGTGAAGTTTGCCGACCGGTTCGCAGATGAGCTGTACGTCACCGTCCTGGTGGACTTCGAAAATGACTCGGTGCGCACGGCTCTCGAGGTCGCCGACGCCCTGGGAGACCGTCTGTGGGCGGTGCGCGTCGACACGTCGGACACGATGGTCGACCGCTCCCTATGGCACGAGATGGGGCGCTTCCGCCCGACCGGAGTCGTTCCGGAGCTCGTCGCGAAGGTGCGCCGCGCCCTCGACAATGCGGGGCACGAGCGGGTGCGCATCGTGGCCTCCGGAGGCTTCGATCCGGCACGCATTCGTACGTTCGAGCGCGCCTCGGTCCCGGTCGACGCCTACGGTGTCGGCAGCTCGCTGCTGCGGGGCGCCAACGACTTCACCGCCGACGTCGTCCGCGTCGACGGCCGCCCGTGCGCCAAGGTCGGGCGCGAGGAGCGCCCCGCCCCGCGACTGGCACCTGTCGTGTGGGACCAGGAGCCATCCGGAGACCCCGTGTGATCGCGTCCGCACGCCTGCACCACGTCGCCTACGTCGTCGCGGACCTCGATGCCGCGTTGCCGATGTTTGTCGCGCGGTACGGGCTGGTCGAGGACATCCGCGAACTGATGCCCGATCAGGGCGTTGAGGCGATCATGCTGCGCGCAGGCAGCGCCGGCATCGAGCTGATTTCGCCTCTGGACCCGGACGGGGCCATCGGACGCTTCCTCGACAAGCGCGGCGAGGGCCTGCACCACGTGGCCTTTGCGGTCGACGACATCGACGCCACACTGACCGAGCTCGCGCACGCCGGTGTTGAGCTGATCGATGCCACCCCGCGGCGCGGCCTGGGCGGCCACCGCGTCGCGTTCATCCATCCGCGGTCCGGGGCGGGTGCCCTGACCGAGTTGGTCGAGGTCACCGACGACGCCCACTGACCACGCCGCCGCGCTCGGGCCTGCGCCCGGCAAGCGGTCACATCGGCCACGATAGACTCGACCGCGGCGATCGATACGAAGGAGCGCCCATGGCCGGACGTCGGCTGGAAATTGGCTTTGATGGCGGCAACATCCTACGCGTGACGCTTGATGAGTCGCAGGTCGTCGCGCTCACCGACGTGCTCGGCGACGCGTCCGGGTGGCACCAGATCGATGCCGACGAGGGAAAGTACTGGGTCAAACTCGCCGACTTGCAGTTTCTGCGTATCCCGGATGACGGCCCCCATGGGGTCGGCTTCTCGCGCGAGTAGGCGGAACCCGTGGACCTGGGACTGGTCGGGCGTACGAACGCCGGCAAAACCGCACTGTTCAACCTGATCACGCAATCCTCCGCCGAGGTCGCGCCGTACCCGTTCACGACCCGCGAGGCGCTGCGTGGCATGGCGGAGGTCCCGGACCCCCGGGTCGACGCGATCGCCGACGCGCAGGACATCCCACGCAGGGTCCAGGCACAGGTGCAGGTCGTCGACATCCCGGGTCTGGCCGCCGGTGCCGGCCAGGGCGAAGGCCTCGGTGGCAAGGCGCTGGGCGAGCTGCGTCAAACAGACGCGCTGATCCACGTGATCCGAGCGTTTGCCAATCGCGAGGTACCGCACCCCGACGATGCGATTGACCCCGTCGCCGACGCGGAAGCAATCGACCTCGAGCTGATCCTGGCCGACCGCGAACAAGTCGAGCGACGCCTCGAAAAGGTCCGCAAGGGCGCCAAGTCCGGCGACGCGGCCGCACGGGCCGAGCTGGTGCTGCTGGACCAGCTGGCCACGGAACTCGACGCGGGGACACCGGTGCGTGTGGACGCCGATGACGATGCCCGCGCGCTGGCCGCCGAGATGGGGCTGCTGACAGTCAAGCCGGTGCTGTATGTGCTCAACGCCGACGACCCTGGCGATCCGCCCGCGGACCTTGCCGCGTACGCAGGATCACGGAACGCACAGGTGATCGCCCTCGCCGTCGGGACCGAGCTTGAACTGGCCCAGCTCAGCGACCAGGAGGCCGCCGAGCTGGCAGCCGAGATGGAGCTCGGCGATGTGCGCGGCGCCGACGCGGTCGTGCGGGCCGCCTACGAGCTCCTCGATCTGGTCACGTTTTTCACCGGCTCGGGGCCGCCGGAGGCCCGGGCATGGCCGATCCGACGCGGCCTCACCGCGGATCGCGCGGCTGGCAAGATCCATTCGGACCTCGAGCGTGGCTTCATCCGTGCCGAAGTCGTGCCCTGGGAGGATCTCGTCCGAGCGGGCTCGTTCGCGAAGGCCCGCGAGTCGGCCCAACTGCGCATGGAGGGCAAAGATTACGTCGTCCAGGAAGGCGACGTGCTCCAGATCCGCTTCGCGGTCTGACCGTCCGCCGTCCGCCCGAAAGGGGGCGGCGGCCTAGCGGGCGTCCTCGATCATTCCGGCTGCGACGGTGCGGTTGTCGGCTTCGTCGATAAGCACAAAGCCGCCGGTCGCACGGGTGCGGCGATACGGATCACACATCAGCGGTGCGGAGGTCCGCAGCCGGACCCGACCGATGTCGTTCAGCCCGAATGCCACCACGTCCCGCTCTCCCGCGAGCGTCTCGACGTTCACGCGCTCCTCGAGCGCGACGACGATCGCCTGCGCGGTCCGCGTCGTGTGTTTGATCACCAGCCGATCCCCGACGCACAGGGGACGCTCGGACATCCAGCAGATCGTCGCGTCGAGTTCTCGGGCCACCACGGGCGCATCGTCCGGCACGCAGATCAGGTCGCCGCGCGAGACATCCAGATCGTCCTCGAGCCGAACCGTCACCGACAGCGGCGCACTCGCCTCATCGCGCTCGCCGTCGTAGGTGTCGATCGCCGCGATGCGCGTCAGCTGGCCCCCGGGGAGCACGAGTACCTCGTCGCCCGTGCGCAGCACGCCGCTTGCGAGCTGGCCCGCGTAGCCACGGTAGTCGGCATCGACCGGGCGCGCGTCGGCTGCGTCCGGCAGAGAGACCCCGTCGCCCCACGAGACGGCCGCGCCCGGCCGAATCACCCACTGGACAGGGAACCGGGTCGGCGTGTCGGCGGGATGGTCGGCCTCGAGGTCGACGGTCTCGAGGTGCTCCAACAGCGTGGGCCCGCCATACCACGGCATCTCGACCGAGCGGTCCACGACGTTGTCGCCGTTCAGCGCTGAGATCGGGATCGCCGACACCTCGCGAACGGGCAGCGGCGCCAAGAACTCGCGGATCTCGGCCACGATGCGTGTAAACGTCTCCTCGCTGTACCCGACCAGATCCATCTTGTTCACACACACCACCAGGTGTGGGATCCCGAGCAGTGCGCTGATGTACGCGTGACGCTTGGATTGCTCGAGCACACCCTTGCGGGCGTCGATCAGCACGATCGACAGGTCGGCGGTCGAGGCTCCGGTCACCATGTTGCGCGTGTACTGCTTGTGGCCGGGCACATCGGCGATGATGAACCGCCGACGATCCGTGGCGAAGTACCGATAGGCGACGTCGATCGTGATGCCCTGCTCGCGCTCGGCGCGCAGGCCGTCGGTAATCAGCGCCAGGTCGAGCCCGCCGTCGCTGCTGCGGCGCCGGCTCGCCTCAGCCACCTGCACGAGCTGGTCCTCAAGGACCTGCTTGGTGTCGTACAGCAGCCGCCCGATAAGCGTGCTCTTGCCGTCATCGACGGATCCGGCGGTGGTGAACCGCAGCAGGCCGTGCGCGCTCAAAAGTACCCGGCCTTCTTGCGGTCTTCCATCGCGGCCTCGGAGACCCGGTCGTCCGCGCGGGTCTCGCCGCGTTCGGTCACGCGAGTCGCGGCGATCTCGGTAACGACCTCGTCGAGCGTCGTGGCGAGGGACCGCACGCCCCCGGTGCAGCGCATGTCCCCCACCGTCCGGTACCGCACCGTGGCGGTCTCGACCCGCTCGCCATCGAGGAGCTCGGTGCCCTCGCGCCAGGCGTACAGCATCCCGTCGCGGGCAAAGACCGGGCGCTCGTGGGCAAAGTAGATCGACGGGACCTCGAGCTGTTCCTGGGCGATGTACTCCCACACGTCGAGCTCGGTCCAGTTCGACAGCGGGAACACCCGCACGTGCTCGCCCGGACGGACGCGCCCGTTGTAGAGGTTCCACAGCTCCGGGCGCTGCGACTTGGGGTCCCACTGGCCGAAATCGTCGCGGAACGAGAACACCCGCTCCTTGGCGCGGGCGCGTTCTTCGTCGCGGCGGGCGCCACCGAATGCCGCGTCAAACCGGTGATCGGCGATGGCGTCAAGCAGCGTGGTGATCTGCAGGCGGTTGCGGGACGCACGCGGTCCGCGGTCCTCGACGACCCGCCCACGATCGATCGACTCCTGGACGGAGGCGACGATCAGGCGCTCGCCCAGCTCTGCCACGCGCCGGTCGCGGAACGCAATCACCTCGCAGAAGTTATCGCCCGTGTCCACGTGCATCAGGGGGAACGGGAAGCGCGCCGGGCGGAAGGCCTTCTCGGCGAGGCGCAAGAGCACGATCGAGTCCTTGCCGCCGCTAAACAGCAGTACGGGGCGCTCGAGCTCGGCGGCAACCTCGCGCATGATGTGAATCGCCTCGGATTCGAGCGCATTGAGATGGGTCAGCGGGGCATGGTCGATGGCGGAGCTCACGCCTCCCCCAGCTCGGATGCCATGGCTCCGACGACCGGACCGATGGCGCGAACGTGCAGCTCGTTGCCAGAGCGCATCACGCCGCCGGACCGTCGGTGGGCAGATGCAGTCCGCACTCGGTCTTAGCCGATCCCGCCCAGCGGCCCTCGCGTCCCGCGCCAGGCAACGTGCACGGTGCACATCCGATCGAGGCGTATCCCTCGTCGTGCAGCGGGTTGTACGGCAGGTCGTGGCGTGCGATGTAGGCCCACACATCGGTGTCCGTCCAGTCGGCAAGCGGGCTCGCCTTCCAGACGCCGCGGCGGTCGTCGCGGACCAGCTTCGGCGTCTCGCCCCGGGTCGACGCCTGCTCGCGACGCAGACCGGTCACCCAGCCGTCCACGCCGCCAAGCGCCTCGTCGAGCGCAGTAACCTTGCGCTCGCCGCAGCAGTGCTCGGCCGTCCACGGGACCCCATCGGGTCGGGTCGCGTCGAAGACCTCGATCGTGATGCCGTAGCGCTCCTCGACGTTGCGCCACGTCGCCCGCGTCTCCGCGAACAGTACCCCAGTATCGATCGTGAACACCCGCGCGGTCGGCTCGAGGCGCAGCAGCATGTCGAGCAGCACGGCCTCTTCCTTCTGGAACGAACAGGCGAGTGCCAAGCGCGGATGGAACCGCTCAAGCATGTACCGGAGCAGTTCCTCGGCGCTGTAGGCCTCGGCATCGGGCACGTATGTGGCGCTGGCGGTGCTCAGACTGCGCATTCGCCCTCGCCCCGCATGACCTTGAACGGCTCGGCGCGGTTCCAGTCGACAAACTCGTTGATCGTTTCGGCGCTGTATTCGACCGGCAGCGTGGCTTCGGCTGCCAGGGCTTCGAAGGGCTGGTGCCCGATGCGATCGACGAAGGCGTTGAACACCTCGCCGTCGGTGCGGTCCGACTCGTAGAAGCGGAGCCAGCGGCCCACCACTTCGGGAATCCGCTTGGCCGGCAGGCGCAGCTTGAGCCGCTGGCCCATGCGGACTACGCCCCCCTCGTACTGCCCGCCGACATGCGGGATGTACGCCGGGATGGTCCGGTCGCCAACCTTCATCGAGGCACCGTAGAACCCGATGTTGGCGATGTGATGCTGGCTGCAACCGTTTGGACAACCGCTGATCTTGATGTGGATCTGGCGCGTCAACGGATCGGTGATCTGCATGTCGTCGATGTACTCCTCGATGGCGCGGTTGAGGCCCATCGAGCTAGTGATGCCCAACTTGCAGCTGTCGGTCCCGGGGCACGAGACCACGTCGTTGATCTCGCGCGCCCCGGCCGTCCCGAGATCGAGCCCAGCCAGGCGCTGCCACACGGCGTAGACCGCCTCGTCGCGCACCCAGCGCAGCACGAGGTTCTGCTGCACGGTGGTGCGGGCATATCCGCCGGAGAACTCGCGCATGATGTCCGCCAGGCCGCGGAACTGTTCCGGGCTCAGATCGCCACGCGGGACGCGGACCTCGACCGTGGAGAACCCGGGCTGACGCTGCGGGATGACGTTCGAGGCGCGGAACCGCGCGAACCGTGCATCGGTGCCGTCGGGCTGCGGGACCTCGACCGGGACCGTGGGCGCGTTCTCCGCTTCGTCATGCACGAACAGCAACCGGTCGAGATCGTAGTCGCGCTCCTGGACCCAGTCGCCCCGCAGTTCCTCATCGACCATCTCGCGGAACGCGTTCATGCCGATGCGGTCGACCAGGACCTTGATGCGGGCGCGGGCGCGATTCTTGCGCAGCTCGTCCTGCCGATCGAAGATCCGTAGGACCGCCTCGGTCACCTTGATGTATTCGCCGTCGTCGGCGCGCACGAAGTCATAGAGCGTCGGTGCGACGCGCGGCATGATCGACGTCCCGCCACCGATCCGGATCTCGAATCCACGCACAAGCTCACCGTCGATCTCGCGCACCCGTGGAATGAAACCGCCGTCGTGGATGCCGGTAATCGCCCGGTCCTCGTCGGTGGCCGTGAATGCCGTCTTGAACTTGCGCGGCATCAACTGGCAGACCGCGTTGCGCACGAAGTAGCGCACATACGCACCGGCGTACGGCGTCGGGTCAAACAGCTCGCCCTCGCACACGCCGGCCCACGGGTCGCCGGTGACATTGCGCACGGTGTTGCCGCAACCCTCCCGCGACGATAGGCCGGCGTCGGAGATCTCGCGGATCAACTTGGTGATGTCGATCAGCGGGATGTGATGCAGCTGCACGCATTGGCGCGTGGTGATGTGGCCCTTGCGCAAGGGTGCCCAGCGTTCCACGGCGTCGGCGAACATCTCGAGCTGTTCCGGGTTCACACCGCCGAACGGGATCTTGATCCGCACCATCTGGACGTCGGGCTGTCGCTGCCCATAGACGCCTTGGCGCAGACGGAACCCGATGAACTCGTTCTCCGGGATCTCACCGCGCAAGAACCTGACGGCCTCGGTATCGAAGTCGTCGAACTCGCGCGCGATGATCGGAATGACGTGCCCCGGGACGTTCGCGTGGACTTCCGGGTTCTCGAGCGTCCCGGTTCGGCCGGACGGGGCGTCGGAGTGGGCACTGCGGGCGGGCGTGCGATCGGAAGCCATCGACCTCGTCTCTTTTCGGTCCGACACGGGGGACGGCGCGGCTGCGCCGAGGATCGATCGCTTTATACCATAAACCCTAGTGATTTTACCGTGTTTTACTTGACAGAACGGGTTGGCTATCGGGTGGCGCACCGTGCTGGCCGGAGCCGTCGTCGGCCCTCGCTAGTGCGGAGCCCCCGTTAGAGCAGCGTCGCGTCGGGTCCGGGCCCTTCAAGGCGTGACTTGACCTGAACCTCCGCCGCATTCAGGCGCATGAGCGCCAGCGCCTCGGGGCTCGCCTGCTGCGGCCCGGCGGGAGGCGGCGGCCCGTGATGCCAGGCAACGCAGTGCAAGAGAGCCAGACGGCGTGCGTCCTCAAGCTCGGCCGTACGCGCCGCGGCAGCGACAATCTCCAGCCCGAGGGCGACGTGCCCCAACAGCCGGCCTTCCTCGGTCGCTTCGAAGGTCGCCGCGATGCGCCAGGCCCGCGTGTAACCCAAATCGTGCACGAGCGCCGCCGTGACCAGCAGGTCCGCATCGACGCGGGGGTGCCAGGTGCAGAGCGTCTGGCATAGCGCGGCGACACCAACGGTGTGCTCGACCAGTCCGCCGATGTACGCGTGGTGGCCGGAGCGCGTGCACGGGACCTGCCGCCAGGCGACAGCCAGGGTCTCGTCACCCGTCAGTGCGGCAAGCGTGCGACGCAGGCCCGGGTCGGCGACCTCGTCCGCGAGATGCAGCACGAAGCCGAACAGCTCATCCGGATCTCGGTGACTGCGCGGCACCAGCTGGGTGTCGGCGGCCTCCTCCCCGGCGGGGCGTACGTGACTGATCAGCAGTTCGAGGCGCCCGCCGCGCTGCTCCGCCCGTCCGGCGACGCGCACCGGGGCGCCGGGTGTCAGACGCTCGGCGAACCAATCGGGCTGGTCAAAGATCACACCCCGCGCCGAGCCAGTCGCATCGGCGAGCACGACGGACAAGAACGGCTTTCCGCCGCGCGAGAGTCGGCGTTCCACCTCGCGCACCGCGAACACGCCCTCGAAGGGGGCTCCGGGTGTGAGCTGGGCGAGTCCGCTCATCGATCCATGGCCGGGCATAGGAGCCGATAGTCGCAGGTCCGGCACGCCCATGACGGCTGCGGCGCGAACCGCCCCGCAGCGATCTCGTCGAGCGTGGCGCGGGCGAGTTCGACGGCCGCCGCGATCTCCGCGCCGTCCGGGTTCTCGCGCCGGTTCTCGCCCTCGAGAACGTACTCGAGGGTGGCGACGCGCGGCTCGACCTGCCATGCCTCCCGCGCGCCGGCCAGGTACAGACGCATGACCAATCGTGCGTCGTCGTCGCTGCCGCTCGGCGGTGCCCCGGTCTTGTAGTCCACAAGTCCGAACCCGCCGTGCGGCAGACGATCGACGCGATCGATGCGTCCGTGGACGCGATGCGGACCGATGCGCAAGGTGAACGGGCGCTCGACGGCGACCGCCGTCACGCCGCTACTGCGGGTGCGCGCGACCAACGCGGGAAATCGCTCGCGGGCGAGGGCGAGCGCATGCTGGGCCTGTGGCGTATCTGCGATGCGCGCCTTGGCGAGCTCCGTGGCGAAGCGGGTCACGAGCTCGTCGGCCTGACCGGACCCGTTGCCCGGACGAAAGTATGCCTCGAGGGCCGCGTGGGCCGCGGTGCCGACCTCGCGCGACGGGTCCGGGCGAGGCGGGATGCGATCCACATGGGCGAAGCGGTATTGCAGCGGGCAGGTCCGGTACCGCGCGATCGCGGTAATTGAGGCGGTGGTACCCGGACGGGGCACGCGTCCGGGTACCACCGGCGCCACCGGCTCCGGATCCGCAACGAGCGCCGACGCGCGCGCCTGGATCAATTCCGCCAGCGCGTCGGCGAGTTCAGGATCGTCTTCTGGCACCTCGCCCGCGGCCCGCCGCTCGGCTGCGCGCATGGTCGCCGCCTCCAGGCGCGCCCGCGCAGCCCCGATGGCCATCAGCTGTGCGCGCGCCGGGCCGTCATCGACGTGCTCGACCGTGGCCCCGGCGGTAGATTCGAGGGCCTCGGTGACAAACCGGGACGGCGCCTGCGGAACCCCGGTCCCCGACGAGCGCACCCAGCACACGGTCAGGTGCGTACGCGCACGTGTCATTGCGACGTAGGCGAGTCGCCGGGACTCGGCGACGTGTGCGTCGGCGTCGCGGGGCAGCGCCTCCGGAAGCAGGGCATCCGGGATATCGGGACCGGGCCGGTGCCGGCCGGGCCAGTTGAAATGCGTCATCCCGACCACCGATACGGCGTCGAACTCCAAGCCTTTCGCCTGGTGAACGGTCATGATCTGCACCCCGTCGCGCTCGCGCGGGGCACCTGCGTCGCCGCGATAGCCGAGATCCGCCAACCGCGACAGCAGCCCGGCCACATCGCGCGGTGTGAGGTTGGCTCGCGCCGCGGCAAGCTCATCCACCAAGCGCTCGAGCGCCCCGAGCGCTGCCACCCGCGAGGCGCCTTCGGCCCCCCCCGCAGCGATGGCCCGTCGACGCAGGCCCGTGCGGTCGACGACGCTCCGGATCGCGTCACGGGCGTCGCTCTCGGCGACGGCACGGCCGACCTCTTCGAGGGTCTCAGCGAATGCGGTGTTGCCCCCCGCTTCGGCGATCGCCACGCACAGCGCGTGCGCCACGGGCTGGGTGCGGTGCGTGGCAACGACCTCGGCAGCGAGGGTCCAGGGAAGTCCCCACGCCGGATCCGCGACGATACGTAGATGCGCGGGCGCATCGGTCGGGTCGACCGCCGCGCGAAGCCAGGCAAGCGCCGTACGCACCTCCGTGCGCTCCATCAGACCAACGCCGCCGCGCACCTGATGCGGGACGCCGGCCCGCTCAAACGCGGTCACCAGTGGCGCGGCCTCCAACCGCACGGCGCGCATCAGCACGGCCTGCTCGTGATACGGGATCCCCGCCGTCGCGCGGGCGATCACTGCATCGACGACGGCCTGGGCCTGTGCATCGGGATCCCGAGCCTCGACGAAGCGCGGCACCGGTCCGCGCGCGTCGTCACGCGCGATGAGCGTCTTCGGTGTTCGGTCGGGAATCGGCGCGACGACGGCGCCCGCGGCGTCAAGAATCGTCTGTGTTGATCGGTAGTTGCGCTCGAGCAGGACCTGCTCAGTGCCCGGGAAGCGGCGGCGAAAGTCGGCCATGTTCTTGCCCGACGCTCCGCGGAAGCGATAAATGCCCTGGTCGTCGTCGCCGACGACGACCACGCTCCCATCCGGATCCGCCACGGCAAAGATCAGTTCGGCCTGCGCATGATTGGTGTCTTGGAACTCGTCCACCAACAGGTGCTGCACTTCGTGACGGATCGCCTCGAGGCGGTCACCATGGGTGCGCACGAGCGCCAGGGCCCGCACGATCGACATGCCAAAATCCTCAAGACCCTCGGCGGCGAGCCATGCGTCGTGCGCCGCGAACACCCGGGCGAACTCCAATTCGCGGCGGGCGCGCACCTCCTGATCGCGGCCGCTGGCCGCACTCACCGCCTCCTCGGCCCACGACAGGTAGTCAGCCGAACCGACCAGTTCGTCGCGACACCGGTCGATACGCGTGATCATCTGATCGACCAGCCGTGCAAGGTCGCCACGCACCGAGTGGGCGCGCAGATCGAGCTCGGCGATCCGGTCGAGCACGATCATCTTGCGCAGTTCCTGGTCGGCCGGCACCAGCACAGGAGCGAGCCCGTAGTCGACGCCGTGACGGCGCACGACGTCCTGGGCCCAGGAGTGCAACGTCGACACGCGCAGCGTTTCGTGGGAGCGCCCGAGCAGGTCTTCTGCCCGGAGCCGGAGCTCCTCGGCGGCCTGACGGGTGAAGGTGACGCCCAACACCCGTCCGGGGTCATGGCCCTGTTCGACGAGCCATGCCAGACGTCGGCACAGCACCCGCGTCTTCCCCGCGCCCGCACCGGCCAGGACCATCAGCGGCCCCGACGGGTGGGTCACCGCTGCGCGCTGCTCGGGTGTGAGATCGTCCAGCACCGGACAGTTGATCCTAGACCGCGCAGCGGACGGGCGAGCGCCTTGGTAGCATCGCGACCCGTGGCCGACGTGAGACCGTTTCCCGCACTGCGCTATCGCGACGCCGCGGGCGCGCTCGGCGACCTCGTCGCCCCTCCGTACGATGTCATCTCGCCGGACGAACGTTCCGCGCTCTTGGCCCGTAGTCCGTATAACGCCGTTCGGCTCGAGCTACCGGATCCGCCGTACGAGGCCGCCGCCCAGGTGATCGCCGACTGGCAGGCCGCCGGCATCCTCGGACGCGCAGCGATCCCCGGGCTCGTGGCCTGGACGCAGACGTTCACCCTCGGCGGCACGCGGCTCGAGCGCAAGACGCTGTTGGCGACCGTCAAGCTCGAGCCGTATTCGGCTCGCGTGGTCCGCCCGCATGAGCGGACCCACAGCGGTCCGAAGGAAGACCGCCTGCGCCTGTACCGCGCCGTGCGCACGCACATCTCGCCGGTGTTCGGTCTCTATCCGGACCCGGCGGGTGCGGGTTGGGACGCCGCGCTGATCGGCGATCGGGCCCCGGAGGCGACATTTCGCTCCGATGGCGGCGCGGTCGAGAACCGCGTCTGGTGGATCGATGACCCCGACGCCCTGGCGGGGATCGCCGCGGCACTCGCCGACACGTGGATCCTGATCGCCGATGGACATCATCGCTATGAGACCGCCCTTGCCTATCAGGCCGAACAGCGCGCGACCGGGCGCGTGGACGACCTCGAGCGCCCGTACGACTTCGTGCTGATGGGCCTGACCGCCCTGGATGATCCGGGCCTGGTCGTGCTGCCCACCCACCGCATCCTTGCCGAATGGCCCGCCGGTGCCGGAGCACGGCTGACCGCGACCCCCGCCGCCGACCTGGACGACATGACGGCGGCGCTCCATGCCGCACCGCTGGAGCAGCCGGCGATGGGACTGGTCACCGGCGACGGATTCTGGTTGCTGACCGGATCGCTCGCTCCCGATGCCACCCCGGGTGAACGGCTCGACGTTGCCGTGCTCGAGCGCGAGATCCTGATTCCGGATCTCGGCGACGACCAGGCGGCGCTCGCCCATCGCGAGGCGCTTTGGTACACCAAGGACGCCGCCGAAGCCGTCGAGCAAGTCACCATGGGGAGGGCCGCCGCCGCGGTCATTATCCGGCCGCTGCCCAAGGATGCCGTCGCCGCCGTGTCCGACGCGGGCCAAACGATGCCCCAGAAGTCGACCTACTTCTATCCCAAGCTCTGGACCGGCGTGGCGTTCCACTCGCTGGTCGCGACCGCGGGGTAGCGCCACCCACGCGGGCCCGGCAGCTATGCCACCGCACCGCCATTCGGGCCCAGCGGGGGTCGGCGCGGCGCGAGCTCGGCAACCAGCGCGCGAAACCGATCGCCGCGCTCTTCAAAGCTCGTGAACTGGTCGAAGCTGGCGCAGCCAGGAGCGAGCAGGACGACCTCGCCGGGTGCGGCCGCGGCGCTCGCCGCCGCGACGGCGACGGCGAGTGTGCCCGCGTCGTGTGTCGGCACGCCCACAGCCCGCATCGCCGTGCCGATCTCGGGCCCGGCCTCCCCGATCAAGTACACACAGCGGACGCCCACCGCCTTGGCGGCCGTTGCAAGCGGCGCAAACGAGGCCCCCTTGGGCTTGCCGCCGGCGATCAGATGCACGCCGTGCGGGTACGCGTCGAGTGCCGCACTGGCGGCGTCGGTATTCGTCGCCTTCGAGTCGTTGACGAAGGTCACGCCGTGGTACGTCGCGACAACTTCCAATCGGTGTGCCACCCCGGCGAAGCTCGCCAGGCCCGCGGCGATCTCGGTGCCGGTCAGGCGCGCCGCATGGGCGACCAACGCCGCGGCCGCCATGACGTTCTCACGATTGTGTCGCCCCCGCAGCGGAATTGCATCCCAGCCAACAACCATGCCTAGGCCGTCCACATGCAGACCCCCCTGGGACCAGGCGATGTCATCCGGTCCACGGCGCGCGCCGTCACGGAGCACGCGCGGCCGCGCGCGCCCCGGAATCGCCCAGCCCTCCGGCGCGATCGCCAGATCGTCCGCGGTCATCGCTTGGAAGACCCGCAATTTGGCCGCCCGATAGTCGCCCATGGTGGGGTGGCGATCCAGGTGGTCCGGTGTGAGGTTCAACACGACCGCCGCACGCGGATGGAATCGATCGACGTCCTCGAGCTGGAAGCTCGAGCACTCCACGACGAGCCACGTGGAGGGGTCGACCGAATCGACCAGCGATGTCAGTGGAAGACCCTGGTTGCCACATGCCAACGCCGAGCGGCCGGCCGCTCGCAGGAGATGCGCCGCCAACTCGGTCGTCGTCGTCTTCCCGTTGGTACCCGTCACGGCGATGATCGGGTTCGACAGCTCGCGCGACGCCAGTTCGATCTCGCTGATGACCGATGCTCCCGCGGCGCGTGCGGCGACGACCTGGGCGGCATCGCCGGGCACACCGGGACTCTTGACGACAAGCGCGACGTCCGGGACTGGATCGAGGTGTTCGCCCCGTACATCGACGCCAAGCGCCGACAGCTCAGGAGCGTCGACCGGCCCGGTATCCACCGCGACCACGTGCCAGCCGCGGCGCACCAACATGGCCGCCGCGGCGGATCCGGAGCGTCCCACGCCGACGACCAGGGCGGTCTTCATCGGTGCACCGAGCGGAAATACAGTGTGAAGCCGATCGACCCCACGATGAGGGCGATCAGCCACAGGCGCACGATGATCTTGGTCTCGCTCCAGCCCGCCATCTCGAAATGATGGTGCAGCGGAGCCATCAGGAACACGCGACGCCGGTACCGGCGAAACACGACAACCTGGACCATCACCGAGACCGCTTCGGCCACGAACACAGCGCCGATGATGATCAGCAGCACCTCGGTCTTGGTCATGACCGCCAGTGCCGCGATCGCGCCGCCCAGCGCATACGACCCGGTGTCTCCCATGAACACCGCCGCCGGGAATGAGTTGAACCACAGAAAGCCGATGCACGACCCCATCAGGGTGGCGGCGAACATGGCGAGGTCCTGTTGGCCGCTCACGAAGGCGATGCCGGTGTACACCAGCAACGCCACCGCACAGGTCCCGGCCGCCAGGCCGTCGAGACCGTCGGTGAGGTTCACGGCGTTTGCCGCGCCGGACACGACGAGCAGGACGACGAACAAAAACACCACTGGACCGACGGACACGATCGTGTCGTTGAACTGCAGCCCGAGCGTCGTGGGGACACCGACCACGTGGACCGCAACGAATGCGAGCACCAACCCCACCGCCGCCAGGCCCAGAAGTCGCCACCGCGCCGCCAGCCCACCCGAACGCTTGCTGACGATCTTCCGGTAGTCGTCGACGAACCCAATCGCGCCGCAGGCAAGGGTCACGAACAGCACCAGCATCGCGCTGGTGCTCCGCCCTGACAGGATCAGAAACGGGACCGTCGTCGCGAACACGATCAGCAGACCGCCCATCGTCGGGGTGCCGCGCTTGGCGTCGTGTCCGGCGGGGATCAGCCCTTGCGGGCGCACGAACTGGCCGACCTCGTTCTTGCGCAGCCACGTGATGAACTTCGGCCCGAGAAAGAGCATCAGTGCGGTGGCGCCGATTGCGGCGATTAGGATCCGTGACACTAGGCAAGCACCTGGCACACGCGCTCGAGCGCGACCGACCGTGAGGCCTTGACAAGCACCGTGTCGCCGTCGTGCACAAGCCCGCCGATTCCCGTCGCCGCAGCCGAACTGTCGGTGAACCGCACCGACGGGACGCCTGCCGCGCCCGCGACGTAGCCGGCCGAGCGTGGACCGACGGCAACCAGGAAATCGATGCCCAGCTGGGCGACGAGCTCACCGACCTCGCGATGAAACCGGGCCTCCTCGGGCCCGAGCTCCATCATGTCGCCGAGCACGGCCACCCGTCGGCCGCGGCGCTCGGCCAGATCGCGCAGCGCTGCGCCCATCGCGACGGGGTTGGCGTTGTAGCAGTCCTCAATCAGGGTCCCACCGCCCGCCAGGGGCCGCTCCTGCCCACGCATCGCCGACAGCGCGACGTCGACGACGGTTCCCGGTGGCGGACACAGCCCGAGGGCAGCACAGCACTCCCACGCCGCGGCGCCGTCTTGTCGCTGCCAGGCCTTGCCCAACGAG
The DNA here is from genome assembly GCA_017882585.1 of Thermoleophilia bacterium. Taxonomy (GTDB): domain Bacteria; phylum Actinomycetota; class Thermoleophilia; order Miltoncostaeales; family Miltoncostaeaceae; genus CAITWD01. The sequence continues at coordinate 25,358 of JADGPF010000076.1, forward strand.
ATCGCGACGTCGTCCGGGAGGCGGTCGAACGCGCGGATCTCGACGCCTGCCGGCAGCGCATCCAGAAATGGCGCCAAGAGCGGCTCGTCGGCCGGCACGACGGCGCTGTCGCCATCCGCAAGCTGCGACAAGATCTCCGCCTTGGCCGCAGCAATCGCCTCGATGGAGTCAAGGAGCTCCAAATGGACGGGCGCGATCGACGTGATGCAGGCGACGTGGGGCCGTGCGAGCTCGACCAGCGCGGCGATCTGGCCGGTGCCCCGCATGCCCATCTCGACGACGGCGACCTCGGTGCCCTCGCGAAGATCGAGCATCGACAACGGCACGCCGACCTCGGTGTTGCGGTTGCCCGCGGTACCGTGCACACGGACCTTCGCCGTCCGGAGCATCGCGACCAGAATGTCCTTCGTCGTCGTCTTGCCGACGGACCCCGTGATGGCCACGACGGTCGCCCCCGAGCGCGCAAGTGACCGTCGACCCGCCTCCTGCAGTACGGCCAACGGATCCGGGGACGTGACGACGGTGCCCCCGATCGCCCGGACGGACTCCGCGATCGCCGGCCACGCGCCCTCGCCGACCAGCGCCGCGGCGGCGCCGCCTGCCAGAGCGTCGGCGGCGTGCATCCCTCCGTCCTGGGTTTCGCCGACCAGACCCACAAACAGGCGCCCGGACAGGTGCTCGCGTGAATCCACCGATGCGCCGTCGACGACGACGCGCGGGTCACCCGACACCACGCGCGCGTCCAGGCCTGCGATCAACTCCTCAAGGACCCAGTTCACCCAGCATGCTCCCGCAGAACGTCATGTGCGACATCACGGTCGTCGAACGGCAAGATGCGGCCGGCGATCTCCTGACCGCGCTCGTGCCCTTTGCCGGCGATCAGCACCACGTCACCCGGTTCCGCCAGGGCCACCGCCTCCGCAATTGCGGCCCGGCGATCGGGCTGAATCCGTAGATGCCCGCGTGCGTCACCCGCGTCGACAACGATCTCATCGATGATGGTATCGGGATCCTCGGAGCGCGGGTTGTCCGAGGTGACGATCGCCACGTCGGCGAGGTGCGCGGCGATGTATCCCATAAGGGGCCGCTTGCCCCGATCGCGATCACCGCCGCACCCGAAGACGACGATGACCCGATGCGGGCCGGCCAGCCCGCGCACCGTGCGGAGCACGTTGGCGAGCGCATCCGGGGTGTGGGCGTAATCCACCAATACCTGGAATGCCTGTCCGGCAACGACCGGCTCGAGCCGGCCTGGTACGCCCGCTAACCCTGCGATGCCGCGCGCGACCTGCTCGTGCGGGACCGACAACAGCTCCGCGACGGCGACGACGCCCAGGATGTTGAGCAGGTTGAAGTCCCCGCGCAGGTGACTTGTCAGTTCCAGGACGCCGCGGGGTGTCGCGATCCGCGCCCACGTTCCCACCGCGGTCTGCTGGTACTCCACCGGACGAATCTCGGCCCGGTGGTGGAGCCCGTACGCGAGCGCGCCGAGATCCTCCACCAGGCGGGCGCCGTACGGATCGTCGACGTTGGCGGCACCCGGCGGATTCGGCCCGTCCCCGGCTGGCCGATCGAACAGGCTGCGCTTGGCCTGGAAGTACGCCTTCATGTCCGCGTGGTAGTCCAGGTGATCCTGCGAGAGGTTCGTGAACAGGACCGCCGCGAATGGGACGCCTGCGACCCGACGCTGCACCAGCGCGTGCGAGGACACCTCCATCGCGCAAGCCCCGTCGCCCGCGTCGCGCATCCGCGCCAGCAGCCGCTGGAGCATGACCGGATCCGGGGTGGTGTGTGTCGCCGGCTCGGATCGCCCACCCACGACGACCTCTACCGTGCTGATGAGCCCGGACGACGATGTCCCGGCGCCAAGCATTGACTGCAGCAGGTAGGCCGAGGTCGTCTTGCCGTTGGTGCCCGTCACGCCGACGGTGCGCACCACCGATCCCGGATGATCCTCGAGCGCCGCGGCGATCAGGGCGATCGCGAGACGCGCGTCGGGCACGACGAGCTGCGGGACGTCCACGGGCACGACGTGCTCCACGACCAATGCAGATGCGCCGTGGTTGGCCGCATCCTGGGCGAAGTCATGGCCGTCGGCTGTGACCCCGGGAACGCAGACGAAGACCGCACCCGGCGCACTGTCATCGGATCGAACGGCCACGCGATCGACGCCGATCGTGGTAGCGACGGCCGGCGCGGTCGCCAGACGGCTGCCGGGCACCAGCTGAACCAGTTGCTCAAGCATCATCAGCATGTCCGCTGACCCGGTTGGGCTCCTCGATTCACCCGGGCGGAATGCCCAGCCGGATCAGCGCCATCGACGCGATCTGGCTGAACGCCGGCGCGGCCACGGTACCGCCATACGTGCCAACCCCCGGCTCGTCCACGGTGACCACGATGACCAACCGCGGATGGTTGGCCGGAACGTAGCCCGCGAACGAGGACACGAACAGTGAATTGCTGTACTTGCCGTCGCTCCCGATGACCTGCGCGGTGCCGGTCTTGCCGGCCACTGAGTAGCCCTTGACGGTCGCTGCATCGCCGGTGCCCCGCGTGGAGACAACCTTGCGCAGCATTCCGTCGAGCTCTTGCGCGGTGGTGACGGAGATGATCCGCGGGCCCGCCGGATAGGCCACCGGCTTGCCCCCCACCTTGGCCACGAGATGCGGCGTGACCAGGCGGCCGCGGTTGGCGATCACCGAGAATGCGCGCGCGATCTGGAGCTGGGTCGCAGACACCCCCTGCCCGATCGGGACGTTGCCGATCGAGACGCCGGACCAGCCCGGGCCCTGGTACTGGGGGAAATAGCCCGTGCTCTCACCGGGATAGTCGATGCCGGTGGGACGGCCGAAGCCGAACTTGGAGACCCAGCCGGCCAGCGCAGGGTAGCCGACGCGCTCCGCGACCTTGATGGTGCCGATGTTGCTCGAGCGCTCGAGGATCTCGGACACCGACCACACCTTGGTGCCGTGGGATTCGGCGTCGTGGATCTTGACGTCGAAGAGCGGCAGGACGCCCGGGACCGCGATCCTGGTGCTGGGCGTCACGAGGCCCTCCTGGATCGCACCGGCCATGGTGACGATTTTGAAGATCGAGCCCGGCTCGAACTGGTCGGTGACCGACCGCAGGCGGGCAGTCGCGGGATCGAACTGGGCGCGGTCGTTCGGGTTGTAGCCCGGTGAGGTCGCCATCCCGAGGATCGCACCGGTCTGGGGCTGCATCACGATGCCGCTGACCGACTTTGCCCGGAACTGCGCCTGCGTGGCCGCGAGGATCGACTCGAGGTTGGCCTGAATATTGGAGTCCAGGGTGAGCTGGATGGTCTCGCCGGGCCTGGCGGGGGTGCTCTTGACCGTCGACAGTGCCTGACCCTGGGGGTCCTGGTTCTCGATCACCACCCCGGGCGTTCCGGTCAGCGCGGTGTTGTACTGCTGCTCAAGCCCCGACAGACCACCGGTGTCGCCGACGAGCCCGAGGACCTGGGCGGCGAGGTCGCTATTCGGCAGATCGCGGGCGAACGAGTCTTGGACGCTGATGCCGCTGATCCCCAGGTTCCGGACCGCGTTCCCGACCGACTGGTTGAGTCCCTGCGCGACGACCGAATAGCCGCCGGTCACGATCAGCTTTGCCAAGATCGCGCTCTCGGGCACCTTCAGTAGCGGGGCGAGCCGCATGGCGTCCTGCTGGGCGTCGGTGACCAGATACGGCGTCGCCACAACGGTGTCGCTGAGCCGATCGAACGCCAGCTCATAGCCGTTTCGGTCGACGATCGCTCCGCGCTGGCCGGGGCTGACGACGGTCTTCTCCTGCTGGCTTGCCGCGACCGCCGACAACCACCCCGAGTCGACCGTGCCGAGCCAACCGGCCCGGGCAATCATCAGTGCGACGCCGACGACGGCGAGCGCACCGAGCAAGCGGATCCTGCGCGATCCCTCGCGCCGGGTGATCGCCGGAGGCTTCGCGGACCGGCGCCGACGCGACGTCGGGCGCTGTCGCTGGCGGGAGCCACCGGTCCCAGAGCGACGCGAACGCGAACTCGGGCGTCGGTCCATCGACCTACGGCGTCGGGTTCGGGGCGCTCAGGAACGTCACCTGGGACGCAACCTCCTGTTTCATCCCCAGTTTGCGCGAGGCTGCGATGCGTACCTGCGCGTCTGTTTGCTGCAGCGCCTGATTGAGGTTGACGATCTCCGACTGCGCCTCGGTGGTGCGCTGAAGCGTGAGGCTCGAGCGCGTCGAAAGGCGCAGCGTCGTGGCATTGAGGAAGACGATCCCACCGAGCGTGACCGCCAGGGCAGGGGCCCATGCCCAGCGGACCAACAGCCGGGTGCGACGCCGCTGCCGCGTCCGTGGCTGCGGGCGCGTGGACGGCCGGCGCGACGGACTTGTGTGTTCGAGCGGCCGGGTTCGGGCAGGAGCCGTCCGCCGCCGTGCGGGGGCGGTCGCTCGCGCTCGGACGCTCATACGGACTCCAACTTGCGCACCGCGCGCAGGCGGGCCGAACGCGATCGAGGGTTGCGATGGGACTCGGCGGCGCTCGGCATGATCGCGCGAGTGTTGAGCAGCGCGCCGTCGGGAGTGCGCCCGCATCCGCAGGCCGGCATGTCCGGCGGGCAAATGCAGCCTTGCGCGCGTGCCCGCATGAAGCGCTTGACGATCCGGTCCTCAAGCGAATGGAAGCTGATCACGGCAAGAACGCCGGTCACCGCCAGCAGGTCGAACGCCGATTCCAGCGCGTGCGGCAGGAGCTCAAGCTCGGCGTTCACGACGATGCGCAGCGCCTGGAAGACCCGCTTGGCCGGATGCCCGCCGGCGAACAACGCGCCCGCCGGAACCGCGGACCGGACGACTTCGACGAGGTCGGCCGTCGTCATGATCGGCGCGGTCGCCCGGCGGCGCACGATCGCCCGGGCGATCTGGCGCGCATAGCGCTCCTCTCCGTACTCGCGGAACCACCGCGCGAGGTCGGCCTCGGGCGCCTCGGCGACGAGCGTCGCCGCGGAGATCGGTTGGCTCGGGTCCATGCGCATGTCAAGCGGCGCCTGGCGGGCATAGGAGAATCCGCGCTCGGGCCGGTCGACCTGCATCGACGAGATGCCGAGATCCATCAGAATCGCGTCCGCGTGAACGCCGTCCTGGACCAACTCGTCGAGCGCGACGGCGAAGTTGGCACGCTCGAAGCGCGTCTCGCACGACGTGCGGGACGCGAATGCATCGAAGAACGGACGGACGTCGGGGTCCTGGTCAATGGCGACGTACAGACCGTCGGATCCCAGTTCCTCGGCGATCCGCTGCGCGTGACCCCCCGCACCGAACGTGCAGTCGACCACGGTCTGACCCGGCTGCGGTCGCAGCAGGTCCAGGACCTCGTCGGCCAGCACCGGCTCGTGGACTGTCATCGCGTCACCCAACGCGATCGGCAAGACGCTTGGCACGGGCCGATACCCCCTCTCGACGAAGCGCTGTAAATCGATCCGCGAGACGGTCGCCATCCCAGACCTCCAGATACTCGCCTGCCCCAACGACCTTCACACGCGATTCCAGACCCGCGTGCTCCCGGAGCTCGGCCGGCAGCAGAATCCGGCCCTGGCGGTCCAGGTCCTGTTCGAACGCCCCCGCCGACAGAAACCGGCTCAGTTCGCGTCCTTCGTCGTCGAGGACACTCATCGCCCCGAACGTGCGCTCGATGAGGCCCGCCCAGTCACGGCGCGGCACGATAATCAGGCATTCATCGATCCACCAGCCCACGACGGCGCCACCGATAAACGGCTCCCGCAGCCGTGCCGGAATCGCCATCCGGAAGCGGTTGTCGAGGCTGCATTCGTGGGTCCCTGTCAGCAACCGGCGCTGCATGTGCCCCACCGTACCCCACATCTCCCCACATCACAACGCCATACGCCCCAATAGTCCCAACGGTTCCCCCACGGCCACGCAGTTCGCACCCCGCGACACGGGCACGAACATGTGTTCCGTCCGAGGGGCGAACTAATGTTCGGTACATGACTGGAACCGTGCACCACCTCCACGCTCACCGGCACCACCAGACGCCCCGCCTGACCGTGGTCGCCACCCCCACCCCGCGTCGTCGCCCGATGTCCGCGAACCTGGCCCTGTTCGGGGTTGGACTGACGCCGGGTTTCATCCTCGCCGCAGCCGTATCCGCGCAGGGCGGCGCCGCCATGGTCCAAACCGCGCTGGTTTTAGCCGGCATCTCGGCCGCGGTCACGGTTGCGGCCGGCGTGCGTGCCCGACAGATCGCACGGCGGCGCGAGCGGCGGCTGCGTCAGCGCGAACGCCAGCGACCGACGGTGCGCACGCCGGTTTCGATGCGCCGCGCGGCCTAACCGGCTCCGGCTCACAACTCCCTGCAACACATGGACTCGCCGGCCCTATCGCCGCCGCGCGATGCGCTACCGTCCGGGCAGTGCTGGTTCACCAATTTGCAACATCCTACGAGTGATCGCAGCAGCGATCGACGTCGGCACGAACACGACGCGGCTGCTCGTCGCACGCGTCGATGCAGAACACCTCACGCCGCTTGCAACCGACAGTGTCATGACCGCGCTGGGAAGCGGGGTCGACACCACCGGGCGCATCACCGACGCAGGGCTCGATTTGGTCGAGCACACCGTGGAGGCGATGGCACGGCAGGCGCGCGCACTTGGTGCCGCGCGCATCGCGATTGCCTGCACGGCGGTGGGCCGGGAGGCGGTCAATGCCCCCGATCTGCTGGCGCGGATCTCGTCCGCAACAGGGGTCGCGCCGGTCGTATTGTCTGGCGAACGCGAGGCCGAACTGACCTACGCCGGGATCGTGGCCTGCGGCGCGGCCGATGAGCTCGTCGCCGCCGACCTCGGCGGCGGCTCGCTCGAATTGATGGGGGGTCGGGCCGGGGAACTGTCATGGGCCACATCGCTCGCCATTGGGGTGCGCAAACTCACCGAGCGATTCGCCATTGCGGATCCCCCGGCCCGCGCCGTCTGGGATGCGATCGTCGACGATGTGACACGGCGTGTCGACTCGGTCGCCGCGACGCATCCGACTGATGCGATCGTGGTCACCGGCGGGTCGGCGGCAGCGCTTGCTCAGCTGGCCGGCAACGAGCGCCTCGATGCGGCGTCGCTCGAAGGCGTCGCCGACGCCCTCGCCACCGATACTGCCGACGCACTGGCCATGACCACCGGCCTCGATGCGCCGCGTCTACGCCTCTGCTTCGCGGGTGCCGCCGCCCTCGAGGGCATTCGCCGCGGGTTCGGCCTTGACGAGCTGTACGTATCGACTGCAGGGTTGCGTGAGGGACTCGTGTTGGAGGCGACGCGATGAGCACCACAGGCGGCGACTATCTCAGGCACTGGGGGCTCGCCGAGCCGCCGTTCCTCATCGAGCCCGACCCTCGGTTCGCATACGAGCGCGCCGACCACCGCGAGGCACTCGCACGCATGCTGTTCGGCCTGACCCAGCTCGGTGGCCTCGTCTTGATCACCGGAGAGATCGGCTGCGGGAAGACCATGCTCGCAGAGACTCTGCGTGGGATGCTCTCGGGCGGCGGATACCGCGTGGTCTCCGTGCCCAACCCCCCGCGCACGAGTGCCGCGTTGCTCGGCGCCGTGCTCGAGGCCGCCGGGGGTCCCAGCGCCGGTGGCTCGGCGGCGCGGCTGTCTGGGCTGGTCCGGCAACAGCTCCAAGAGGCGATCGCGCAAGGTCAGCGCGTCGTGTTGGCCGTCGACGAGGCGCAGCGGCTCGATGCCCGCGCGCTGGACGAACTGCGCATGCTCACCAACCCGGGCTCGGGCGGATCGGCGCCGGCCGTGCTGCTTGGGCAACCCGAGCTGAGCACCCGCATCGGACGGTACCCGCAGCTGGCGCAGCGGATCGTCGTGCGCTATCACCTGCAGCCCATGCCCGCCGACGAGATCGAGGGCTACATCAGCCACCGGACACGGATCGCTGGATCGCCGCGCCGCCTGTTCACGCGACGGGCCGCGGCCGCCGTCCACGAGGAAACCGGCGGGACGCCCCGCCTCGTCAATCTCCTGTGCGCGAATGCTCTGTTCGTCGGTGCCGCACGGGGGGAAGAGCAGATAGGCGCCGATACGATCCGGGACCTCGCCGAGGATCGGCGTCGATCGGAACATCTCGCGGACCGGGGGGCCCAGTGAGCGAAGTCACCTACCAGACGTTTCTGAGCGATATCGGGCGGTTGGGCGCGGAACGGTTCGTCCCGCTGCCGCCGAACGCACTGTCAACGCGCCGCAAGGACGCCGACCGAACACTCACCATCAGGATCTCGAAGGCACAGGATCGCTGGCTGGATCACGTCGAGGCCATCACCGGCAAGGGCATCGATGCCGACGCGATCGTCCGGGCCCTCATCGATCTCGCGGGTGAATTGGACGTCGACTGGGCGATGCTGGCCGGGGCGCCGTCCGTCCGGAGCGCGATTGCAGACGCCGTCCGCGTCCGCCAGGCGACCGCCCGCAGCTAATGGCGCGCGCCTGGGAGGTCAACGGCCTTGCGCCCAACGCCAGGTTTCGTGACGCGGCGGGACGCATCGTGCTGACGCGGTGGCGGGAGATGATGAGCTACCGCGAGGGGACGTTGGCCGGCGAGGACATCGAGGAGCTGCACGCGATGCGGGTCTCCTCGCGCCGACTGCGCGCGGCGATGGACGCATTCGTCGACGTCTTCCCGGCGCGCAGCTTCCGCCGATATCTGCGCGAGGTCAAACGCATCACCGACACCCTCGGCGACGCACGCGATCTGGACGTCGCCATCGATCACCTGACGGTGCTGCTGCCCGATCTCGAACCAATCGACCGACCGGGCCTGGAGGGACTTATCGACCGGTATGAACAACAACGGCGCGCAGAGGATGCGCAGATTCATGCGCTGTTTATCCGCCTCGAGCAGGTGGCGTTCGGCGCGCGCTTCGAGGCCTGGGTCGCCAAGCACACCGGGATCGACGCGGACGAACTGCAGCCCGGCCCGTCGGGGAGTCACTGATGGCCAAGCCACGCCCGGTGACCGGGATCGACCCGGCGCGTCGCGTGCGACCGAACGCTCGCAAGATCCTCGCGACCCGCATCGACGAGATCTACCAGTACGACGGGCTCGTGGCGAACCCCGCAAACATCACCGATCTGCACAATATGCGCATCGCGTTCAAGCGGCTGCGCTACCTGCTCGAGATCTTCGAAGCCGCGTTCGGGGTGGACCTGGAGCCATTCCTCGATCACGTCAAGTCGATGCAGGACCTGCTGGGCGACATACATGACTGCGATGTCCAGGTCCCGATGCTCGAAGCCCACCTGGCCTGGCTCGAGCGCCAGGAGGCCATCAGCGTGGAGCGCATGCTTACCGGCGCGCGACGCACCCGCAATCCGGAGGATCAATCGGTCGCGCTCGAACGCTTCCGCAGCCGCCTTGAGGCCGCGCGGCGGACCGATGAACGCCCCGGCATCCACACGCTCATCGCGATGCGCCGCGCCCAGCGCATCGCGCTGTACACACAGTTCACCAACGCGTGGCGCCGGCTTAAACATGAGCGATTCCGCCAACGCCTCGAGCACGCGCTCGGCATCAGATAGGCACCGAGCGATGACGCCCGCCGCTTCGTCCCTGGCGCTCATCGGGGATATCCACGCACGCAGTGATGCCCTCGCCGCCGTCCTTGGCGCCATCGGCGCCGCCGGCATCGCCAGCGGGATCTGCACGGGGGATCTGGTCATGCGCGGACCCGACCCGGCGCGGTGTATTGCGCGCCTGCGCGAGCTCGGGTGGCCGACGGTCATCGGCAATACCGATCGCAAAATAGTCGCAGGCGATCCGCGACCGCCCGGCCATCCGGCCTCCAGCCGCGTCGGGTCGCGGTCCTGGACCTTCCGTCAGCTGGATGCCGAGGACCTTGCCTGGCTGGAGGGCCTGCCGGGGCAGGTCCGCGTGGAGTTCGGCGGCGCGCGCGTGCTGGTGACCCACGGCGACGGGGACTCGCTCGCGGTTCCGATCACCGCCCAGACGTCAACCCGCGAGATCGAGCGCCAACTCCGCAAGTTGGACGCCGACGTGCTCGTGCTCGGGCACACCCACGAGGCGATGATTCGTCGCGTCCGCAACGGCATTGTGGTCAACCCCGGAGCAGTCGGCGAGAGCCGCGACCCGGACTGGCAGCCGCACTGGGCATGGCTGGAGGCGACGCCGACGGGCATCGTCGCCCATCTGGAAGTCGTGCCCACTCCGCTCGCGCCGCAGCGCGACGATCTCCCCGAAGATTAGGCGGACCGCCGCAACCGTTCACCGACCCGGACGGTGGCGACCAGCCCGACCGGACCTTCGATCACCGTACGCGCGCGACGGGAACCGACGATCCGCCATGCGGGCACCGGATCGGCCATGTCGACGACGACCCCCTCGGCATCGAGAAACAGGCAGGCGATCGGCATGCCCATGCCCCACGTGTGCACACGCCGGCAGCGGGGGATCCATAGCAGCTCCTCCGGCGCGAGTGCGCGCGTGCCCAACAGGCCCACGGCCCGTGCCCACCAGCGCTCGGCGACGTAGACGCGATCGGCGAGGCGGGTCCCGTCCGCGCGAACGACCGCGACCGGCGCCCCGCACAGCCGGTCAACACGCGGTAGCAGCCGCCGCCGGGCCCCGGTCCCGCCGCCCGTCAGGGGCTCGGGGTGATGGCTCCCTGCAGCGCTGCCAGCGCGCGCGCAAACATCAGGCCCATCGCGTCGGCCGCATCGTCCGGCGTGGAACGTGGCTCAAGCGTGCGCATCCCGGCGGCCGCCAGATCGACGGCGCGGCTGACGATCTGCCAGCGGTCGACCGGCGCGACCTGGCCCCCGCCCTCGGCCTGCAACTCGTCAAAGGCCTCTTTTTGGGCCCGCATGAGTTCCTTCAGGCGCTCCTTGAACTCTTCCGCTGCGCCTTCGCCGAATGCGAAGTTAAACGGTCCGAAATCGTCGTCGTCGTTCATGACGCCCCCTAGAGGCGAATCTCCCGGATGATCGTCCGGCTGAACAGGTGGACGGTGTCGATGAACTGCACGGTATTGCTCATCAGGTCCATGACGATCGAGTGCGTCCGCGCACCGTCTGTGAAATAGCGTACGCCCTGCAGCAGGTTCCCATCGGTTACGCCGGTGGCGATGACGTAGTAGGGCTTGGGCGCAAGTTCCGGGATCCCGAAGGTCGTGTCGAGGTCGGTGATGCCGAACTCGGCGAGCTTGGCGGACTCCTCGTCGGTCCGTGGCCACATCTTGGCCTGGATTTCCCCGCCCAGACATTCAAGCGCGGCGGCGGTGATGACGCCTTCGGTCGACCCCCCGATCCCCACATACAGGTGGTCGCCGGTCCCACGGACGCCGACCGACATGCTCGCGGTGATGTCGCCGTCGGGGATCAGCCGGATTCGCGCGCCTGCCGCCCGAATCTCATCGATGAGCTTCTCGTGACGCGGCCGGTCGAGCACGACCACCGTCAGGTCTCGGATGCGGCGCTGATAACACCGCGCAATCACTTCGAGCGTGTCCGCCATCGGGGCATCGATGTCGATGCGGCCCTTGGCGCTTGGTCCGACGCAGATCTTGCGCATGTACATGTCGGGCGCGGACATGATGCCGCCAGGGGCACCAACGACGCACACCGAGATTGCACCGGCGTCGCCGCGTGCCACGAGGTCGGTGCCCTCAAGTGGGTCCACGGCGATCTCGCAGGGCATGCCGCCGGTGCCGAGCGACTCTCCGACGTACAGCTCGGGAGCCTCGTCCTTTTGGCCCTCCCCGATCACGACGGTTCCACTGATGGAGAGCTTGCCGAACTCAGCACGCATCGCGTCGACCGCGGCACCGTCGGCGGCGTTATTGTCGCCGCGCCCGAGCCAGCGCGCCGACGCGAGGGCGGCCTGCTCGGTGACCTTCAGAAAATCGACTGCCGGAACCATGCGTTCGTCGACGGGTGTCGTCGTCATCCTGCTCAGCCTCCCAGCCGGGCGTGACGGGCCGCGGCATCCGCATTGAATTTCTCCAGCCCGACGTTCGTGAGCGGGTGCTCGAGCATCTGGCGAAACACCTTCGGTGGAATTGTCGCAATGTCGGCTCCCATCTTCGCAGCCTCAACGACGTGGATCGGCGACCGAATCGACGCGGCCAGCACCTCGACCTCGGATTCGAACCCCCAGAGCGCCTCGACGACCTCCCGGAGCGCCTCGATCCCGTTGTTGCCGATGTCGTCGTAGCGACCCACGAACGGGGAGACGTAGCGCGCGCCGGATGACGCGGCCAGCAGGGCCTGAGGCGCCGTAAAGCACAGCGTCATGTTGACCGCGATCCCCTCGGCCGCAAGCGCGGCGGTGGCGGCAAGACCGTCGGCGCTGGTCGGGATCTTGACGACGATGTTGGGATGAATGGCGGCGAGCCGGCGGCCTTCGGAGACCATCTGCTCACGCCCTTCGACGATCACCTCGGCGGAGATCGGTCCGTCGACGAGCTCACAGATCCGGCGATAGATGCTGATCTCGTCGCCCTCAACCTGATTGAGCAGACTCGGGTTGGTCGTGACCCCCTTCAGGACGCCCCACGAGGCCAGGGTCTCGATCTCGTTCAGATCCGCGGTATCGACGAAGAGTTTCACGGCTGGTCCTTCGCGTGTCGGTGGCGGTTGCGGCAGCTCACGGTGCGGAGCCGGTGCGACCTAGAGCTGCGCTGGTCCTACCCGTCATGCCCCGGGGCATGCCGTCTACGAGCGCGACCCCGGTCGGCGCCGCCCGAGGGCAGGCACCCCGAACGACCGGTGTCCGCGCCGGTGATGCTACTTGATCACCTCGTGCCAGCGCTCCGGCGCGCCGGCGATCAGGGCCTCGGTCATCGTCAGCACGTCCTTGAGAAAGCCGACCTCGTGCACCCGGAAGATGCTCGCCCCCCGGAGCCGGCACCATGCAACGCCGGCGGCAGTCGGCGCCAAGCGTTGCGTGGCCACCCGCCCGGTGACTGCCCCGAGCACCTTCTTGTTAGAGATCGGCATGAAGATCGGGCGACCGAGGACCTGCAGCTCACCGAGGCGGCGCAGGAGATCGAGATCCTGCTGCGGCGACTTCCCCAATCCCAGCCCCGGATCGATCACGATTCGCTCGGCGGCGATGCCCGCGGCGCCGGCGAGCGCGAGCGTCTCGCGTGCCCACGCAGTGACCGCGTCCGGGACATCGACATCCGGGAAGCTGCGCGGCCGAATCTTGGGCGTCCCGAAGAAATGGGTCATCACGATCCCGACGTCGCTCGCCGACGCGGCGCGCAACATCCCGGGATCGCGCAGGCCCGTCGGATCGTTGAGGACCGACGCGCCGGCGGCAATCGCGGCCTCGGCAACCTCGGGCTTGAAGGTATCGATCGCCACCGGCGCCGAGATCGTCCCGGTGAGCCCGCGGATCACCGGGACGACGCGTGCGATTTCTTCGGCGACCTCAGTGCGCGGAGCGAACCGCAGCGATTCGCCACCGACCTCGATGATGCTCGCCCCCTGCTCGGCAAGGGCGATGCCGTGCGCGATCGACGCCGCGGTGCCAAAGTGCCGGCCCTCGTCGGAAAACGAGTCAGGCGTCGCGTTAACGATGCCCACCAGGTGTCCCCGATCGCAGTCCAGGACGCCCGACCCATGACGCCAGCGCCGGGCGCCGGGCGCGAGCTCCGCCAACGGATCGCGCAGGACGGCGGGCGGGTCGCTCAACCGATCGAGCGCTCCAGCCGCGGCGCGTCCCCGGGGGTTGCCCAGCGTGCCCGCACGCCGGTCTGCGCGATGCGCATCGGCACGAGGCGGGTCGCCGAGCCCGTGCTCGCCAATGCCTCTGTCGCGGCTGTCTCGAGTTCGTCGAGGCACTCGTCGCGGCACCACAACAGGGTCGCCGGACCCGAGCCGGAGATGGTAACGCCGAGGCACCCATGGGTCCCGATCAGCGCCCGCATGGCATCGAGTCCAGGGACCATCGTGCCGCGGTACGGCTCGTGCAGACGGTCGTCAAGCACCGCCGGAAGGTCGTCGAGGTGCCCTTGCGTCAACGCGAGCACCAGACGGATCCCGTTGGCGAGCGTGATGGCGGCATCGCGAATCGGAATGGCCCCCGGCAGCGCGGCGCGTGCTTCGGATGTCGAGACGGTCGCCAACGGAATGGCCGCCACGAAGGCGAGCGCACGCGGCACCTCGAGCCGGATCGTGGTGTGATCCGCCCCGACGGCCACGATGCCGCCGGTCAGACATGCCGCGGCATTGTCGGCATGGCCCTCCAGGCGCGTCGCCCGGGACAGGATCTCGGACGGGCTCCAGCGGAGCCCGCCGAGCGCGTTCGCCGCGATCAGCCCGGCGCAGACCGACGCGGCCGACGACCCGAGCCCCCGGCCCAACGGGATCCGGTTCCGACACTCGATCTCGAGCCCGTCCAACGAGTCGAGCCCTTCCGACAAGGAGCGGCAGATCAGATTCGACGCATCGGCCGGCAGCTCATCGGCGCCTTCGCCGACGACCCGCACCGCCAGCGGCCCCGTGCGGCGGGTAATCACCACCGCATTGGTGAAATCCAATGCTGCCGCGAGAACATCAAATCCCGGTCCGAGGTTTGCCGACGTCGCCGGAGCGGTGACGATCAGCGCCTCAGCCATCGAACACCGCCCGCTCGAGCTCGGCGCGCGTTCCGGCAATGTGCATCACCGGCGGGGCGTCGGCCACCGCCGTGTCGGGATCCTTCAGGCCGTGTCCGGTCAGGACACACACCACAGTCTGGCCGGCCGGGAACGCGCCGGCCTCGGCCCGCATCAAGAGGCCCGCCAGCGACGCCGCGGAGGCCGGCTCGCAGAAGATGCCTTCGCTCTGGGCAACCTGGCGGTACGCGTCGAGGATCTGGGCATCCGTGACGGCCGCGATGGCGCCGCCCGACGCCGTGATGGCCGCCAGGGCCTGAGGGCCGCTCGCCGGATTGCCGATGCGGATCGCAGTTGCAATCGTCTCCGGATGCTCGACGCGATGGCCGACCACGAGAGGCGCGGCACCAGCGGCCTGGAATCCCATCATCCGCGGCAACACACCCGTGTGGCCCGCGGCATGATAGGCCAGAAAGCCCGCCCAATAGGCCGTGATGTTGCCCGCATTGCCAACCGGGATGCACAGCACCTCGGGCGCGTCGCCGAGGGCGTCACAGACCTCGAAGGCCCCGGTCATCTGACCTGCGATCCGGAATGGATTCACCGAGTTGACCAGCTCGATGTCCGACGCATCGGCCAGCTCGCGCACCACCGTGAGCGCCTGATCGAAGTTCCCGTCGATGGAGATTACCCGGGCGCCGTGCGCGATCGCCTGCGCCAGTTTGCCCGAGGCGATCTGGCCTTCGGGAATCACGACCGCGGCCCGGATGCCTGCGCGGGCGGCATAGGCGGCGGCCGAGGCGGAGGTGTTGCCCGTGCTCGCACAGATCACCGCCTGCGCGCCGCGCTCGACGGCCTTGCTGACCGCGAGCGTCATGCCGCGGTCCTTGAAACTTCCGGTCGGGTTCATTCCCTCGAACTTGGCAAACAGCCGCAGGCCGTAGCGCGCTCCGATCCGCTCAAGCGGCACCAGCGGGGTGCCGCCCTCGCCGAGGCTGACGACCGGCGTCGCGGCGGTGACCGGTAAGAGCGCACGGTACCGCGTGATCAGTGCCGGCGGCAGGCTCACGCGGCATCCTCGGCCAGGAGGCGCAGCAGCACGGGTTCGCTGCGCACTTCGTCCATGTCCCGCATCG
The DNA here is from genome assembly GCA_017882585.1 of Thermoleophilia bacterium. Lineage (GTDB taxonomy): Bacteria > Actinomycetota > Thermoleophilia > Miltoncostaeales > Miltoncostaeaceae > CAITWD01. Next base: position 41,120 of record JADGPF010000076.1, read on the forward strand.
CGGCGACGGCGGCGTTCATCCGTGACTCGGACCCCACGTGGGTCACCAGCACCAGCCGCGCAGCTTCGCCCTCGCCGCGTTGGATCACGCTACGGATCGACAGCCCGGCCTCGGCGAAGGCGGTGGCGATCTGCGCCAGCACGCCCGGTCGATCCATCACCCGGAGCCGTATGTAGAACGCCGACTCGGTCTGATCCGGCCTCAGCAGCGGCCGGCCAGCATCGACGAGGGCGTTCTGCAGGAAGCTGCCCTTGGCGGTGCCGAGGATCGACAGCACGTCGGCAAGGATCGCCGAGGCCGTCTCGGTGCCGCCTGCGCCGGGACCGACGAGCATGATTTGGCGCACGGTGCCCGATTCGAGCAGCACGGCGTTGTCGGGACCCATGACGGCGGCCAGGCGATGCCGCTCGGGGACGAGCGCCGGGTGTACGCGCACGCTGATCCCGCCGTTACCCAACCGGGCGACGCCGAGCAGCTTGACGACGAATCCCAAATCGCGGGCGAGCTCGAGATCCTCGGCGTGGACACCGTCGATACCCTCGTACGGGACATCATCGAAGTGCACGTTGGTGTGGAAGGCGATCGAGGCCAGGATCGCCATCTTGGCCGCGGCGTCGGCTCCGCCGACATCCTCGGTCGGATCGGCTTCCGCGTAGCCGAGTGCCTGGGCCTGCGCCAACGCCTCCTGGTAGCTCAGGCCAGCGCGCGCCATCTCGGACAGGATGTAGTTGGTGGTCCCGTTGACGATCCCGGTCACCGCCGAGATTTCTGCCGCCAGCATCGATTCCCGCAGCACCTTAATCACGGGAATCGCCGCGCAGGCGGACGCTTCGAAGCGCAGTTCGGTCCCCGAGGTCTCCGCCAGCGTCAGAAGGTCCGCGCCCTGACGAGACATCAGCTGCTTGTTGGCCGTCACGACGGGCGTGCCGCCCTGGAGGGCCTGGCGCAGGTAGGTCGCGGTCGGCTCGATGCCGCCCATCACCTCAACGATGACATCGACCTCGGGATCCGACAGGACATCCTGCGGGTCGGTCGTCAGCTGCGCCGGGGCGATCCCCGGGCGGGCGCGGGTGGCATCGCGCACGAGGATCGGGCCGATCTCCAGGCGCCGGCCGGATGCGCGTGCAACCGTCTCGCCCTGACCGGCGATCGTCCGTACGAACGCCTGGCCGACGGTGCCGCAGCCCAACAGGCCGATGCGCACCGGACGATCCGGAGAACCCTGGATGGCGGACACGTTAGGCAAGGTCACGCCCGAGGATATCGGCGTATGTCTCTCGACGCGTGACGACACGCGCGGTGCCGCCCGCTGCGAACACCACCGCCGGGCGTGGCTGACCATTGTAGTTGGACGCCATCGAGACCCCGTAGGCACCGGTCGCCGGCAGGCAGATCACGTCGCCGACGACGAGCTCGGGCAGCCGCGCCTCGGCCACGAGGATGTCACCGCTCTCGCAGTGTTTGCCCACGATGCGGTAGGTCCGATCGGGCGCGGCGGCGGCGCGGCTTGCCAGGACCGGTTCGTAAACGGCGCCGTAGAGCATCGGACGCAGAAGGTCGCTCATGCCCCCGTCGACCGACGCGTAGGTGCGGATACCCGGGATCGGCTTGATTCCACCGACCCGGTACAGCGTGACACCGGAGCGGCCGACCATGGCCCGTCCGGGCTCGCACAACAGGCGCGGGATCGCAAGGCCACGCGCGCCGAACGCCGATCGCAGCGCGTCGGCTTGGGCCGCAGCGAACGCGGCAATCGCCGGCGGATCGTGCTCTTGCACGTAGGCGACGCCGAGCCCACCGCCGAGGTCCACGGCTTCGATGTCCTCGGGGCCGACCTCGGCTGCGAAGTCGGCCAACACGTCCGCCGTCGGTCCGAAGACCGACAGATCGAACAGCTGTGAGCCCAGGTGGGCATGCAGACCGACAAGCTGCAAGTGTGCCGACGCCCGGATTGCGGCGACCCCGCGCTGTGCATCGCCCGCCAGCGAGAATCCGAACTTCGAATCGACCTGGCCCGTGGCGATCGCCGCGTGGGTCGCAGGATCGATGCCCGGCGTCACCCGCACCATCACGCGTTGCACGATCCCGCGCCCGGCGGCGGCACGCTCGATCAGCGCGATCTCATCGAACCCATCAATGATGACGGTGCCGACGCCGGCGTCCAGGGCATCCTCGACTTCGTGCGCGGTCTTGTTGTTGCCATGCAGGTAGATGCGCTTCGGCGCGAATCCCGCCGCCAGCACGGCATACAGCTCACCCCCGGAGGCAACGTCGACCGACAGGCCTTCCTCGCGCAGGAGCTGCAGTGCAGCCAGGCCGAAATAGGCCTTGCTGGCGTAGATGACCTCTGCTGCACGGTCGGCCGCCGCATAGGCCCGCACAAACTCGGCGGCCGTCGCCCGCAGGTGCTGTTCGTCGTAGACGACCAGCGGGGTCCCGAACTCGTCGGCGAGCGCGACGAGGTCGCATCCGCCGATCGACAGATGGCCGTCGGCGGTGACCGACGCCGTGGAAGGCAGGACCTGGTTTGCGGCCATCATCAGAACGCCCCGGAAGGTACCAGATCCCCGGCTATGCTCGTGATCACGGCATGCGGTCCCTCATCGAGTTCCCAAGCGTCGACGGCACCCGGCTGGCCGCCGCGTACTGGCCGACGCGAACGCCGTCTGCCGGGGTCGTGATCGTTCCCGGCCTGGACAGCCGCAAGGAAAACCACGCCGACTTCGCGCGTGTCTGTTATGCGGCCGGCCTCGCGGCGCTCACCCTGGACATCCGCGGTCACGGCGCCTCACACGGCGTGCTCGGACCGGGCGCGGTCGACGATGTCATCGCCGCGATCGACGCCCTGCGCGAACGCGGTCACAAGCGCATCGGCGTGCGCGGATCGTCACTGGGCGGGTTCCTCGCCCTCGTCGCCGCGGCCCGTAGCCCACACGTCGCGTGCGTGGTCGCCATCTGCCCTGCGCAGCCGGACGCGCTCGCCGACCGGCTTGGCGATGGCTGGCCGACGCGACTCCCGCTCGCCGACGCCGTCGCGACGCAGGACGGAATCGCATGCGGGTACTGGCACGCCACCGGCGACGAGGTCGTGCCGTGGGCCGCAACGGGTGCCCTGGCCCAGCTCACCCCGCAGCCGCGCCGGCTGCGCATCGTCTTCGGCGGCAGCCAGCACAGCCTCCAGAACGATGCCGAGGTCCAGGCCGAGACACGGGACTTCCTTTGCCACCACCTGACGTGACCCCCGGTCCGGCCGCCCTGGACCACGAGATCTGCGCATGCCGGCTCTGCCCACGCCTGGTGGCCTGGCGC
>JADGPF010000009.1 GCA_017882585.1 Thermoleophilia bacterium
GGGAATCGACGGCGATCGGCAACGAGGCGCGCGGCTAACTGGACGAGCCCCACGTGATGCAGCCGTCGCTCATGGCGGATGATGCGGGGGGGCTCGCGCGTGGCACGTGCGTGCAGGTCTATCTGCTTGTCGATACGCGTGCGCTCGATCGACCGCTGGATTACCTCGTCCCGGCCGGACTCGCCGGTACCATCGGGCGCGGTGCGCTCGTCGCCTGTCCGCTGGGGCCGCGGCGGGTCGTCGGCGTCGTCGTCGGCACTGATCCTGCGACCCACGCGGGGCGGCTCGTGGCGCTCTCGGGACGGGTCGACACCCCCGCCGTCCCGGCACCGTTACTGGATCTGGCGATGTGGGTCGCCCGCTACTACGCCGCCCCGGTGGCCTCGTGCCTGCGCCTGGTGGTTCCGCCCGGCGCCGAGGGCGCACTGCGGCGCGCCGCAGACGGCGGCTGGCGCTTGGTCGTTCCGGCCCGCGGACCCGCGCCCCGCCTGATCGTCCGTCGCGCCGTCGACGGACCTGCGGGGACCGCCCGCCAACAGGAGATCCTTGCCCGCGTGCCCGGCGAGGCGGCGATCGCTGCGGCAGAGCTCGTCCGCAGCGCCGGAACGACGATGGAAACGCTGCGGCGGATGGCGTCCGCCGGGCTCGTGGTCCTCGGCAGCGAGGCTCCGGTGCTCGAGGACATCCACGGGCTCGGGATGCCGGTGCCCGCCGCGCCCGAGGTCCTCACGCCCGATCAGCAGACGGCCGGGGAGCGGATCGCGCGGGCCCTCGCCTCCGGCAAGCCGCAGGCCGTGCTGCTGCACGGTGTGACCGGCTCGGGCAAGACCGAGGTGTACCTGCGAGCGCTCGACGTCGTCCGCACACAGGGCCGCGGAGCGATTGTCCTGGTGCCCGAGATCAGCCTGACGCCGCAGCTGCTCTCGCGTCTCCGGGCACGCTTGGGTCCGGGAGTGGAGGTCTGGCATTCGAACATGACGCCTGGCGAACGGGCACGCGCCGACACCCGGCTTCGCGACGGGACGGCGGACGTCGTGGTCGGGGCGCGCAGCGCGGTGTTCGCGCCGGTGCGCGAGGTGGGGCTCATCGTCGTGGACGAGGAGCACGATGCCTCATACAAACAGGACTCGACGCCACGTTACGACGCCCGCCAGGTCGCCTTCCGGCGTGGGAGGGATGCCGGTGCCCTCGTCGTCTACGGGACCGCCACCCCGCGCCCAGAGACCTGGCACGCACTCGAGCGGATTCAGCTGCACACCCGCGCCGATGGATCCCAGCCGCCGGCGGTACGGGTCGTCGACATGCGGACTCAGCGGCCGGGACCGGTCTCTGCGCCGCTGGCACGGGCGCTGCGCGACGCCGCCGACCGAGGTCACAAGGCCGTCCTGCTGCTCAACCGCCGCGGGTTCGCCCTCATGTCGCTGTGCCGGGCGTGCGGATGGCTCGCGACGTGCCCGTCGTGCGACGTCTCGCTGGTCCACCACCGCGATCCGGCGCGGCTCAGCTGTCATCACTGCGGCTTCGAGCGGCCGGTGCCGACGGTGTGCCCGCGATGCGGGTCGAGCGAGGTCATGCGGGGCGGGATGGGGACCCAGGGACTCGAGCAGGCCCTCACCAAGATCGTCCCGACGATGCGGCTCGTGCGGTTGGATGCGTCGTCGACCGCCGCGCGCGGGTCGGTCGCCGAGCTGTTGGCCGAGTTTGCGCAGCCTGGCGCCGCGATCCTGCTCGGAACGCAGATGGTGGCCAAAGGGCACGACCTGCCCGAGGTGACGGTGGCGGCCGTGCTCGATGCCGACGCGGGGTTGCGGCACCCCGACTTCCGCGCCGAGGAGCGGGCCTTCGACCTCATCGTCCAGACCGCCGGCCGTGCCGGTCGCCGCGGGGAGCGGTCGACGGTCATCGTGCAGGCGTGGGAGCCCGGCTCCCGCGCGATCCAGCTCGCCTCCCAACTCGCCGTCGAGACGTTCCTCGAGGGGGAGCTCGAGCGTCGACGGCAGTACCTGATGCCCCCGTTTGGGCACCTGGTGCGCGTCGTGATCGAGGGGCACGACGCCGCGGCCGTCATCGGGCTGGGGCGGGCGCTGGCTGCCGCCGCCGCGGATGCCGCGTGGCCGGTAACGGTGCTCGGCCCGGCGCCGCTGCATCGCGTGCGTGGCAGGACGCGGCGGGCGGTACTGGTGCGCGCCGACCGTGTCGCCGAGGCCCGCGCGGCCGCCCTGTCCGGGGTCGCGGCGGTCGCTGATGAGGCGGCCTCAGGCGACGTCCGGATCGTCGTCGACGTGGACCCCCAGACAACGTAGCCCCGGTGCCGGAGCGCGGCCGCCGCGTGTAAAGTGCTCCGGCCATCTAACCCGACGGAAGTGAGAACGATGCCCGTCCCAAGACTCTTTGAGGCGTTCTGCGAGCCGTGCGAGCAGTGGGTCCACGTCTTGGCGACGCTGCTGCAGCTCGGTGGATCTGCCACGCGTGCTGCGCTCGTCGACGAACTGCTCGGCGACCCGATCGCCGGCACAGAGAAGATGCTCGTCAGTGAGCGTCGCGCCGTTGGGACCGGCGCGGACGCTGTCACGATCGACATCACGGTTCGCAACGGCGACGAGTGGGTCTGTGGGGTCATTGCCGACTTCGCCTTCGACGTCGATCGCAGCGCGGCGATCGCGGCAGCGCAGGGGGCGTTGGGGGCGGCCGCCCGGAAGGTCCTCATCGTGATCACGCCCGACCGCCGTCAGCCGGCGGAGGTCGCCGCGGCATCCGGTGAGGTGGTCCACAAGAGCTGGCTGCGCGTTCGCGACTGGGTCCAGGAACGCCCCGAGCGGGGGGCCGCAACGGGCGTTGACTTGGTGCTGCTGCGCGAGGCCGAGTACTTCTACACGCCGCGTGTGGCCGAGCTGTACCGCCTCGAGGAGCTGATGCCGCAGGTCGTCCCCGACCGCCGGGCCACGTTTGCATCCATATTCCTGGCCCTCAACGATCTCGCGCCGGCCCCGACGATCGTGCACCCGACCGACGCGACTGCCGTCGTGCGGTACCCACGGACCGGGGATCCGCAGGTCACGATCGCCACCGGCGATGGCGACCCGCTGGTCGCGGTCGTCGGCGCCAGCGAGGTGCGTCTGGACAGCCACGCGGCCCTGACCGCTGCTCGCTCGCAGATCCTCGCCGACGCCCGGCGAGTGCTGCCCGCGCGCAAGTAATGGCACCCGACGGCGGGCCGATAGGCCCGCCGTCAGGTGCTTGCTACCATCATCATCCGATGTCGTCACGCGCCCTAGCCGATCCCGAACTCGAACAGCGCCGTCTGGCCGCGCTGCGTCAGGTGCGCCAGCTGGGTGACCCCGTGTTGCGCATCCCTGCGACTGACGTCACCGAGTTCGACGACGCCCTGCGCGAGGAGATCGCGCGCATGGAGATCATCATGGACGAGGCCCACGGTGCGGGGCTCGCGGCGCCCCAGCTCGGCGCGATGCGCCGCATTCTCGTCTACCGGGCACCCGACGAGGAACACATCCGGGTCCTGGTGAATCCGCGCATCATCTGGGCATCTGACGAGATCGATGTGGACGTCGAAGGGTGCCTGTCGATCGGTGAGATCAGCGTCGAGGTGCCGCGGGCGCTCGCCATCCATGTGGATGCCCAGGACGGTGACGGGGAGACCGTGCGCCGTGAGGCCGAAGGCTTTGAGGCGCGGGTGATCCAGCACGAGATCGACCACCTCGACGGCATCCTCATCCTGGATCGCACGACCAAGGAGCAACGCCGCCAGGCGCTGCGGGAACTTCGCAGCCAGGCATAGGCCGCCGATGCGCATTGCCTTCGCGGGCAGCCCCGCCCCTGCGGCGGCGATCCTGCGTGATGTGGCGGCGGCCCATCACGAAATCGCCCTCGTGATCTCCCAGCCGGACCGGCCGCGGGGGCGCTCGCGCACGCCATCGCTGACGCCCGTCGCCGCCCAGGCCGCCGAACTCGGCATCGAGTGCATCCGGCCGTCGTCGATCAACGCCCCCGACGTCCTCGAACGGCTGCGCAGCGCCGGCGTCGGTGCGCTGTGCGTCGTGGCGTTCGGGCAGTTGCTCAAGGAGCCGCTGTTGTCGGAGTGGCAGTGCATCAACGTCCACTTTTCGGTGCTGCCGGCGTACCGGGGCGCCGCGCCGGTGGAACGGGCGATCATGGACGGCGTCGATGAGACCGGGGTGAGCATCATGCGCATGGATGCCGGCCTCGACACCGGTCCGATCGCACGCATCGTACGGACACGTGTCGCTGCCGAGGACGACGCGGGTGCGGTGATGGATCGCCTGTGCACGCTCGCCGTGCCGGCCCTGGTGGCGACCATTGACGAGGTGGAGCGGGGCGTCGTGGCATTCGCCGAGCAACCCGAGACCGGCGCGTCGCTCGCCCCGAAGCTGTCCGACGCCGACCGGATCCTCGATCCGGACGGCGCGGCATCGACGCTGGTCAATCACATCCGTGCGCTGTCGCCGCACATCGGAGCCCGGCTGGTCATCGACGGCGAGCCGTTCAAGATCTGGCGCGCTCGGTTGGTGGACGGCACATATCCGCACGGGTTGCAGGCCGATGACGGGCGCCTCGTAGTGGGGTGCGGAAGCGGCGCGGCGGAGGTTCTCGACCTCCAGCCGCCGTCGCGCGGCCGCATGGCCGCCAGCGAGTTCCTGCGCGGATATCGCGGATCGCTGCGGCTCGGATGACGACCGATCCCAAGATCAGCCCCGAGCGGCTGGTCGCGCTGCGGGTGCTGCGTCGGGTCGCCGAGGGTGCCTATGCCGATCGGGCGCTCGCGTCTGAGGCCCGCAAGGCGGACCTGGAACCACGTGCCCGCTCGGCCGCCATGCGCCTCAGCTATGGCGCGGTGCAACGACGTCGCACCCTCGACTGGCTGATCGACGGGTCGCTCGAACGGCCGCAGGCGCTTGAGGCGGATGTCCGGGAGGTCTTGCGGCTCGGCGTCTACGAGCTGATCTGGTCCGACCGGGTCCCGGACGCAGCGGCCGTTGACCAGACCGTGCGCCTGGCCCGGACACTCCACGGCGTCCCGCGGCGCCGCACGGCCCGCGCCGGGTTGGTCAACGCCGTGCTTCGCCGCATCGCCGATGACGGCGCGCGCCGGGTGGCCAGCCTCGAGGACGATCCTCAAGCGGTCGGGATTCGGTATTCGATGCCGGACTGGATCGTGGCGGGGCTGCAGGCGTCGCTCGGTCCGCTGGCAGATGTCGTCATGGCCGCCGCCAACGAGCCCGCCGAATCCGTACTGCGCTGGAATCCGCTCCGCGGCTCGCGGGACGAGCTTGAGCACGCACTCCCGGTCGGTTGGCACGACGACCCTTGGCTCCCCGAGGCGCTCGTGCTCGAAGGGCCGTTCGGAATCGAGGATACGACCATTTGGGCCGAGGGACGGGCCATGGCACAGAGTCGGGCATCGATGCTCCCGGCGCACGTCCTCGATCCGCAGGCCGGCGAGCGGATTCTCGAGTTGTGCGCCGCCCCCGGCGCGAAATCCACTCAGCTCGCCGCGCTCACCGATAACCGTGCGCAGATCGTCTGCGTCGAGCTGCATGCTGCGCGGGCGCGGGCCCTTGCAGCGTTGGGCGAGCGCATGGGCGCGCGCCTCGATGTGCGGGTGGGCGACGGGCGCACCGTGGCCCTCGAGGGCGGGTTCGATGCGGTGCTGGTCGATCCGCCCTGCACGGGCCTCGGAGTGCTCAACTCGCGGCCCGATGCGCGCTGGCGCAGGCGCCCGGAAGCGCTGGCCGAGCTCGTCGTCCTGCAGGGTGAGTTGCTCGCGCGCGCGCTTGAGCTGACGCGCCCCGGCGGGCGGGTCGTCTACAGCACGTGCACGCTCCTCGCGGACGAGAACGAGGGGGTGGTCGCCTCCAGCAGCGCGCCCCTCGCCGACCTGAGCGCACGCTATCCGCAGTGGGCACATCCACGACTTGCCGGCGCGTTGGCAACTCTGCCGGGTCGCGACGGCACCGACGGGTTTTTCGTCGCGCGGTTGGAGCGGTGACGTGCGTCGCGCGTGGCGCTGCCACGGCCCGATGGCGGCACCGGCATGGCCCCGGTACGCTCTGAGGAACGATGATTCCGCCTGAACGACCTTTGGTGTTGCCCTCGGTCATGTCCGCGGACATGACCGCCCTCGGCGGTCAGCTCGGCGAACTGTGCGCCGCCGGCGCGCGGGTGTTCCACGTCGACGTGATGGACGGCCACTTCGTGCCCAACCTCACCGTCGGGCCGGATTTTGCGGCCGCGGTCGCTCGCAGCGTGCGCCCGCACGGCGGACTGGTCGATGTGCACCTGATGGTCGAGCGCCCGGGATACCTGCTGGAGGCGTTCGCGCCACACGCCGACGCGATAAGCGTTCACGCCGAGGCTGACCCGCACCTGCACCGTCTGTTGGGGGAGATCCGCCGCCTCGGGTGCGCGGCGGGCATCGCGATCAATCCTGGGACGCCGATCGATTTTGTGACTGCGTTGGTGGGTGTTGTCGACTACGTGAACTGCATGGCGGTCAACCCCGGGTTCGCCGGCCAGTCGTTCATCCCGACGACGCCCGACAAGGTAGCGCGGCTGCGCACGGAGCTGCCGGACGAGGTCTGGATCGAGGTCGACGGGGGGATCGCCCCCGGGACGCTGCCCGCCGCCCGGGACGCGGGGGCATCCTGGCTGGTCTCGGCGTCGGCAATCTTCGGCGCCGAGGACCCCGTTGGCGCGTACCGGAGACTGGCGGAGCTCGCCGGATGACCGTGCTCGGCGCGGCGGACGCCGCCGCGCTGACGCGAGCCCGTGAGCTGGCGCTCAACGCTCGTGGCCGGGTGAGTCCGAACCCGCTCGTCGGTGCCGTGATCTTGCGCGACGGGCGCCTGATCGCCGAGGGATGGCATGAGGGCCCAGGCCTAGCGCACGCAGAGATCATGGCGCTGCGGGCCGCCGGACCGCAGGCGCGTGGCGCGACCCTCGTCTGCACCCTCGAGCCGTGCTCGCACGTCGGCCGGACCCCGCCGTGTGCACCGGCGGTGATCGAGGCGGGTATCGCCCGGGTTGTCGTTGGCTGCCTGGACCCGCTCGAGCGTACGCGGGGCCGCGGAATCCACCTGCTCCGGGAGGCCGGTATCGACGTGGCGGTGGCGTCCGGCGAGCAGGCGCGGCGCTCACGTGAGCTGATCGACGCCTTCATCACGCACAGTGCGCGGGGCCGGCCGCACGTCATGCTCAAGCTCGCAACCAGCCTGGACGGGAAGGTGGCGACGCGCACGGGCGAGAGCCAGTGGATCACCGGCCCGCAGGCGCGCGGGCTCGTGCATCGGCTGCGTGCGGACCACGATGCCGTCGCCGTGGGTATCGGCACCGCGCTTGCCGACGACCCCCAGTTGACCGCCCGGGGGATCGCCGGCCCGGTGCGGCAGCCCGCCCGGGTGGTGTTCGATTCCTTTGCGCGCCTGCCGGTGACCTCGGCGCTTGCGCGTGGCGCGCGCACGATTCCGGTGTACCTGGCCGTCGGGGCGAATGCGCCGTGGGATCGCGTCACCGAACTCCAGAATGCGGGCGTCGAGGTTGTCGCATTCCCGACGCTGCGCCCCGACGTGCCGGCAGTACTCGCCGCGCTCGCCGAACGGGGCATCCAATCGGTCCTCGTGGAGGGTGGTGCGCAGCTTGCCGGTGCCTTCGTCGCGGCGGACACGGTCGATGTCGTGCGATGGTTCCTGGCACCGACGCTGATCGGCGGCGACCAGGCGCCCGGGGCGCTGGGCGGAGATGGGGTCGGGAATCTCGCGCAAGCGGCCCGACTGGGCGACCTCACGGTGACCCGCGTCGGCGATGATGTGCTGTGCAGCGGGCGTCTGATCGACCTTCCCCAAATCGAGGACTGATGTTCACCGGACTCGTCGAGGAAATTGGAACAATCGCGGCGCTTGCGCCGGCCGACGGCGGGCTGCGGGTCGCGATCCGCGCGCGCGTCGTCCGCGACGGCCTTGCGATCGGCGACTCGGTCGCCGTCAACGGGGCCTGCCTGACCGCGGTCGAGCTGCATCCGGATGGCTTTGTCGTCGACGCGGTGGCGGAGACCCTGCGTCGGACGACGCTCGGCGAGGCCCAGCCCGGCGATCGTGTCAACCTTGAGCGGGCCCTGACGCTCGGCGCGCGCATGGGCGGGCACCTGGTGCAGGGGCACATCGACGCCACCGGGACGGTCGACGGCGCAGCACCCGAAGGCGAGGGGTGGATCCTTCGGATCGACGTCGACGCTGCCCTGATGCGGTATGTGGTCGAGAAGGGGAGCATCGCCGTCGACGGCGTGAGCCTGACCGTGGCATCGCGCGACGGCGCCGGTCTGACCATCGCACTGATCCCCCACACGATCGCCGCCACGACCCTTGGCCCTGGGCGGGTCGGCGGCCGCGTGAATCTCGAGGTTGACCTTGTGGCAAAGTACATCGAGGCGTTAGTCGCTCCATACCAGGTGCCGCGGGAGGCCCAATGAGCAGTACGCAGACGCGCCCCTTCGCAACGATTGAAGAGGCAATAGAGGCAATCCGCGCCGGTCACATGATCGTGGTCGTGGACTCCGAGGACCGCGAGAACGAGGGCGACCTCATCATGGCCGCACAGTTCGCGACGCCGGAGGCCGTCAACTTCATGGCGACCCATGCCCGCGGGTTGATCTGCCTCGCGCTCACCGACGAGCGCTGCGAGCAGCTCGGTCTCACGATGATGGTGCGACGCAACGACGCGCCGCTGGGCACCGCATTTCTGGAGTCGATCGAGGCCCGCGACGGGGTGACGACCGGCATCTCGGCACCGGATCGCGCCCGCACGGTCATGGTCGCCATCGACCCGAACTCCAGCGCGTCGGATCTGGTCAAGCCCGGCCACGTCTTTCCGCTGCGCGCAAAGCCGGGTGGGGTGCTGGAGCGCGCCGGCCACACCGAGGCAGCGGTTGACCTGGCGCGCCTGGCGGGGCTCATCCCGGCGGGGGTGATCTGCGAGGTCATGCGCGACGACGGGCAGATGGCGCGCGTGGACGATCTGGTGCCGTACGCGTACGAGCATGACCTGCTGATGATCACGATCTCCGACCTGATCGAGTACCGGCGTCACACCGAGCGCCTGGTGGAGCGAGGTGGTCAGGCGCGGCTTCCGACGACGTACGGCGAATGGACTGCGGTCGGGTACCACAGCCTGATTGACGGCAAGCACCACCTCGCGTTGGTCAAGGGCGACGTCGCCGGTAAGCAAGACGTGCTGGTGCGCGTCCACTCCGAGTGTTTGACCGGTGATGTGTTCGGGTCGCTGCGATGCGACTGCGGCGAACAGCTCGCGGCGGCGATGAAGATGATCGACGACGAAGGCGAGGGCGTGGTCCTCTACATCGCCCAGGAAGGCCGCGGCATCGGCCTGCTGAACAAGCTGCGCGCGTATGAGCTCCAGGATGCCGGCTTTGACACCGTCGAGGCCAACCGCCAGCTGGGGTTTCCGGCCGACTTGCGCGACTACGGGATCGGCGCCCAGATCCTGGTCGACCTCGGGCTCACCACGATTCGCCAGCTCACCAACAATCCCAAGAAGATCGTCGGTCTCGAGGGCTACGGCCTGTCGGTCACCGAGCGTGTGTCGATCGAGATCGAGCCCGGCCCGGACAACCTGCGCTACCTCCAGGTCAAGCGGGACAAGATGGGCCACATGCTCCATCACCAGGACCTGCGTGTGGACCTCGACTCGTCGGACGGCGACTGACCCGTGGCGCGCACGGAGCCGGTGCCGGCGGTCCAGCGGGTCGATGATCCTGACGTGCGCGTCGGCGTCGTCTGCTCACATTTTCACACCGCGCTGACCGAGGCGCTGCTGGCGGGTGCCCTTGAGTATCTGTCCAACGCCGGGCTCGCCAACGACCGCATCGATGTGCACTGGGTGCCCGGATCATTCGAAGTACCCCAGGCGGCCCGGATGCTGGCAACCTCGGGCCGGTATTCGGCCGTCGTCGCGCTCGGTGCGGTGATCCGCGGCGCGACCGCTCATTTCGATCACGTGTCGATGGCGGTCTCGCAGGGCTTGATCCGTGTGGCGCTCGATACGGGCACGCCCTGCACATTCGGGGTGCTGACGTGCGACACCCTCGAACAGGCATGGGCCCGCGCCGGCGGCGATGTTGGAAACGCCGGCGAAGATGCCGCACGCGCGGCGGTGAGCTTGATGAACCTCGCGGGCCTGACCGGGTCAGGATCGCGGGCGACGTCGTCCCCGGAGGCCTAGCACCCGCGGTCGACGTGTCCGGCCTAGGCGGCCTTGACCACCTTGCCGCCCTTCAGGCAGCGGGTGCACACATAGGCGCGAGTGGGGGTGCCGTTCGCGATGATGCGCACCTTCTGCAGGTTCGGATCGAACCGGCGTGGTGTCGCACGCATGGAATGACTGCGGTTGTTCCCGAAGCCCGGGCCCTTGCCGCACACACTGCAGACCTTCGACATCGGCCTCCGTCCTCGGGTCGCCGTAGAGTTGCCTATGTCGCCCGCCCCGCGGAGGCCGGTACGGCACAGCGCGCAATTATGCAGGTAATGGGTAGGTGACCGCAACCATGTTACCGGCCCGACCGTTCGCCGGACGTCCAGAGCTGGTTGGGGAGGCTCCCCGACGCCGCCCCGACCCCCGCTGGTGGTGGGCCCCGGTCGGCCGCGTGCCCGGTATACGGCCTGCACAGGCACAGCGCGCGGCGACATTTGGACTGGTCAGCGTCGGCGATCTGCTCCTGCATGTGCCGTTTCGCTACGAGCGCTACGGCGCGGCGACGCCGGTCGCCCAGGCCGTGATGGGCCAGGAAGTCACCGTGCGGGTGGAACTTCATTCGATTCGGATGGCGCCGACGCGCCGGAGAGGCTTGGTGACCGTGCGGGCCTTGGTCGGCGACGCGACGGGTCGACTCGAGGCGGTGTGGTTCAACCAGCGGCACCTGCTGCGCGCGCTCTCACCCGGGGACCAGCTCATGATCCGTGGGACCATCGGGGCCGGGGCTCCACGATCCATCACGGTGCGGGCGTATGAGCTCGTAGGCGCCGGCGGATCCGAGGGTTTACATACGACGGGCTTGGTCCCCGTATACACGGCCACCGAGGCGCTGCCGTCGGTGCGGATTCGCGAGCTCGTCGACCGGGCGCGGGCGCTTGCCGCCACCGCACCCGAGCTGCTGCCCGCGTGGATCCGCGATCGGCTGGGTCTGATGTCCTACCCCGACGCCCTGATGTCCGTGCACTTCCCGCGTGCGGCCGGCGACGTCCGCCGGGGACGCCGCCGTCTGGTGATCCAGGAGTACATCGAGCTTCAGCTGGGCCTGTTGTTGCTCCGCCGCCAGGAGGCCCACGAGCGTCCCGCGCCGCGTCTGGGCGGAACCGGCGAGACGGCGCAACGGGTGAGGGGCGCGCTGCGATTCGCGCTCACGGTGCATCAGGAGCGCACCCTGCGGGAGATCGGCCGGGACCTGCGCCGGGAGGTGCCCATGCGACGCCTGTTGCAGGGCGACGTCGGCTCGGGCAAGACGCTGGTCGCGGCCCTGGCGATGTGCCAGGCGTTGGAGACCGGGGCACAGGCGGCGCTGCTGGTGCCCACCGAGACGCTCGCCGAGCAGCATCTTCAGACGTTGGACGCGCTGCTTGCGCCCGCCGGGATTACCCCGGTCCTGCTGACGGGCAAGGTTGCGACCGCAGAGCGCGATCGGCGGCTGATGGCGATCCGCACGGGCACGGCCGGCATCGTCGTCGGCACGCAGGCGCTCTTGTCGGAGGGGGTGGCGTTTCATGATCTTGGGCTGGTGATCGTCGACGAACAGCATCGCTTCGGCGTCGAGCAGCGGCATGCCCTTTCCGAGCGGGCACTCGACGCCACCGGGCGGGCCGCGCACATCCTGTACATGACTGCAACGCCGATTCCGCGAACTCTCGCGCTGACGGCATACGGCGAACTCGCGGTCTCAACGATCCGCGGCCGGCCTGCCGGGCGCGGGCCGGTGGCCACCCGCTGGGTCCGCGAGACCGAGCGTGATGACGCCTACGCGGAGGTCCGCGCCGAACTGCGCCAGGGGTTTCAGGCCTATGTGATCTGTCCGCTGGTCGATGAAGGTGGTTCGGCGGAAGCGAAGGCTGCGACCGCGGAAGCCGAGCGACTGCGTTCGGGGCCGTTCGCCGAGTTCGCCGTCGGGCTCGTGCACGGTGCGCTCAAGAGCGACGCCAAGCGCGCTGCGATGGCCGCCTTCGCGCGCGGCGACACCGATGTGCTGGTCGCCACGACCGTGATCGAGGTCGGCATCGACGTCCCCAACGCAAGCATCATCGTGATCGAAGGGGCCGATCGCTTCGGGCTCGCGCAGCTGCACCAGCTGCGTGGACGGGTGGGCCGAGGTGCGCGTCCGGGGCAATGCATCGTGTTCGGCGAGCCCGCCACCGACGACGGGATGCGGCGTCTCGAGGCGTTCACGCAGACCGGGGACGGGTTTCGCCTCGCCGAACTCGATCTGGAGATCCGCGGCGAGGGCTCGATGCTCGGGCTCCGGCAGGCGGGCCCGACGGACCTGCGATTCGCTCGGCTCACGCGGGATCGACGCGAGCTCGCGCAGGCGCGCCAGATCGCCCGGCGCCTGTTGCGCGGCGACCCCGATATGACACGCCCGGAACACCTGTTGTTGCGTCGTGCCGTCGAGGCGCGCTTTGCCGCGATCCCCCGTCTGTTGGAGGCGTAGCGGGATGCGCGTGATCGCAGGAACCCATCGGGGGCGGCGCCTGCGGGCTCCGCGTGGCGCGGCAACCCGTCCCACGTCGGACCGAGTCCGCGAGGCGATTTTCTCGATCATCGGCGACTGCACCGACCTTCGGGTGCTCGATCTGTTTGCGGGCTCGGGTGCGATGGGGATCGAGGCGCTCTCGCGGGGCGCGCGGAGCGTGACGTTCGTCGAGGGCGCTCCTGAGGCCGCGGCATGCATCCGAGCCAACCTGGCCGCACTCGCACTCACGGAATCGGCCCGCGTGGTGGTGCGGGACTGGTCGATCGCATTATCGCAGGAGGCGACGCGGGGGGCGATCTACGACTTGTGCCTGATCGACCCCCCATATAGCGTAGTTGCAGGCGTTTCCTCGACCATCGCCGGCGCGCTCGCGCCGTTGTTGGCCGAATATGCGACAGTCATACTTGAAGGACCTGCTCAGGGCCCTGTCCCGACAACGGATGGCATCCGCGTGATCGACCGCAGCGATCGAAGTTACGGGTCCACCCGGGTGAGTATCTTGCGGGTGCGGGGCGCGGGGGTGACGGGTGAGTCCTGACGCGCGCGTCGCGATGTGCCCAGGGACCTATGACCCGGTCACCCTCGGACATATGGACGTCATCGCCCGCGCCGCGCGGATCTTCTCCGAGGTCGTCGTCGCGGTCACCGACGGGTCGTTCAAGAAGCAGGCGATGTTCTCGACCGATGAGCGGATCGCATTTGTGCGTTACGCGGTGCGCGATATGGAACTCGACAACGTCCGGGTGGAGCCGCTGGGTCAGCTGGTGACCGATCACGCACGCATGATCGGCGCACACGCGGTGGTCAAGGGACTGCGGGCCATTTCCGATTTTGACTACGAGTTCCAAATGGCCCAAATTAATAAACATCTCGCGCCAGAGCTTGAGACGGTGTACCTTCCGGCCTCGCCCCGTTTCAGCTTCATTAGCTCAAGCGGCGTTCGGGAAGTGGCCGCTTGGGGTGGTGATGTCGAGGCATGGGTGCCTGCGCACGTGGCGCGGGCCCTGCGCGAGCGAAGCCCACGGTTGGCGTCGGCGAGTCCGTTGCGACCAACGGGGGGATGACGGAATGAGGAGTTTGCGTGGACGTACTTGAGCTGATCGATAAGTTGGATGACCTTATCCACAATGCACGTCCGGTCCCGTTGACCGATCAGGTCCGCATCGACCGGGAGGCCATCTTCGAGCTGCTCGACGAGATGCGCTCCACGATCCCCGAAGAGGTCAAGCAGGCGCGCTGGATCGTCAAGGAACGCCAGGAGATGCTTGCCGAGGCCCGGCGCGAAGCCGATCGCATGCTTGCCGAGGCGCGTGAGCGTGTGCAGCACGAGGTGTCCCAGCAGGAAGTCGTCCGTCAGGCCGAGCGCGAGGCGCAGGACATGCTTGAGGCGGCACGACAGCGTGAGCGCGAGGTCCGCTTGGGAGCAGAGGACTACGCCGACGAGGTCCTTGGCACGCTTGAGGTGAACCTCGGCAAGTTCATGAAAGCGGTCCAGCGCGGTCGCGAGCGGCTGCAGGGCAAGTCGGACGCGCTTGAGGACGACGGGGCGCAGGAGCAGGGCGCCGACTAGGGATGGATCGACGGCCGGCTGCCCGCCAGCGAAGCGGGTCCGCCCGCGGTGCGGGCCGACTTGGCGAGGTCGAACGGCTGGCCGAGCTCGACCTCCACGGGCTCGATCTCCCGCCGGGCGGAGCCTGCGCGCTTGAGGTCACGGTCCCAATCGCCCCGCTGCAGATCGGCGGCCAGGAGTACCGCGCCGAACCTGACGCTCCGCGTCTAAGCCTCGAGGTCGTACAGCTCATCAACGGATGGCATTTCCGCCTGCGCGGCCGCCTTGTCGTCGTCGGCCCGTGTTGGCGGTGTCTCGAACCGGCCCATCCCGATGTCATCGTCGACGCCAGCGAGGTCGCGATCGACGGTGCCGACGACCCCGAGATGACGAGTCTCTACCTCCGTGGCGAAGTGCTCGAGGTGGCGCAGTGGGCACGCGACGCCGTCGCCGAAGCGCTGCCGCCGGCGATCTTGTGCGAGGAGGGCTGCGCCGGCATGTGCGTGACCTGCGGGGCGAACCTGAATGCGGGCCCGTGTGCGTGTCCGCCACCGGCATCAGATGCGCGCTGGTCGGCGCTGGCGGACCTCGCGGCGCGCCTGTCCACGGAGGGCCCACGCGAGGACGACCAAGCCCGGCCGAACTGACATCGACGGCGATCGCGATGACCCAATCGCACCCGAGGGGGTTGCGGCACAGGGCGCTCGGGCGGTACCCTTCCGCGGTCTACGACCGTCCGGCCGTCCGATTGGCCGTGGGCGGCACACCGGTAGGAGCGACATGGCTGTTCCGAAGCGCAAGACCTCCCGTCAACGTCGCGACACGCGACGTGCGACCCACGCAATCGAGGCGGATCGCATCGGTCGCTGCCCGCATTGCAGTGCGCCGACCCGGCCCCACCGGGTGTGCGGGGTCTGCGGCCAGTACCGCGGACGGCAAGTCGTCGAAGTCCGCGACTAACACTGCGCCGGCGGCCCCCGCGACCCGGAGGGCGTGCGACCCATGAATCGTGAGATCGTGGTCGCCCTGGATGGCATGGGGGGCGACCGGGCTCCGGATGTGACCGTACAGGGCGCCGTCGATGTGGCAGGGCCCAACCTGCGCGTCCTGCTGGTTGGGGACCGAGACGCGCTCGCTCCGCGCCTCGACGCGCTGACTGCGCTGCCGGGCGCTGCCTTCGTAGAGGTCGTCCACGCGCCCGACAAGGTGTTCTCCAGCGAGGATGGCGCCCGTGCGGTGCGGTCCAAGCCCGAGAGCTCGGTTGTCGTGGCCTGCCAGCTCGTGCGCGACGGACGGGCCCAGGGCGCGGTGTCATTGGGGCACACCGGCGCGATGATGGCCGCTGCGACGCTGCACATGCGCCGCATCAAGGGCGTTCAGCGCCCCGGGATTGCCGTCGTCCTACCGAGCCGAGCCGGTTTCATCGTGCTGGTTGACGCCGGCGCGAATGCGGACGCGCGCCCGGAGCACCTGCTGCAGTTCGCCATCATGGGTCGCCTGTTTGCCCAGGGGGTACTCGGCGATCCGGCCCCGAAGGTTGGACTGCTGTCGATCGGCGAGGAGGAGGGCCGCGGCAGCGAGCTTGTCCAGCAGGCGACTCCGCTACTGCAGCAGACCCCCGGGTTCATCGGCAACGTGGAGGGGCGGGATATCCCGCGCGGGACCGCTCGTGTCGTGGTCACCGACGGGTTCACCGGTAACGTTGCGCTCAAACTCTACGAGGGCTCGGCAGAGTTCCTGTTCGCCGAGATCCGCGGTGCCGTGTCAGAGACGCTTGTCGGCCGCATCGGTGGCTTGCTCGTACGGCCATCGATCCGGCGGATGCGCCATCGCCTCGACCCCGAGGGGGTCGGAGGTGCGATCCTGCTCGGCGTGCAAGGCTTGGCGGTCATCGGACACGGTTCAGCCAGCCCGACCGCCGTTGTCAACGCGATTCACACCGCGGCGCGGGGCGCGCGCGAGGACGTCGTCGGGCGCCTCACGGCAGAGCTCGCCGCTCCGCCGGCCTCGGCGCCTGCGTAGGATTCCAGGCGGCGACTCCCGTACCGCGGGATGTCCGAACTCATTGGTAAGTTCCACGAACGCAAGGCGCTGCTGCGCCGCGCGGTCGTCACGAAAGGGAGAGACGTGGACCGAGCACAAGTCGTCGAGGAGCTTCGCGCCATCCTTGTTGAGCAGCTTGGCGTCGATGCGTCCGAGGTCACTGAGGCGTCCTCGTTTCAAGAGGACCTCAATGCGGACTCGCTGGACTTGGTCGAACTCATCATGGAGATGGAAGACCGGTTCAAGCTGAAGATTCCCGACGAGGACGCGGAGAAGATCTCCACGGTCGGGGAGGCGGTCGACTACGTGGTCGCCCACGCCATCTGACGCGATCCCGTTGTCGACGCTGGCCGAGTTACTTCCGCAGCTCGGTCCAGCGCGCCGGCGTCAGGTGCTGACCCACCGATCGTGGGTGAACGATCGCACCGACTCATATGAGCGCCTGGAGTTCCTCGGCGATAGCGTGCTTCAGCTGGTCGTCACCGAGGAACTGATGCGCCGGCACCCACTGGCGTCGGAGGGCGACCTCGCTTGGATGCGCCAGACCGTCGTCGATCGGGAGATGTGCGCCCGCGTGGGGATGGCGGCCAACCTGCATGAGCAGCTCCGGGCGGTCGCGCCCGAGCACAGCCGCGAACTCGCCGACCAGCCGAGCGTGCGCGCGGCGCTGACCGAGGCGGTCATCGGCGCGGCATGGCTTGATCTCGGTGCGTCCGTCACGGCGGACGCGGTACGGGCGGCGTTCGCGGATGCCATGACTGCGGCCGTTCCGGGACAGCGCGATCCGAAAACGACGCTCCAGGAGCTGGCGGCGCGCACAGGGGTCGCAGTCCGCTACGAGCTCGCCAGAATCGACGGACCGGCCCACCGTCGCGAGTTTACGACCCGCGTCACGGTTGGTGGCGCCGTGGCCGTCGGTACCGGAACCTCGAAACAGTCCTCCGAGCGGGCCGCCGCGACGGCGGTGCTCGACCTCCTGGACGAGGGCGACTGATGCTGCGGCGCCTGGACATCCGCGGATTCAAGTCCTTTGCGAACCCCATCAACTTGGAGTTCGGCCGTGGGGTCAACGTGATCGTCGGTCCCAACGGCTCGGGAAAGAGCAACCTCGCCGAGGCCATCGTCTGGTCCATGGGGGAGCAGCGTACGACTCGCCTGCGCGCCGCGGCGATGGCCGAGGTGGTCTTCTCGGGCGGCGAGGGCCGCCCTGCGGCGGGCGTCGCCGAGGTCCGGATGACCGTCAGCCCGGCCCACGCCGATCCGCAACAGCCCGCGGAGACCGAGGTCGCCCGACGGCTGACGCGCGCCGGCGAGGCGGCGTATCAGCTCAACGGCGGGCCCTGTCGCCTGCTGGACATCCATGAGGCCCTCGGGACCGTCGGGCTCGGCCCCGACGCCTTGGCCGTCATCCGGCAGGGTCAGGTCGAGGCCGTCTGCACCGCCAGCCCTAGCGATCTGCGTGCCGTCATCGAGGAGGCCGCCGGCGTGGCGCTGTCGCGCCGCCGCCGCCGCCGAGCCGAGTCCAAGCTGTCGCGCGTGGCCGAACGGCTTGATCGGGCACGGGACCTGGCCACCGAGCTGACCCGTCGCCAGGCAACCCTCGAACGCCAAGCGCGTGCCGCGGCGCGGGCGGCAGACCTGGATGTCCAGATTGCCGCGGCCCGTCGGCAGCTGGCTGCGAGCCTCGCCGCCGGCGCGCTGCGCGCGGAACACGCCGCGACTGTCGAGGTCGCCCGATGCGCCGGTGCACGTGATGAGGCGACGCGCGCGTTGGACGCGGCGGCGACCGAGCGAACGGCAGCCGAGACGCTGCTGCGGGAGCGGCTGGCGACCCAGGAGCACGGGCGTGAACTCGTCCTCGGAATCCAGTCGTCGCTCGAGCGCCTTCGCGGGCGCGCCGAGCTTGCACGTGAACGCCTGGCCGACGCTCACGGCAAGGTGGCGCGCGATGCGGGCGAGCGAGCCGCCGCCGCCGCGGCCCTCGGCGATGCCAACAAGCGGGTCGCCGACGCCGATGCCCGATGCGCCGCCGCCGCCGCCGCCCTCGAGGCTGCCCGGACGGCCGTGGCCGCCGCCGCGGCGCGACGGGAGGCTGCAGATGCCGGCGCGCGCGCCGCCCGGACGCGCGTTGACGACACACGCGCAGCGGCCGATGAGGCGCGCCGCGCGCTTGCGAGCGTGGACGCCCGCCGCGCCCACGTGACGGCGGAACGCGATCAGGCCGCGACGCGGCTCGCGCGACTCGGGGACGGTGACGGCGCCGCGACGCCTGATCGCGCCGAACGACGGGCGGAGATCTCGGCCGAGCGCGCCGCGCGCTGGGGCGCGCGTGCCGATGCGGCCGATGCGGCCGATGAGGACGCACAGGCGGTGGTTGTCGGGGCCGAGCGACACCGCCGCGAGCTCGCGGCGCTGGCCGCGGCCGTGCGTCCTCCCGCCCATGCGCCGACCAACGTCCTCGGCGCGGGCCTGGAGGTGGTCGCCGGAACCGAGCGGGCATTCGGTGCCGCGCTCGGTGTGCTCGCCGATGCCCCCTCGGTCAGCCGGTTCAGCTCGGCGGACGAGTTGCTCGACGCCGGCGCGACGGCGGTGCTGGTCCCGACCTCGGCGACCCCGGCACGCATGTCCGCTCCGGCGGGGCGCCCGCTTGCCGAGCTCGTGGTTGGGTGTGATCCAGCCATGCGCGAGCACCTCGCACGCGTCCTGGCGGGCACGTGGCTGGTCGAGGACCTGGGCACGGTCCCGGAGGACGCCACGGGCCTGTTCGTGACGCCCAGCGGCGACGCGTGGCGCCCGTCCCAGGGAATCCGGCTGCGCACGGCCAGCGAATGGGCCGTCCAGGCCGAGCACCGTGTCGCGGTCGCCCGGCTCGGCGCGGCGGACACCGCCCTCGCAGCAGCACAGGACGCCCGCCGCCGGGCATCCGACGCGGCGGCTCGTGTGCGCGCCGGGCGTCGGGCCGCGGAGCGCGCGGCGGCGAATGCCGCAACCGCGCTTGGCGTCGCACGCGCGCAGGCAGAGCGGACGAGCGTCGAACGCGCCGATGCGACCGCGGCGCTCGATGGCGCGCGCGCCGAACTCACGGATCTGGTCGGCGCGTGGGCGCGGCTTCGCGACGCGGCCGACGCGGCCGATCGCGCGGTTGAGGATGCCGTCGCGGCGGGCGGCGCGTGCGTCGCGGCGTGCGCGGCCGAGCACGATGCGTTCGCCGTCGTCGAACTGGCGGGCGCGCGGTGTCACGCCGAGCACGCGGCCGCGGCGCTGGCTGCAGCCGAGGCCGACGAACGGCTGCGGCTGATCGAGGGTCGCGTCGGGGCGCCTGAACAGGTGATCAATCTCGCCGGCGCCGAGCATGCCGTGAGCGTGCTCGACCGCGTTGGCGACGCGCTCGCCGTGCGGGCCGCACGTCTCGGCGACGCGCTGGACGACAACCAGCACCAGGTCGGCGACGCCGAGCAGACGGTGGGTGCGGCACGGGCTCGCCACGAGACAGCAACAGCGACGAAGTCCGGTGCCGTCGATGCGCTGCACGGTGCCGAGCTGGCCCTCGCGGCCGCACAGGCGCGTGCCGATGAACTGATGGGTCCACACCAGGTGGCCGAGGTGGCGGCGAACGATCCCGAACGCGATCCCGAACGCGATCCCGAATCCCAGGCGCGCGAGATCGACGACATGGAGCGTCGTCGGCGGATGGTCGGGGCGGTGAACGAGCTTGCGAACACCGAGTTCGAGGAGACCTCGGAGCGGACCGCCGAAATCACCGAGCAGGTCGCGGATCTCGAGGCCGCCGCGGCGGATCTGGCGGCCCACATGCAGGGGCTCGACGACGCGGTGACCGACGGTTTCCAGCAGGTCTTCGACGTCGTCCAACAGCGGTTCCACGAGGCAGTGGCGGTGTTGTTTCCGGGCGGCCAGGGGCGGCTCGAGACCGTCGAGTCCGACGACGACGACCCGGGTATCGAGATCCAGGTGGTCCCGGCGGGCAAGCGCGCCCGCCCGCTCGCGATGATGTCCGGCGGGGAGCGGTCCCTGATCGCGCTGGCGTTCTGCATGGCGATTGCGATGACCCGTCCGGCGCCCTTCTACCTGCTCGACGAGGTCGAGGCCGCACTGGACGACACCAATCTGCGGAGATTCCTGACGCTTGTGCGACGTCTCGCACAAGAGACCCAGTTCGTGTTGATCACCCACCAACAGCCGACGGTCGAGATTGCCGACACCTTGTTTGGGGTGACGATGGGCCACGATGGCGTCTCCCAGGTCGTTTCGCGCCGGCTCGGTGAGAATCTGGCCGGGGCCGCGCGACCCCTGGTGCGGCGTCAGCTGAAGGCGATCCAGGGCGGCCGTGCGTGAGCGATGCCGGCGACGACCGGGCGCTCTGGGCGGAACTGTTCGACATCGCCGTACCGCCAGCCGAAGCAGAGCGGGAGACGCGCCGCCGGGGGCTGTTCTCGCGGTTCAAGGAGAGTCTCACCAAGCCCCGACAGGCGATCTCCCCACAGCTGGCGGGTGTGTTCGCGCCGGGTTTGATCACGCGTGAGACCTGGGACGAACTCGAAGAGGCGCTGATCGGCGCCGACTGCGGGATGGACGCCTCGCTGGCGCTCGTCGACGCGCTGCGCGACGCGGCGCAGCAGGGCCGTATCGTCAATCGCAGCGAGATCGCCGCCGGGCTGGCGAATGCCGTGACCCTGCAGATGACACCGGAGCCGCCCCGCATCCCGATCGGCGCCAAGCCGACGGTGATTCTGGTCGTCGGGGTCAACGGCAGCGGCAAAACGACCACGGTCGGCAAGCTGGCCCATCGGCTCAGCGAACTGGGCCAGCAGGTTGTCATTGGGGCGGCCGACACATTTCGTGCCGCGGCGATCGACCAGTTGGCGATCTGGGCCGACCGCTCGGGTGCCCAGCTCGTACGCCAGGGCCCGGGAGCCGATCCCGGCGCGGTCGCCTTCGACGCCGTGGTCTCGGGCAGCGCGCGCGGGGCGGACGTCGTGCTGATCGATACGGCCGGTCGCTTACAGACCCAGCACAACCTGATGGAGGAACTGCGCAAGGTCCACGCGGTTGTCGGGAAGGCCGCCGCGGACGCGCCGCACGAAACGCTGCTCGTGCTTGACGCGACCACGGGCCAGAACGGACTCAGCCAGGCGCGTCTGTTCGGCGAAGCGGTACCCCTGACCGGGGTGATCGTCACCAAACTCGACGGCTCTGCCAAAGGTGGGATCGCCGTCGCGATCAACCGTGAGCTAGGCCTTCCGGTCAAGCTCATCGGCGTCGGCGAGAAGCTTGAGGACCTGCAGCCGTTCGACGCCGCCGCCTACGCGCAGGCGATCTTCGCCTCGGGCGACGCGGGCTAACACGGCCGCGATCGCGCGCGTGGACCCGCCCCGGTAAACTCCGCCGGGTGCGCGGTCCGGCGACCGCGACGACGACGCATGTTCGACACTCTCTCTGACAAGCTCCAGAGCGTCTTCTCCGGCCTTCGCGGCCGGGGCAAGCTGACGGACGCCGATATCGACCAGGCGATGCGGGCGATTCGCCTGTCCCTGCTCGAGGCGGATGTCAGCCTGCCGGTGGTCAAGCAACTCACTGGTGCGATCGGTGAGCGCGCGCGCGGCGCCGAGGTCATGACATCGCTGACCCCGGACCAGCAGGTCGTCAAGATCGTCAACGAAGAACTCGCGAAGCTCATGGGCGGCGCGAGCGTGAACATGCCAGTCGCGCCGCGCCCGCCGACGGTGATCCTGATGGCGGGGCTGCAGGGGTCGGGCAAGACGACCTGTTCGGCCAAGTTGGCCCGCTATTACCAACAGCAGGGCCGCGCGCCGATGCTGGTTGCCTGCGACGTGCACCGCCCTGCTGCCGCCGAACAGCTCTCGGTCCTCGGCGGGCAATTGGGGATTCCGGTTCATCGCGAGGACGGTGTGGCCGACGCGGTCGGAATCGCCGAGCGCGGCATCGCTGCCGCCAAGGCCGCGGTCCGCGATCTGGTGATCGTCGACACGGCTGGCCGGACGGTGATCGACGAGGCGATGATGGCCGAACTGGTGGGCGTGCGGGACGCGGTCCATCCCACGGCCGTCGTGTTGGTGCTCGACTCGATGACCGGTCAGACGGCCGTCGAGGTCGCCCAAGCGTTTGAGGACGCTGTCCAGTTCGACGGCGTGATCTTGACCAAGCTGGACGGTGATGCGCGTGGTGGCGCCGCGCTGTCGGTGCGCGCGGTCACCGGCCGGCCGATCTACTTCGTCGGTACGGGCGAGAAGATCGACGCGCTCGAGCCGTTCCATCCGGATCGGATGGCGTCTCGGATCCTGGGAATGGGGGACGTCCTGAGCCTGATCGAGCGGGCCCAGCAGACGGTTGACGTCGACCAGGCGAAGGATCTCGAAAAGAAGATCCTCGGCGGGGGAATGACCCTGGAGGACTTCCTGGACCAGTTGCGCCAGATACGCAAGATGGGTCCCATCGGGCAATTACTCGGTATGGTTCCCGGGTTCAAGACTGCAATGAAGGGGCGTGACCTCCAGGTCGACGATCGGCAGCTCGATCGTCTGGAGGCCATCATCTCCAGCATGACGCCAAGCGAGCGTCGGCGTCCAGACACGATCAACGGCAGCCGGCGGCAGCGCATCGCGCGCGGCAGCGGGACGTCGGTGCAGGAAGTCAACCAGTTGTTGGCGCAGTTCAAGCAGATGCGCAAGATGATGAAGCGGTTTGGCAAGGGCGGCATGCCGCCGATGCCGCCGGCCCTCGGTACGTAAGACACTCAAGGAGCATCGTGGTCAAGATCAGGCTCGCCCGCGTGGGCAGCAAGAAAAACCCCATCTACCGGGTCGTTGTCGCGGATTCGCGCTCACCCCGTGATGGGCGCAACATCGAGACGATCGGTCGCTACAACCCGCAGTTCGATCCGTCGATCGTCGAGGTCGATCTGGATCGGGCGCACCACTGGATCGACAACGGTGCCCAGCCGTCCAGCGCCGTGACCAAGCTGATCAAAATCGTCGAGGCGCGCGGGTGAGCGAGGCGCCGACGGTGGGGCTGGTGGACATGGTGACCGCCCTCGCCAAGGGGCTGGTGGACCATCCCGACCAGGTTCGCGTCGAGTCCGACGCGCAGGGGGAGACGACGGTGCTCAACCTATTCGTCGCACCCGAGGACCTCGGCCAGGTCATCGGTCGAGGCGGCCGGATCGCCCGGGCGCTGCGGCTCATCGTTCGTGAGGCGGCGTTCCGTTCCGGGGTACGCGTCAGCCTCGAGATCGTCGACTAGCGCCGTCCGCGTTCACGCGACGGTGGGGGAGGCGGTCATCATCGGGGTCGTGACGCGGGCCCATGGTCTGCACGGCATGGTCCGCGCGCGCGCGACCGGGCCGACGCTCGCCGGCCTGCCGGCAGGCGAGCATGTAACGGTGACCGACCGCGACGGGCGGATCCACGACCTTGCGCTGGTCTCGCAGGCCCCGGCCGGCGCGGACCTGCTGATCGGCTTCGACGCTGTGGCGGATCGCGCGGACGCGGATGCGCTGCGCGGCGGGACGATCTCGATCGATGCCGCACGTCTGCCTGACTCCGTTACGCCGGATGAGTTCTATGTCCGGGACCTGCTCGGTGCCAGCGTCGTCGTCGATGGGCGTGCGATCGGCACGGTGCGGGACGTGATCAACGGTCCGGCCAACGACGTCCTGGATGTCGTTGGGGCCGAGGGCGCATCGGTGCTGCTGCCGTTCACACGCGACGCGGTGATCGCCATCGACCTGGCCGCTCGACGGATCGAGCTGCGCGCCGGGCTGATCGACCCGCTCGCGGGATCCGATGCCGGCGGCGGGGGTGGCCGCGATGCAGGTTGACGTGTTCACGCTGTTTCCCGAGTGGTTCGACTGGATGCGGCGCCCCCGGCACCTGACGAACGCGGATCTCGACCTGCGGGCCTTCAACTACCGCGACTACACGCCGCTCTCGGCCGGTCAGGTGGACGACAGCCCCTACGGGGGTGGTCCCGGGATGGTCGTGCGCGTCGATGTCGTGGCCGCTGCGCTCGAGGCCGTCTACGGGCTGCCGGCCACCCGGATCCGCACGCAGCGGCCGGTGATCGTGTTGAGCCCGCGTGGGCGGATGCTCACCGACGGCGTCGTGCGCGAGCTCGCCGATGCGCCCGCGATCACGCTGCTGTGCGGCCGTTATGAGGGCTTCGATGAGCGCGTGCACGTGCTGCTGGCGAGCGATGCGATCTGCATGGGACCCTACGTCCTGGCGGGCGGCGAGATCCCGGCCATGGCGGTGGTTGACGCGGTCGGTCGCCGTCTGCCGGGTGCCCTGGGGAATCAGGCGAGTCTCGAGCACGAGTCGTTCTCGCCCACGCTTGCAGGCGGGACCGAGTACCCGCACTACACGCGTCCGGCCGAGTTCCTCGGCGAGTCGGTCCCGGATGTGCTGTTGTCCGGCGATCACGGGGCGGTCGCGCGCTGGCGGGAGGCCCACCAGGGCCCGGCACCCGGCAGGATGTCGTGAAACCGACGCGCGGCGTGATAGGGTAGCCGTCGTTTTGCCCTGACCCGGAGGTCATCCCACATGAGCGTGATCGAGAGCCTCGAGCGCATGCAGCTGAGAGATGACCTGCCCGAGTTCAAGCCCGGCGACACCGTCCGCGTGCACTTCCGCGTGATCGAGGGTCAGCGGCAGCGCGTGCAGGTCTTCGAGGGCACCGTCATCAAGCGTCAGGGCTCGACGAGCCGTGAGACGTTCACCGTCCGCAAGCAGAGCTTCGGCGTCGGCGTCGAGCGCACGTTTCCTGTGCACTCGCCCAAGATCGAGCGCATCGAGCGCGTGATGGAGGGCGATGTCCGCCGGGCGAAGCTCTACTACCTGCGCGGCAAGGTCGGCAAGAAGGCCCGTATCCGCGAGAAGCAGCGGACGGCGCAGCCCACCAAGTCCTAGCCGCGCCGCGGGTGACCCGTGCCGGTGGGTCGCAGCGCCCCGCCACCCGCTTGTTTGCGCACGATCGCCGGTGTGCGGCGCGCGTGGCCGGGGCCGACGAAGCGGGTCGTGGCTGCCTGGCGGGGCCGTTGGTTGCGGCCAGCGTGTGCATCGACCTGGCGCGCCTGACGCGGTCCGAGCGCCGCGCGCTCGGTGATCTCGACGACTCCAAGCGACTCAGCCCGGCCGTGCGCGACCGTTTGGCGAAGGCCATCTGGGGCATTGCCGAGCAGGTCGTCGTGGCGCACGCCGACCCCTCGACAATTGACCGCGATGGTCTGCATCGGACAAACCTGCGGCTGCTGGCGGCCGTGCTCGGGCGGCTGGATCCCGCGCCGGGAGTCTGCCTGGTCGACGGGTTCGCGCTTGGGGGGGCCGCGGTGTCGCACCGCGCAATTGTCGGCGGCGACCGCACCAGCGCGGTGATCGCGGCGGCGTCCGTCATCGCGAAGGTCACCCGCGATCGCACGATGCGTGAGCTCGCGGCTCGCTACCCGGAGTACGGGTTCGACGAGCACATGGGGTACGCGACCCCGCGTCACCGCGCGGCGATCGCCCGGTACGGGCCGGCGCCGATCCACCGACGATCGTTTGCCAGCGCCGCCTACGCTGCGTTTGAGGATGCCCTCGGCTCGCCGGCGCCGGTCGTGGCGCGCTAGGGGCGCTCGTCGTTCGGATACGCGACGATCTCTATCACCGTCGCACCGGGCCCATCGATGTAGAAGCTCCGACTCGCGTCGCGGTGCAGACGGATCTCGACGCGGCGGGCGACCGCCATGCGGTCGAGCTCCGCGTTGGTCACCCGCCAGGCCAGATGGTCCGGATGCTGGGAGGCGGTGACGAACGCCAGTCGGACACCGTCGGCCTCGATCAGCGCCCAGGTGGGGTCCTGGTAGAGCACTTCGGTCGCCGGCATCATCTGGCGATACCAATCCACGGCTGCGGCGATGTCGGGAACTTGGCGTGCGATGTGATCGAATTCCATGGGCCTGATTTCGTGTGTCGGGCCTAGCGTGCGGCGGCCGTTGAGCCGTGGACCGGGACGGCGTACCGGGCCGCGATCGCCTCGGCCTTCTGGGCGATTGTCGCGCGAAGGAGGGCGGGCTCGAGCAGCACGGCGTCACCCTGGTGCTTGAGCACCTCTTTGACCATCCATTCCTGGCTGGCGTACGGGATCTCGACGATCACCGATCCGTCGGCGTGCCGCTCCCAGGACGGGTGCTCCTCGATCATCCAGCGTGCGAGACCTGCGCTGCACCAGACCGACGCGCTCTGTGCGATCGCCTCGGCGCCTTCGGCGCGGTCGCCGAAGGGCAGGTAGGGACCCGAGGCCATGATCTCCGCACGCCGAGCGAAGCGCGCCGCGAGAACGGTGGCGCTGCGGATGCGGTCGACGCGGAACGTGCGTTGATCATTGGCTCGATGGCAGAAGGCGACCAGGTACCACGCGTCCCGCGCATTGACCAGCAGGTGCGGCTCGATGGTGCGGGTGTTCAGTGTGCCGCGCGTCTCGGTCCAGTACTCGATCTCGAGCTTGCGGTCATCGCGCAGCGCATGGTTGATCGCCATCGAGACAGCGGCATTCGCGTTCTGGACGCGTCCGATCTCGACCTCGGGCAGGTTGTCGGCGCCGATCGCCTGCTCGACCTTGCCCCGTGCAGAGGTCAACGCGTGGTCGGCTTCGACCGGGAGCCGGTCCCCGATGAACTCCAGCGCCCACAACAAGGCCTTGGCCTCCAGCGGGGACAGCCGTGCGGGCCGCGCGAAGCGATCCCCGTAGGTCTCCCGGGTCACCGCGACCACGTCACCCTCGATCTTGGCGTACAGCGCGTAGCAGCCGCCGCCGAAGTTGATGAGGTTGAGCAGGGTGAGGTCCTCATCGAGGACCTTGCGGTCGATGTTGAGCGCCGTGCGCAGTTCGCTCACCGGGACGGTGGTGTGCGTCGCGTCGCCGCAGGCGGCCAGCAGCTGGGTCATCAAGGCCAGCAGGCGCGCGAAGCGCTCGGCCGGCACGACCTTGTCCGGTGCGATGGCCGACCGATCCGCCGGCGCGGGTTCGGCCTCCGCCTCGGGGTCCGGGGGGACCGGCGGGGCGATCGTCGGCATCTTCGTGTGCCGTGCCGCGACGTTCAGCAGTGCCTCGTGGGCCGCGCGGCGCAGATCGTCCGGGCCGATGATCTCGGCGTGGGTGCCGAGACTGAGAACCCAAGTCAAAAGCGCCGTCGCAGAGGTAAATTCGGTGGTGAACAACCCCGAACCGTCGTCATGCAACTCACACGTGCCGTAGGTGCCGAACATCTGCTCCACCCACCACGCCACGATCGGCGAGAGGACGATGGTCGCCTCGCGGCGGTCGCCGTCAAGCTGCCACGGCGCGCGGTCGCGATAACGGGAGACGTCGAAGTCGCGCGGCGCGGCGAAGTCATGCTCGGCGCGCGTCTTGAAGGTAATGCGTCCTTCGATGCGGGACAAGCGGAAGATTCGCGTGGCCTCGCGCTCGTGTGCGTAGCCGACCATGTACCAGTTGCCGCCGAGGTACAGCAGCGAGTACGGGTCGACCTCGCGGTCAGAGCGCTCGTCGCGCCCGATCGAGTAGTACGTGAAGCGGATCGTCTTGCGCCGGCTGATCGCCGACTCGATCTTCGACAGATGCGCGGCGACCTCGGGCGAATAGTCACCGCCGAGCAGATTCACCGACACGGTGCGCGCCGCGTGGTCATCGAGCGGGCTCGGTCGGCCCAGCGTGAGGTGCTGAAGCGCGAGCCGTAGCGGCTCGGCATAAGCAAACTGGCCCTCCAGCAGGTACAGGCACGTATGCAGGGCCGAGAGCTCGCGCTGATCGAAGTCGATCTGCGGGAGGTAGTAGTTCTCCGGCGGGAGCGCGTAGAGGTCTCCCTGAAACGGGTCGTCGGTTGGCCGTTCGACGGCCAGCTTGAGCCCCATGGCCTCGATTTCGCCGCGGTCCGCGTAGAACCGGCGCAGGAATGCCTGGTCGCTCATCCCGCCGTAGCCCTCGACGGACTCGTGAATCTCGTCGGCGGTGACGGGTCGCTGCTGCGACATCAAGAAGGCCACGAGCGACAGCTGCCGAACCAGTTTGTCGTCGTCCCTCATCGCCATGGGTGCTCCGGCCGGGCGCGGGACATTGCCGGTAATGATAGCCGTCGGCGCGAGCCATCACGAACGCAATAGGTCATTGGGCTCCGATCATGGCGCCTGGTAGCCTTCGCAGCGTGACCGTGCTCGAGCGCATCTACGGAATCCCGTCCGAAGACGAGCTGGCGATGCTCGTCGGTGCCGCGGTGCCCCACTTCGCCTTGCAGATCCGCGCACGCGTCGCCGAGTACTCCGCAGCGCTCCCGGCGGATCATCCGCGCCAGCCGGAGCTCGCCCGCCACCTTTGGCGCCTGGACGAACTCGCCGTGGACGGGCAGCCCGGTGAGGGTCCCGTTGACCTCCCGCCGCGAGCCTCGCTGGTTCTGCCGCCGAGCGCGGGCCACTAACGCGCCAACAGCGCGAGCGCCGGCATGCGGCGCCGGCCTACTCGCCCGCATGTGCGATCGCCACCCGCGCGACCTCGGCAAAGCTGCGCAGGATCCGGGCGGTGGCACCCCAGACGTCTTCTCCGTCCAGCGGGTAGCGCAGGTCGCGCAGCGTCGGGTCCGACGGGAGCGCGGCGTCGAGTGCGAGGATGTTGGCGACGGGTACCTCGATCACCCGGTCGATCTCGGCCGGGTTTGGGTGCGTGGCCGGAGCGGTGCGCATCACGCCAACGACCGGGGTGACGATGAACTGCGACTGGAACGTGGCGACATCGTCCAGCTCGCCGATGATCTCGATCGCCGCTGGGTCGATGCCGAGCTCCTCCTGGGTCTCACGCAGCGCGGTCATCCTGAGGTCGCGGTCCTCGGGATCCTGCTGACCTCCGGGGAGGCTGACCTGACCCGGGTGGGCGGGTAGCGTCGACGTCCGCTTGGTGAGAATAATGTGCGGACGACCGCCCCGGTCATAGATCGACAACAGGACGGCCGCGGACCGGCCGGGACGGTCCAGGACGGTGCGCTCGCGGCCGGCGAGCACCGACGCGATGAGAGTCGCGAGATCGACTGCCCGGGGCAGCGGAGTGGGCGAGGTGAGCTGCGCATCGGCGGACACCGTTCGAGTGTACGCGAGCCCACTAGTTCTGATGACCAACGCGGCACAGAACGGCATGAAATGCCGGGATGTGGGCCAGGCACGTACCGCGCGATTCGCGCCGTTCCCGGTGGTTGCGTGGCGCGGCGATAGCCCGCCCGCCGTCCGAGACTCGATCCATTGGAAGCGGCGCGGGTCTCGCGACCGCCCTCACTGCGCTTCGGAGCAGCACCTTCCGCCGCGCCGGGAAGCGGTGAACGCGAAGCTGACCGCTTGCGTTGCCGTGCTCGCCTTGGGCGTCGGGGTGCTCTCGGACTGCGGCAGCTCGTCAGCTCCCGCCGGTGCGTCGGTGGCGGTACCCACTCCGACAACTGCCCCGTCCACACCGCACGCGCCTGTGCCAGCCCCCGCGCCGGTACCGCGGACCGTGACGCGCACGGCTACCACGTCGTCTGCACCGCCTGCACCCGCCCCCGCGCCGCCGGTAGCGTCGAGCTGCGTCACCCATCCGGGTGCGGTCGGCAGCGGGTACGCTGAGACCGTCGGCGACGGCACCCCGTGGGACGACGACCACAACCGCGAGGTCTGCCGGGGGGCGCAGCGACAAGCTGGCGGACCGCCAACGAGCTGGCATCCCGCGACGA
>JADGPF010000077.1 GCA_017882585.1 Thermoleophilia bacterium
ACAACGTCGACACTGCGCGCTCTTCGGGCAGATGTGGCCACAACCACTCGATCAACTTGTCGCGATGCACCGGCCCCTGGGCGCAGATCAGCATCGCCATCAGGTCGCGGGCCTGGTGCTGACCGAGTTCGACGGACGCCCCATCGCGCAGCACCACGAAGTCGCCGAGGGTGTGAATCCGCAATGGGCCTGTCGATCGCACGGGCGGCACATGCTCGGGCGTATGTGCCCAGGTGGGGTTGCGCCACGGCATCGTCGTCACCGTGCCGCCCCTCCCGACGCGCGGATTCTGAGGAGCGGATCAACGCGCACGAACTCGCACGCCCCGGTCGATGAGGGTGAGGTCGTAGCGCTCGCGGGACATGCCCGCCGGATGGCCAAGCGGCGTTGAATCGGGATCACGTCACGGTCATCGGACGAAATCGATCTGGGCTTAAAGATTCGGGCACCTCGAGGGGCGCTCGGGCGGTGAATTGTGGGTCTTGGGAACGGCGTACGGTACCGCGGCCGGGACGCCGTCGACAGGCGCAGGACCGAGCAGCAGACAGGGCCCGTCCTGCACACCCCCAGTTTGGACCGTCCGTGACACCACCTCACCCCACAATCGAGTGGGTCGTGGGTCCGGTACTGGGGGATGGGGAACCCCCCTCTTCCGGGTAGACATGGCTGCGCCGGCCCAGAGCGGCGCTGGCGGCGCCGAGAGCCGCCGGCGGCGCCAGTCCAGGGCGCGGACGGGCGTCGCAACGGTGTGGTCTCCGGCGCGCCAAGTCCGCGGGCAATCATCGCCAAAGCGCATAATAGTCATGTTTTATTACAAAAACGTAACTGATTAGCGGCGCCCCGCCTGATCGTCGTCAGCGTCATCACGCGCTTCCCATCGCCACGATTGCGCCGGTTTCCATTGGTGCGAGCCGCGGCAACTGATCCTCTGCTGATTTTACCGAGAGGCATTACTCAGTCAACACCAAGCCATGAGTCATTCACAGCTGAAACTCAGCGAATACATCTACTCGTGCAATCCGGCGTCCCGCATAGAGGCGCCACAGGACCTCCGAAACCGCATTACAAAGGACACGCTGTATGGCACGCGCGGTACCCAAAATTCTGGCAGGCAAGCGACCTGCCACGCGCCTGTTGGCGACCGTGGGACCCACGCGCGACGCCCACCGCCTCGCCCCCCACGGCCCGTCGGCCGGAACCAACTCCGACGATGCGCGAGCCCGCCGTTCCGACTGGACGACGGGCCGCGCGCGCACCGGCGTCACGTCGCCTATCCGGTAGCGCCCGGCCCCCCAAGTCCCAGCCCCGGACCAGCACACATGCCACCCACCATCACGTCGACCGAGAACCGGAATTCCACCGGTGACCGATCACGCCCTGGAGTGATCGCCCTGATCACCGAGGGCACGTACCCCGCCCACCAGGGTGGCGTCAGCGTGTGGTGCGATCAGTTGATCCGAGGTCTGCCGGAGTTCCGGTTCGACGTCCATTCGATCACGGGAACCGGCCTTGAGCGTTCGGTCTGGACGGCCCCGGAGAACCTCAACCGGACAATCACGCCCCCGCTCTGGGGCGCCACGTCGGCCCGGCCCCGACAGCGCCGCGAGCACCCGGACTTCGCGGCCGCCCACCAGCACTTCGTCGCGGCACTGCTGGCCGATGACATCGAGCTGTTCATCGGCGCGCTCAAGGACTTGCGCTGGTACGCCGAGCAGCACGATCTGACGGCCGCGCTGACCTCCGAGGCGGCGCTTCGGCGCCTGCACGAGGCGTGGCTGGCGGCACCGGACGCCACCCGCGCATCGGTGGCCACCCATGCGCCGAGCGTTGCGGACGCCGTGCACGCCGGCACGCTCGTCGAGCATCTGTTGCGGGCGCTGTCGGCCGATGTCCCGCCCGCCGACATCTTCCACGCGTCCTCCAACGGACTCGCCAGCCTGATCGCGATGGTTGGCAAGTGGAAGTACGACGCCCCGTTCATTCTGACCGAACACGGGATCTATCTGCGCGAGCGCTACATGGCCCTCGGATACCGCGACGCGACGTACCCCGTACGCATGCTGGTCCTGCGGTTTGTGCGCCTGCTGACCTCAGCTGCCTACATCGTGGCCGACCTCATTACGCCCGGCAGCCGGTACAACCGCCGGTGGCAGGAACGCAACGGTGCCGATCCCGAGAAGGTCCGTCCCATCCACAATGGCGTCGATCACCACGAGTTCCCGGACGCAGGCCCTGAGCCGGTCGCACCAACCCTCGTGTGGGTCGGGCGCATTGACCCGCTGAAGGACCTTGAGACCCTCATCCGCGCCGCCGCCATCGTGCGCCAGCGCGTTCCGAACTTCCGGTTGCGGATGTTCGGCGGCGTTCCCGTCGGCAACGAGGCCTACGCCGAGCGCTGCCAGGCGCTGCTCGACCGACTGGACCTGGCCGAGCACGTGCGCTTTGAAGGCCGGATTCCGGACATCCGGGACGCCTACGCGGCCGCCAGCGTCGTCGTCCTGTCGAGTACGTCCGAGGGATTCCCCTACACCGTCATCGAGGCGATGATGTCGGGCCGCGCGACGGTGTCAACGAATGTTGGCGGCGTGGGCGAGGCCGCGGGCGACGCCGGGCTGATCGTCCCGCCACGCGATCCCACGGCGCTCGCGGACGCCTGCATCGCCCTACTCAACGACCATCAGCGGCGTTACGTGCTCAGTCAGGCGGCCCGCGCCCGTGCGCTCAAGTACTTCACGCTCCAGCGATTCCTTGGCATCTACCGCGAGATCTATCTGGAGCTCGGCGCGACGCCGGTGCCCAGCGCGGCCCTGGCCAGCGCGGTACCGAGTGACGATCCGGCCGAGCTCGTGCGACTCGAATCGGTGCCCGCGACGTGACGACGCATGACGCACACATCCGCGCCGCCGAGATGCCGGCGATGCCGCCCGAGATGCTCGTCCCGGCCAAGCCCACGCCGACGGTGGCCAAAGCGACATCCAATGGCTACGCCCTCACGCCACGATCGAGCGCTCCCGTCGACATGCTCTCGCGCCGATTGGATGCGGTGTGCACGCATGCCGTGAGCGCGCTCGAGATCGCCGCCGCGCTTGAGGCCGATGGCATCAGCGACGAGAAATGCCGCGAGGACTACGGGTACGACGACGTGTTCGCGCTAGCCACCGAGCTCTACTCGCGCGTCCCGCTGCGCACCACCCGGTACAGCGGCCGGCGGATCTTCACGAACGCACCTGGCCGCAACATCGCGCGTGGTCTGCTGTTCGCCCTCCCGGGCCTGTTCTACTTCGTCGTCGAGCCAATGTTTCCGTCGCGGGCCGCCCCGGTCGCGCTGCTGCTGGCGGTGATGGCGGGCTGGGGAATCAGCCAGGTCATGGCAATCATCGGCCATACCCTCGTGGGCCGTGGCAATCGCTCCGGCGCCGGCATGGCCCTCGGCCTTATCTTGGTCGGCGGACTCGGACTCATGGCCACAGCGGGCGGGCTTGCCGCGATGGTCACCGGCTGGAACCACAACTTGGTCGCGGCCTGCTTCACCCAGACCCTCTACATCATGTCGGCCGCGGCGCTCCTGCTGTTCGAACGCGACCGGCTGCTGTGGTTCAGCCTCGTGCCAGGCGTCGTCGTGAGCGTGGCGTACCTGGCGGGGAACCCGCTCGGGCTCACCCGCGAGGTCGCGGTCGGTGCCATCGTCATCGCCATGGCCCTCACGTTCGGGTCGGCCGTCTACACCGCCGATCGCGCCTACCAGGAAGGCCCGCGCAATCGCGCACGCCTTGGCCGCGCCGATGCCTTTCGGACGGTGCAGTTCGGGATCTACGGTGTGCTGCTGGCTGCGCTGCTCGCTGCGCCGATGCTCCACTCCGCCGCCACACACACTCCCGAGGACTCCCCGAGCCTGCTGGGCGCTGCAATGGTGCCTCTCGTGTTGAGCATGGGCGTGGCCGAATGGCAGCTGGCCAGCTATGCGGACCGGCGCAACCGCGCCATGGACCTCGCGCCCGACATCGAGACGTTCTCAAAAGCGGCGTGGCGCAACCTGCTCGTGGCGGCCGCGACCCACGCCGCGGCACTGTTTGTCCTCACCTCCGTCACCGCCGTCGGCATCGCGATCGTCGCGGGACACGTCCCGACCGACGTGGCGGAGCTGCTCGTCGCCTACCTCTTCCTCGGGGCCGCCGTGTTCATGGCCCTCGTCCTGACCACCTGGGGACGCATCAGCATGGTGCTCCCAGTCCTGGCGCTTGCCGTCGCTGCCGTCTGGCTCCCGGCGCTCGCGTCGCCTCATGCAACCCAACTAATGACCATTTACCTCATCGCCAGTGCTGCTTTGGCTGGATGCCTGCTTGCCCTCGGCTGGCGTGAGGTCCGCGTCGTGTCCAACCACGGCGCATAGCCCCGGTCTTCCCCATGGAAGGAACTTAGTCGTGTCAGAACTTGTCGCCGTCACTGGAGCCGAAGGCTTCATCGGCTCGCACTTGGTGGAGGAGCTCGTTGCCCAGGGACATCGCGTCCGGGCAATGGTGCTCTACAACTCGTTTGGATCGTGGGGTTGGCTAGAGCGCCTCGACGAGGACGTCATGGCCAACGTCGAGGTGCAGCTCGGCGACGTCCGCGATGCAGGTTCGGTCATGAACCTCATGCGCGACGTCGACGTCGTGTACCACCTCGCCGCGCTGATCGCGATCCCGTTCTCCTACATCGCCCCGCGTACCTACGTCGAGACCAACGTCGGTGGAACGCTGAACGTGCTCGAGGCCGCGCGCACGCTCGGCACCAGCCGCATCATCCAGACCTCCACCAGCGAGGTGTACGGGACCGCGCGCGTCGTCCCAATTCCCGAGACGCATCCGCTGCAGGCCCAGTCACCCTACGCAGCATCCAAGATCGGCGCCGACAAGCTTGTCGAGAGTTATCACTTGAGCTTCGGCTTGCCGGTCGTGACACTTCGGCCCTTCAACGCCTACGGTCCGCGGCAGTCCGCCCGCGCCGTCATACCGACGATCATCTCGCAGATCGCCGCAGGCAATTCGATCATCAAGCTTGGGTCGCTCGACCCGACGCGCGATTTCACGTTCGTCAAGGACACCGCTCGTGCGTTTGTCGCCGTCGGCATCGGTGAGGCGGCTCGCGTCGAAGGCAAGACCCTCAACGCCGGATCCGGACGCGACATCTCCATCGGCGACCTTGTGCTGCGCATCGCCAACATCATGGGTGAGGAAATAGAGGTTGTCGCGGATTCCCCGCGCCAACGCCCCGCCGACTCCGAAGTCATGCGGCTACTGGCCGACAGCAGCGCGATGACCGAGGCGACCGGCTGGAGCCCGTCCGTCACCCTCGACCAGGGGCTCGCCATGACGTGTGAGTGGCTCAGCGACCCCGAAAACCTCGCCGGTTACAAAACCGCGATCTACAACGTTTGATGCCTGCCCCGGCAGCACAGGAGACTCCAATCATGAGCAACTATCAAACCCCCGATCGCGACCGACACGTCGTGATCCTGGCCGGCGGCAAGGGAGTGCGGCTGCGCCCCTATACGACGTGCATTCCCAAGCCGCTGGTTCCGATCGGCGACGAGATGTCGATCCTCGAGATCGTCATGCGACAACTGCGGCACTACGGGTTCCGCCGCGCGACACTCGCGATCGGCCACTTGGGCCACATCATCCGCGCCTACATCGGCGACGGGAGCCAATGGGACATCGAGGTCGACTACTTCTTTGAGGAGTCGCCCCTCGGAACCATGGGACCGCTCGTCGCCATGCGCGACCGGCTGCCGGATCACTTCCTCGCGATGAATGGCGACATTCTCACGGACCTCGATTACGGTGCGGTCCTCGATCGCCACATCACGGCCGCCGCCCCGATCACCGTGGCAACCTACGAACGCCAGGTGCACATCGACTTCGGTGTCCTGGACCTGCAGGGTCCGGGCATCGTCGGCTTCACCGAAAAGCCGACCCTTGGGTATTCGGTGAGCATGGGCGTCTACGGGGTGAGCCGCGACACGCTGGCCGACTACCCGGTCGGCCAGCCGCTAGGGTTCGACTCGGTGATGCTCGACCTGCTCAACGCCGGCCACACGCCCCAGAGCTACGCG
>JADGPF010000078.1 GCA_017882585.1 Thermoleophilia bacterium
CAACCGGGCACTTTCGAACTCCATCAGGCCGAGGCATTCCTCCCGATGCTTCGTAGCCACGCCGCCGCCTTGCAGAAGCGCCAACAGACCCTTGATCGCGGCCAGCGGCGGCTTGAGCTCATGTGACACGTTGGCCACCAGATCCCGGCGGGCCCGCTCGAGCCGGCGCTGCTCGGTGATGTCGCGCGGCGTGACCACCACGCCCGCGCCGGGATCGGCGACGCGGGCGATCGCCAGCTGCAGCTCCTTCCCCCCGTCGAGGGCAATCTCGCTCTCCCGCACCTCGTCAGTGTCGACGGGCGTCGCGGCGGCGATCGCGGCACCGATGGGTGCCGGCAGGTCGGTGATCTGACCGACCCCATAGGCGTGCTCGAGGCCCAGCAGGCGGCGCGCGGCGGGGTTGATCAGCATGACCTCGCCTCGATCGCTGACGGCGATCACGCCCTCGACAAGCGACGAGATCAGGACCCGGGCGCGGTCGCGCTCCCCGGTAATCTCGTCGACCTGTTCCTCGATGCGCCCCGCCATCCGGTTCAGGCTGTCGCCGAGCACCGCAAACTCCCGGATCCGCTGACTCGGCGCCCGCGCGTGCAGGTCGCCCCGGGCGAGTGAGGCCGCGGTCGAGGCGAGCACCGAGATCCTGCGGCCGACGAGCAGGCTCAGCCCGTAGCCGGCGAGCGCGGCGAGCGTGAGCACGGCCGCGACGGCGAGCACCAGCCGTGCCTGGATCGTCGCCAGCTCGTCACCCGAGAGCCCGCCAACCCGTGAGGCGGCCTCGACGGTGAAGACCGCCGGAGCCGGACTCTGGAACGGATTGTTGGAGCCGGGCGTCAACACGAGCTGCGCGTACACCACGCGGCTGCTGTCGGCGACCCTGTACGAGTTCGGAGAAAGGCCCGTGCCGTATTCGCGGTGAAGCGAATCGATCAGCGCGCAGCACCCGGTCGACCTCGTGGTGATCGTCTGCGTGCCGGATTCGATGATGCGGATCTGTGCCTGGGTGGCGCCCGCGATCTGGTTGGCGGCGTCATTGAGCTGCGCGCTGCTGTCCAGATCGCTGAGAGCTTGGGGTGCGCTGGTCTGCAGCTCGGCGTTCAGCTGGCGCGCGGTGGCGGTGGCCCGCGCCTGGCGCAGACTCGACTGGAATGTCGGCACGATCGACAGTACGACGGCAAGGCTCGCCAAGGCCCCAACCGCGATGAGGATCGCGACCAGCCAGACCTGCAGCCCCGGCCCCCGTCGCAACGAACGCCTCACGTGCGGGTGACGTCGGCTCCGAAGGCGTACCCCACTCCGCGCACGGTGCGGATGAGCGTCGGGTTGGCGGCGTCGGTCTCCACCTTTTGCCGAAGGTGACGCACGTGCACGTCGACGCTGCGCAGGTCCCCGAAGAACGACCCCTGCCACAGGTGGTTCATGAGCTCCTCGCGCGTAAACACCCGCCGCGGCGCCGAGGCCAGTTTGTGCAGGATCTCGAACTCGCTAAACGTGAGGTAGATCTCCTCGCCGTCCCGCGCGACCGTGCGGGCGACCGGATCGATCTCCAGATCGTCGGCCCGCAGCAGTTGGCCCCGTTCGGGTTCGCTGCGCGCACGTCGAAGGTTCGCGCGGACGCGCGAGACGAGCTCACGCGGCGAAAAGGGCTTGGTCACGTAGTCGTCGGCCCCAAGCTCGAGCCCGAGCACCTTGTCGAGCTCCTCACTGCGGGCCGACAGGATGATGATCGGCGTCAGTCGGTCCGCGCGGATCTGTTTGCACACCTCCAGGCCGTCGACCCCGGGAAGCATGAGATCGAGGACCACCAGATCGATCTGCTCATCGGCGATGACCCGCAGCGCATCGTCACCCCGCGCCACCGAGACAACATCGAAGCCCGCGTCCTTGAGGGCGTATTCGATGACCGCCCGGATCGCCTGCTCGTCTTCAACCACCATGATTCGCTCAGCCATGCCGTAAAACGTAGCGCGCAGAGCGGACCGTGCGGGGGACGGTTCATGCGGCCTTCACCCGGGCCGCACAATCTTCATATTCCGCTGAAGCACCGCGAAACGCGCTCAGGCATGCGGACCAGGCGCGCCGGCGACCGGAACCATGTGCGGTCCGCCGAGCAGCGCAACGCAGTGCACCGCCGCCTGTATCACCGCGCCCAGGCACTCCGCCGCACCCGCCGGCGTGCCCGGAAGGTTGATGATCAGGCTGTTTCCGCGGATGCCGGCGGTCTGGCGCGAGAGCATCGCCGTCGGGACGCGGCCGGCGGAGGCGGCACGCATCGCCTCACCGAGCCCCGGCAGCTCGCGTCCGCAAACTTCCCGTGTGGCCTCCGGTGTGATGTCGCGCGGGGTTGGCCCGGTCCCGCCGGTCGTCAGCACCAGCGCGCACCCCGCGACGTCGACGAGCTCGACGAGCGCCGCCGTGATGGCCCCGGCATCGTCCGGCACGACGCGCGTGATGGGCTGCCACACAGATGTCAGCAGCGCGTCCAGCGCAGCCGCCACCGCCGGCCCGCCGCGGTCCGCGTACTCCCCGCCACTCACGCGATCAGAGACGGTGAGGATCCCGACGCGCGGGGCCGGCTCATCCATCGGCCGTCGCGCGGGTCTGGGTGACCACTTGACGCTTGATGCGCGCCAGGATCGCGCTCATCCCCCTGAGCCGCAACGGCGAGACGAGCTCACCGAGCCCCATCGACAGGGCGAAATCCGGCGACGTCTCAAGAATCTCGCTGACCGACGCCCCGTCCAACCCCGCGGCGAGGATGCCCGCGTAGCCGCGCGTCGTCGGGGCTTCCGGTGGCGCGTCAAAAAACAGATGCACGCGGTCATCGTGGATCTCGACGCCGACAAAGAACGGCGTCTGGCACTCCTCGACGCGCTCGAGCGCCTCAGGGGCATCGGCGTACCGATCCGGGAGCGGCGGCAAGCCCCGGGAATAGTCGAGCAGCATCTCCAAGCGCATCTGCTTGGGCGAGAGCCGGAAGTCCTCGACAATCTCCTCGAGCGCGGCGGGCAGCATCGTCAGGCCGCCGCACCGGACGTGGGCGTCGGATACCCGGGCCGCTCGATGGGGACCCGCACCGCGTTGCCCCACTCGACCCAGGACCCGTCGTAGTTGCGCACGTTCGGTAGCCCCAACAGGTGGGTGAGGACGAACCACGTGTGGCTCGATCGTTCACCGATGCGGCAGTACGCCACGACATCGTCGCCGGGCCGGATCCCGAGCTCCTCGAGGTAGATCGCCTGCAGCTCATCGAGTGGTCGGAACGTGCCATCGTCGTTGGCGGCACGACGCCACGGGACGCTGTGCGCGGTCGGGATGTGGCCGGCGCGGAGTGCGCCTTCCTGCGGGTAGTCGGCCATGTGGGTGAGCTCGCCGCTGTACTCCCCCGGGGACCGCACATCGACGAGCGGGCCCGTGCCGATGTGGGCCAGGACGTCATCCTTGAAGGCACGGATCGTCGTATCGTCGCGCGGCACGACGGGGTACTCGGTCGGCGTCGGCGTCGGCACCTCGGTCGCCATCGGCCGACCCTCGGCGATCCAACGCTGGCGACCGCCGTCGAGCAGCCGCACGTCGGCGTGGCCGAACAGGCTGCAGACCCACAGCGCATAGGCCGCCCACCAGTTGAAGTTGTCGCCGTACAGCACGACGGTCGTGTCACGGGCGATGCCTTTGGACGACATCAGCCGCGCGAAGCCCTCCGCGTCGACGTAGTCGCGAGTGAGCTGGTCGTTGAGGTCGGCGTGCCAGTCGATCTTGACCGCTCCGGGGATGTGGCCGGTCTCATAGAGCAGCACGTCCTCGTCGGACTCGGCGATCACAATCCCGGGGTCGCTGGCATGTTCGGCCAGCCATGCGGTCGTCACCAGGCGCTCGGGATGAGCGTAGCGGGCCAGTTTTTGATCGTTATCGAGCGGTGCGGGCATGCCGGCTCCTCACGTCTGCGGGG
The DNA here is from genome assembly GCA_017882585.1 of Thermoleophilia bacterium. GTDB lineage: Bacteria > Actinomycetota > Thermoleophilia > Miltoncostaeales > Miltoncostaeaceae > CAITWD01. The sequence goes on from JADGPF010000078.1 coordinate 3,947, forward strand.
TGGTGGCGGCGCAACCCGTCAGGCCCGGCGTAGCCCGCGACCATCGAGCGGCGATCCGGATGGTGCGCGCTCCGCGGGCCCACGACGCCCCTGCGCTTGCGCTGGTTCGACTATGCCACACTAGTGAAACCACGTGTCCGGACCGCTCGAGATCCATATCGCCCGCCCTGACGACGCCACGTTCATCGGGCGCATCTACGACGAAGGCATCGCCGACGGCAACGCGACCTTTGCCACCGGTCCGCATCCGGGTGAGGAACGCGAGCGCTGGTTGGCGGCCCGTCCGGCCAATGCACCGGTGTTCTGCGCACACCGGGCCGGGACGCCGATGGGCTGGTCGGCGCTGGCACCGTTCTCACACCGGCCGTGGTACGCCGGGGTTGCCGAATACACCGTCTACGTCGCGCGGGAGGCGCGCGGCGCGGGCGTCGGCGGACAGCTGCTCGCGCACTTGCTCGCGGCGGCACCCGGGTACGGGTACTGGAAGCTGGTCGGACTGATCCTCGCCGAAAACGAGCCGGGCCTGCGGCTGGCGCACGCCCACGGGTTCCGTACCGTCGGCACCCACCTGGCGCACGGGACCCTCGGCGGCCACTGGCGGGACGTGACCCTGGTGGAGCGCCACCTCGCCATGCCGGATGACGCCGGGTCGATCGAGGAGTTACGGGCGCCGCGGTGATGTCGGTGGTCCAAAGGTGCGAGAATCGCGGTACATCCACCCCGCTGCGGAGGGCTCGATGGCCGAGGAGGCGCCGGTAGTCAAGGACACGACGGTGACGCCCCCGGGCGCGGACGCCGAACTCATGCAACGCATGTTCGCGACGATGCACCTGATCCGTACGTTCGAGGAGCGTGCCGCCGAGGAGTACATGCGCGGCAACATCGGGGGCTTCCTGCACCTGGCAATCGGTGAAGAGGCAGCCGTGGTGGGGTCCGTCCTGGCGCTGCGGCCCACGGATCCGATCACCTCGACCTACCGCGAGCACGGCCAGGCGCTTGCGCGCGGCAGCGAACCGCGCGCGGTCATGGCCGAACTGTTCGGCCGCGAGACGGGCTTGTGCCACGGGCACGGGGGATCGATGCACCTCATGGATCGCGAGCGGTTTTTCTTCGGCGGGTACGGCATCGTCGGTGGCTCGATTCCCCTCGCCGTCGGGCTCGGGTTCGCCATCTCCTACCGCCAGGAGGACGGCGTCGCGCTGGTGATGTTCGGCGATGGGGCGACGAATCAGGGCGTACTGGGCGAGTCGATGAACATGGCCAAGCTGTGGAGCCTGCCCGTCATCTTCTTCTGCCTGAACAACCAGTACGGGATGGGCACCGCCGTCGATCGTGCGTCTGCCGACACCCAACTGACCAAGCGTGCCGACGCCTTTGGTATCCCGGCGCACCGGATTGACGGGATGGACGTGCTCGCGGTCCAACAGGCGGTCAGCGATGCGGCCCATCATGCGCGCACCCAGCACGATCCGGTGATGATCGAGGCCATCGCGTACCGATACCGGGGCCATTCGATGAGCGATCCCGACCGCACTCGGCCCGAGGACGAGAAGGCGCGCTGGCGCGCGCGCGATCCCCTGGTGACCTTCGAACGCATCCTTTTGGGTGAAGGACTCGTCACCGCCGAGGAACTCGCCGCCGTCCGCGACGCAAACCAGGCCGCCGTCGATGATGCGGTCGCGTTCGCCAACGACTCCCCGCCGGTCCCGGAGACCGCACTCGCCGACGACGTCTATACGGATCCGTGGAGCGACGATTCGCGCGGCAGTGCGCGCATGCCCAGGAGGTCCGAATGAGCACCGAGGCGGCCGCGGTATCGACGTCCTATCGCGAAGCTCTCACGCAAGCCATGCGCGAGGAGCTTGAGCGTGATCCCGACGTCTTCCTGATCGGCGAGGACATCGGCCTGTTCGAGGGATCGTTCAAGGTCACCCGCGGCCTGTTAGGCGAGTTCGGTCCAGACCGCGTCATCGATACCCCGATCTCGGAAGCCGGCTTCGTGGGGCTGGGTATCGGCGCGGCGATGGCCGGTCTGCGACCCGTCGTGGAGCTGATGACGGTCAACTTCGCCATCGTGGCGATGGATCAGATCGTCAACAACGCCGCCAAGATCCGGTACATGTTCGGCGGCCAGGTCTCGGTGCCGCTGGTCATCCGGATGCCCGGCGGCGCGGGTCACCAGCTTGGCGCGCAGCACTCGCACTCGTTGGAGGCGTGGTTCACCCACGTGCCCGGCCTGAAGGTCGCGTGCCCGTCCACCCCGTACGACGCCAAGGCCCTGCTCAAGACGGCCATTCGCGACGACGACCCGGTCATCTTCCTCGAGAGCGAAGGGCTCTACGCCAAGAAGGGTCCTGTGGGGGGGCCCGACGACCTCGTCCCGTTCGGCCAGGCTGCGATCCGGCGAACCGGGCAGCACTGCACGGTTATCGCTGTCTCGCGCATGGTGTGGATTGCCCTTGACGCCGCCGACACGCTCGCCGCCGAGGGCATCGAGTGCGAGGTCGTCGATCCGCGCACCACGCGCCCACTCGACATGGACGCGATTGCCGACTCGGTGCGTCGCACCAACCACTGCGTGGTGGTGGACGAAGGGTGGCCGGAATGCGGCCTCGCATCCAACATTGCCACGCGCGTGTATGAGGAATGCTTCGACTGGCTCGACGCGCCGGTGCAGCGTGTCAACGCCGCCGATGTCCCGATCCCCTATGCCCGCAACCTGGAGCAATCCGCACTGCCGCACGCGCACGACGTCGCGGCTGCCGTCCGAGCGACCCTGGCACGAGGTGCGTAGCCGATGAGCGAACTGTTGATGCCCAAGCTCAGCGACACCATGGAGGAGGGCACGGTCCTCGGCTGGCTCGTCCCGGACGGCGCGGTCGTGACACGCGGCCAGCCGATCGTCGAGATTGAAACCGACAAGGCCGACATGACCGTCGACGCGCCGGAGAACGGGCCCTTGCGCATCCTGGCGTCCGAGGGCTCGGTGCACCCCGTCGGCGCGCCCATCGCCTGGATCGGGGAGGGTGCACCCGCAGGCGCGCCGACGGGGTCATCCCCGAGCGAGGCTGCGGCGCCGGCGGCGTCCGACGAGGTCGCCACCAACATTCCTGTGGGCGGTGATGGAACCCCCCAGGAGATCGGTATGGCCGTGACGCCCGCGGCCGCCCCGACGGCGGCGGCGTCCGCCACGGGTCCCGACCGGAGCAGGATCATCGCATCGCCGCTGGCGCGACAGGTCGCCCGCGACGTCGGGATCGATCTGGCCAACGTCCACGGCACGGGACCCGGCGGTCGCATCGTTCGCGCTGACGTCGACGCCATCGCCGGGGCTCCCGGGGCGCCCGCCCCGACGGCCGCGGCACCCTCCGTGTCCGTCGCCCCGTCGCGCGCGCCAACCCCCGCAACCCCCATGACCTTCGGCCAGCGCGTCCCGGCGACCCGCCTGCAACGCACGATCGCGCGCCGCATGCAGGAATCGGTCGCGACCGCACCCCATTTCGCGCTCCAGCGCGATGTCGATGCGTCCGAGTTGATCGCCGTGCGACGACAGCTCGCCGCCGCCCGGCCCGACACCCCGACACCGAGCGTCACCGACCTGATCATCCGTGCGATGGCGGTGGCCGCCGCCGAACGACCCGACGTCCTGGCGCGATGGGACACGGATGCGTTCGTGGTGCCCGACGGCGTCCACGTCGGCGTCGCCGTCGCCGTCGAGCGCGGGCTGTTCGTTCCTGTCATCCGCGATGCCAACACCAAGTCGGTCACCGAGATCGCCGTACAGGTACGCGATCTGGCCGCGCGCTGCCGGGATGGAAGCATCACGCCGGCCGAGCTCGAGGGCAGCACGATCACCGTGAGCAACCTCGGCATGTACGGCATCGACCGGTTCACCGCAGTGATCAATCCACCCGAGGCGGCGATCCTCGCTGTCGGGGTGGCACGTCCACAGCCCGTGGTTCGTGACGGCAACGTCGTCGTGCGCGACATGATGACGTTCACGCTGTCGGTCGACCACCGCAGCCTCTACGGCGCCGAGGGTGCCACGTTCCTCGCCCGGGTCGTTCAGCTCGTGGAGATGCCCTACAGCCTGGTCGCGGGCTGATGGCCGGGGCGCAGCCGGGCCTTCTCGTGCGGACGGGGCGCATCGGCTATGTCGATGCCTGGCGGCTCCAGCGGGAACTCGCGACCGCACGCGCGGCGGAGACGATCCCCGACGTGCTGTGGCTCTTGGAGCATCCTCCCGTGTACACGGTCGGCCGGCACGGGACCCGTGCCGACTTGTTTCTGTCCGACGAACAGCTCGCGCTGATGGGCGCCAGCGTCCACAGCGTCGACCGCGGCGGCCAGATGACCTGGCACGGCCCCGGCCAGACCACTGCCTATGCGATCCTCAACCTGCGGCCTCAGCGGCGCATCAAGCGGGTTGTCGGGGATCTGGTGGCGGCGATGGCGGACGCCTGCGCGGGTGCAGGACTCACTGGTGCGGTCGCCGACGACGCGTCGGTCGGGGTCTACCGGCAGGGCCGCAAGCTCGGCAGCGTGGGCATCCGCGTGCAGCACGGGATCACCACCCACGGGGTCGGCCTCAACCGCGATCCCGATCTTGAGTGGTTCGCCCTGATGACCGCGTGCGGCGCGCCGGGGGTGCCGGCGACCTCGATCGCCGCCGAGGGCGGGGATCCGGATCGCGAACGCGTCGAGCAGGTTCTCGCGGCGTCGCTGGCCGGACGGTTCCGGCTCGAGATTACGGACATCTCCCTCGATGCGCTGTGCGAGCGCGCGCGGATCGCGGCACCCGCGGTCACAGTGGACGCGGCCGTCTAGGAACGGCGCAACTCCCAGGCGGCCAAGGTTGCGCTGACCAGTGCATCGTCCTGGTCGGCGACGCCGACCTCCGTCAGCCAGGTCTCAAGCTCGGGGCCGGGCACTTCGAACGGCTCGGCGTCGGGATGGGCCGACAGGAGCGCATCGGCGATGAGCTCCGGGTCCGGCGGCAGCATGCCTAGAACAGGTTGACGCCGGCCGCGAGCCCGACGATCACGATCAGGATCCCGTAGCCGAGATAGCCCATGCCCAACAGGCTGGCGCCGAGTGCAATCGCGATGACCGCAAGGACCAGCCACGCGGCCTTCGGCAATCCGCCGGCGCCGAGCGCCCAGCCCGACCCGGGATCTTGCGGCTGATGGTTGGCAGGCTCGTCCATGGCCCTAACTTATCCGACCCAGCCGGGCGCAGTCCTCCGTGGTGCGCGGCGCGCCCCCGCGGGCGCGGGCCCGGCTAAGAGCGTGCGGTCACGAGCTGGCCGCACGCCGCCGCGACGTCTGCACCGCGCGATCGCCGCACCGACGCCTCGAGCCCGGCCCGCTCGAGCGCAAGCAGGAATCGCTCCCGGCGTTCGGGCCGTGAGGCCCGGAACTCACCGCCGGTCGCGTTGTACTCGATGAGGTTCACGTGGAAGCGGCCGTCGCGCAGCAGGCGCGCCAGCCGCTTTGCGTCATCGACGCTGTCGTTGACGCCGTCCAGGAGCACGTACTCGATGAACACGCGGCGGCCGGTCTTGTCGCAGTAGCGTCGGCACGCCGAGAGCAGGCTGGCGATGGGGTAGCGCTGGTTGACGGGCATCATCCGACTCCGGGTCTGATCATCGGCAGCATGCAGCGACACCGCCAGGCGCACCGGCAACGGGAAGTCCTGCATGGCGGCGATCCCCGGAACCCAGCCGACCGTCGATACGGCAATCTGGCGCGCCGAGATTCCGAGGCCGGGTGCCGGCCGATGCAGCTCCTCGATCGCGCCGAACACCGCGAGTAGATTCTGCATGGGCTCACCCATGCCCATGAACACGACGTTCGACAGGCGCGCACCTTGGCTGTCGGCCTCCTGCGCGGCGATCAGGGCCTGCTCGACGATTTCCCAAACGGTCAGGTCGCGCCCGAAGCCCATCGTGCCGGTCGAACAGAACGTGCATCCGAGTGCGCATCCGACCTGGCTCGAGACGCACAGCGTGCGCCGGCCTTGGGCGTGGGCGATCAGGACCGCTTCGATCTGGCGCCCGTCGGCGAGCCCGAGCCGCCACTTGACCGTGCCGTCGACCGACACGAGGCGCTCCTCGGGCACCGCCGACCAGAGCGGGGCGTGCCCGGCGAGTTCCGCGCGCAGTGGCTTGCCGAGGGTCGTGACCTCATCCCACGAGCCCGCGCCCGCGCGCTGGGCGCGCACAATCTGGTCCATCCGGTAGCGGGGCTCGCCAAGCTGCTCGAGGACAACGGCGACGGCGTCACGATCCATCGGGCGACCGTAGCAGTCCTGCCGAGCGGAACGCGGTGGCCAAACGGCGAAGTTCGTCGGCGACGTCACCGCCCGGCTGGATTACCAGCTCGTTCACCCCGTCGACCGCCAGTGCATGCACGCGTTCGACCAGGTCGTCGGCGGTCCCGGTGACCGAGAAGCGTCGGATGTGCTCGGGAGTGATCAGCTCGCGGTCGGCCTCGTGGACGAGCTCCACGAGGTGGCCGCGATGGAGTTCCTGGTGACGCCGGTTGGCCTCGAGATCGCGGTGGATCCGTGCCAGGTGGGCGTTCGCGCGCGCGAAGCTCCGGCTCGAGGCCGTCAAGCCGCCACGGCTGCTCGGCGAATTGGTGGAACGCGACGGCCACCACAGGGCCGACCGTGGCCTGCAGCCGCGGGGAATCCCACGGTTCGTCATCACCACGGACCGCGCCAACGGCGTGCACCGCGAGCGGGATGTCGTTCCCAAGCGCCTCCCGCACGACCCCGAGACCGCCCGGAGAGAAGATCCCCGTCATGGCGCCGTCACCCGCCGCGCAAGCGAGCGCCTGTGCACGCGGGCCGCGACACGACACGTAGATTGGCACGGGCCAGGGTCCATCAGCGCCGGACACACGGATCAAGAGCACGGACGCCCCCCTTCCGCATGGGCGACCTCCCCGCCGGCGAGCAGCGTGCGCAGATCAGCGATCTCGCCCGCAAGGCGCGCGATCCGTACCGGCGGCAACGCGAGCGTGAAGCGCCCCGTGAACCCGGCCCCGACCGCGACGGCGACCCGCCCCGGGGCCAGCGCGGCAACGGTGTTCAGCGCGCTGGCGGTCACGACCGGCGCCCGCAGGCCGGGAACGAGGACCCCCACCCCGAGGCCAATCCGCGAGGTCCGCTCAGCCGCCCGCGCCAGCGTGGCGAACACGTCGTCGTACAACAGCGGCGAGTCGTAGCACCACGCGCGGGCGAACCCGAGCTCTTCGGCAAGCCGGATGTGCAGCGGGATCTCCCGCGTCGGTGCGAAGAACGCCGAAATCTCGATGGCCATCAGGCGCCGTCCCCGACCAGCTGGTCCGGCCGGATCTCCTCGATCTCGCGATACGGCAGCACCTCCCGGTACACGCGGCCGCCGACGAAGATCACCACGGCCGCGAGCGCGAGCGCCGCCGCCGAGAAGATCGCCAGCGCCTCGGTGATCCCGATCGCCTGTGAGAGGTACCCCAAGCCGATCGTCGGAATCGTGCCGGCATAAGCGCACATGTACAGGGCCGAGATCAGCTTGCCCCGCTCAAGGATCGGCACCGAGACCCCGCAAATCGCCGTCCCGCCCTGGAGGGTCAGGCCGTTGAGCAGGCCAATCACCGCTGCCGCGACGAGCACCAGCGCGACCGAATGAACCTGCGAGGCCGTCACGACCAGCAACGAGGCGACCGCGCCGCCGCCGACGCCCCACATCACCGCCGGACGCGGGGCCACGGACCGAGCAAACAGCGGGGTCACGCCGCCGAGCCCGAGCTCGAGGAATCCAACGAGCCCGACCACCGCCAGGTTCTTGACCCCGAGCACGGCCACCATGTAGAGCGGCACGATCGACAGGAGGGTGGCGTCGAGGAACCCGAGGGTGAACGCGGCGGGCGCCAGAAACGTCGCAAACCCCGCCATCTGCCCGGCGGGTACGCCCACCTGGATCCGCCACGGTCCACGCGAAGACTTGTGACGGCGAATCGTCTCGGGAGTGATCAGGAACGCGCCGAATGCGATCACCAGGAGCCCGAGGTAGATCTCGAATGGCGCGCGGATCGGCTGGCTCGAATTCTGGGCGACGACTCCGGCCATCCCGGGCCCGAGACCGAATCCCAGGCGGAAGGCAAGGCCCGCCACGATCGCCGCCCACGCCTTCTCGGCGACTCGCGCATGGTCGACGATGAAGGCCGTCCCCACGCCAAGGAACATCCCGATCGCGAGCCCCTGCAGCACACGGCCGGCGAACAGCATCTCGACGTTCTGGGCAAACCCGAGCACGACGGACGCGAGCGTGATGCTGACCAGCGCCGGTCCCATCACCTTCTTGCGCCCTACCCGGTCCGACACCCCGCCGAAGATCAGCATCGTCGGGACGACGGTGAGCGTGTACGTCGCGAACAGGAGCGTGACCTGGCCGTTGGTGAGATGGAAATCGGCCTGATACAACGGCAACAGCGGCGTCACGATGCTTGTGCCCATCGTGAAGATCAGCAGCGCGATCGTCGCCGTCCATGACGAGCGGGTCATTGCCCTCCCTCGATTGGCGCCCCCATCCAGTCCCGCATCAAACCACGTGCCCGGTCGGGATGCGTGCGACCCGTCCACCGGCATCCGGGGTCTACACGCGCTAGCCTCGCCCACTGTGACCAACGAGAAACTCTGGCGCTACACGCGGCTTTCGCGGATCTGGGCACGTACGCTCGTCGTGGTCGGTGCCCTCGTATTCGCGATCGGGTTCGCCATGCAGATCGGCGACAGTGCCGACGCCTTCGAGAGCTGGGTGATCACGGCGTTCGCAACCGTCATTCCGAGCATCCTCGTGTTCTGCTTCCTGCTGCGGGGATGGATGGGCAACGGCGGCCTGCCGAGCGCGCGCTTGGCGGACGCACCCGCCGACCCCGGCGTCGTCCGACGCAGCGAGCCGACCTCACGGAACTGGCTGACCTGGACGCTCGCGCTGGGCACCGCCCTGCTCATCTCCAGCGTGCTGATCATGGGTTTCTTGATCGGCGTGCTTGGTGGTGGCGGAGTTGCGGAGGGTGTCGTGGCCGGCGTGCTGATCGCCTGGGGACTGGTCACCACCCAGGATGTGCGTCGCGTCGAGCGGATCGAGGCCGACCAGCATCGGGCCTACTTCGCTGCCTGCCGGCGGCCGGTGAGCGTCGGTTCGGTCCTGGTCTGGCGCCCGATGGCCACGGCCGAGCGCGGCGGATGAACGATCAGGGCACGGTGCACGCGGACGGGCATCCCGATCCCGGACTGCTAGAATACCCCGCAGGGTATTGATTGATCGTTCGTATCGGGGGCAGCGTGTCACAGGTGCACAACGTCATCATCATCGGCGGGGGGCCGGCGGGCTTGACCGCGGCGATCTATGCGGCCCGCGCAAACGTCGGCCCGGTCATCATCGAGGGCTACGCGGCCGGCGGCCAGCTGATGATCACGACCGAAGTCGAGAACTACCCGGGTTTTCCCGAAGGCATCCAAGGGCCCGAACTGATGCAGATGTTCCGGGGCCAAGCCGAACGCTTCGGCGCGAAACTCATCACCGCCGACGTCACCCGCGTCGACCTTTCGTCCCGACCGTTCGGCGTGTGGACCGACGCAGATGAACTGCGTGCGCACTCCCTGATCATCTCGACCGGCGCATCCGCGCGCTGGCTGGGCCTCGACAGCGAGACACGCCTGCGCGGGTTTGGGGTGAGTTCGTGCGCCACCTGCGACGGGTTCTTCTTCCGTGATCGCGAGCTGGTCGTCGTCGGTGGCGGCGACACGGCCATGGAGGAGGCGCTGTTCCTCGCGCGTATCGCCTCCAAGGTGACCGTCGTCCATCGGCGTGACGAATTTCGCGCCTCACGGATCATGGCCGACCGCGTCCTGGGTCATCCAAAGATCGCCGTCCGCTGGAATGCCGAAGTCCAGCAGGTCATCGGCGACGGCGTCGTCGACGGCGTAGAGGTGCGCGACGCGGTGACGGGCGCCGTCGAGGTCATCCCGGCCGCCGCGGTCTTCGTCGCGATCGGGCACGATCCCAATACCGAACTGTTCGTCGATGAGCTCGATCTCGACCCGTCCGGGTACATCCTCACGGACGGCACCAGGACCAGCGTCGAAGGCGTGTTCGCCTGCGGCGATGTGCAGGACACCGTGTATCGCCAGGCGATCACGGCCGCCGCGAGCGGATGTATGGCCGCAATTGACTCCGAGCGCTGGCTCGAGGCCGCACTCCATCAAGCGTCCACATCTGGGCAGCATGCATGACATCGCCGTCGCAACGAAAGGACTGACCGCAAATGGCCGACGTGCTCGAAATCACCGCAGATAACTTCCAGGCAGTCGTGCTGGAGAGCGAGCGCCCCGTGCTCGTGGACTTCTGGGCCGAGTGGTGCGGTCCGTGCCGGATCATCGCCCCCGTTGTCGAGCAGATCGCAAGTGAGCGGGCGGACAGCCTGGTCGTCGGCAAGCTCGACGTGGACAAGCATGGCCCGATCGCCGCCCGCTACGGCGTTCAGGGGATTCCCTTCCTCGGCCTGTTCGAGCATGGGAAGCTGACCCGACAGGCGGTCGGCGCGATGCCCAAGGCACAGCTCGAAAAGCAGCTCGGCCTGGCGAGCTAGGACCGAAGGAGCAGCACATGCCGACCTATGACCTTGCGTGCACCGCGTGTGACACCAACTTCGAGCGGTACCGCCAGGGGTTCCTGCGCGACGAAGACCGCGTGTGCCCGGACTGCGGATCGCACGACATCACCCAGCGGTTCACCGGCTTCGTCATGACGCGCCCGGCGCGTGCCGACGCGGCCCCGACGGTAACCAGCTTCGGTGGCGGGTGCTGCGGGGGATCCTGCGGCTGCGGCGGCCACTGATGGCAACCGCTCCCGCACCGACGACCCGGGAGCAGCTCCTGGTGCGGCTCCGGCGTGCCGAGGGTCAGCTGCGGGGTGTCCAACGCATGCTCGAGGAGGACGCCGACTGCCGGGAAGTCCTCACGCAGCTCTCCGCCGTCAAGGCCGCCCTCGACCAGGTTGGGCTGCATCTGATCACCGATCAGATGCGAGCCTGTGTCGCGGATGGCCAGGGCGATTGCGTCCAGCAATTCGAGGATGCCGTGGCGACATTCCTCCGGTACGCCACGCTCGCCCGCTAGATCCAATCCGACAGGTCGTCCAGTGTGACGACGCGCGAGCCGCGGTCCGGATACCGCCCCTCGCGGTCGATCAGCACGCTGCGAATTCCCGCGGCGTGGGCGCCGGCCATATCCCGCACCGGATCGTCGCCGCACACGACGGCGAACTCCGGCGGAACGCCGAGGCGTTCAAGCGCGGCGGCGAAGATGCGCGGATCCGGCTTTGCGACACCGACGACCGCACTGACGACAACCTCTTCGATCCACGCGCCCACGCCCAACCGGTCAAGGTGCTCGGCGAGCGTGCAGTCCCAGTCGCTGACCACCGCGATCCGCATGGACCGGTTACGCAGCCTCCGCAACAGCGGCAGCGCATCGGGAAACACCTCGAACTGCAGCGCGTCAACCAAAAGTTGAGTCAGTTCGGGTACCGGTGGCGCGAGCTCGAGACCGTTGGCCAAAACCCCCGCACATGCGGCGCGGAGTCGCCGCACCGCGGCCGGCGTTCCTCCCTCGAGATGATGCCGTCGGTAGTACGCGATCTCATCCCGCATCGCCGCCGCCACCCGCTCCTCGGAGTTCGGGTATCCGGCGCATGCGAGCGCGCGGGCCAAGTCGGGCACCGGGGGCACCAGGCGCACCAGCGTTCCCATCGCGTCGAGCAGCAGCGCACGCGTGCCTTCGGGATTAGGGAGGGCTGACATCCGGGTCTATACTGCCGCGCGCAACAAGGAAGGTCGATGACAACACGACGCCTAGGCCGGAGATGGCTCCTCGGGGCAGCTGTTCTGGGTGCCGTGTGCCTGATCTGGGTACCGGCACTGATCGCGATTCCGTACACGCAGGGTCCCGGAGCGGCGCACGACGTCTGGAAACGACCCGATCAAGGCTGGGAATTCATCGTTGACGCAATCACCGAGTCGCGAAACACGCAGCTGGGCACATCGCAGGCCGCCCTGCAGCGCGCCCAGGAGCTCTGGGCGGGACCCCCGGCGACCGCGGTGAGCGTCACCCTGACATGGACCAACGGGCCGTTCCTCGTGCCGGTTCCGCCGGGAGGCCGGCGCCCGGCGTGGAATAACGTGCGTGCAACCCCGACGGCGGCGCTCGAGTGGATCGTCGACGGTCATGTCAACTCCGGTCCGGCCCAGATGATCGGCATGCTCGACTACACGCACGGCCGCGCTACATGGGATATCCGCAATCGCGTGAGCGTCGCCTCATGACCTACCTCCAGGCGAAGCGGCTCCGCAAGAAGCGTCGCCGCCAACAGCGCCGCACGGCGCGCCTGCGCGTCACGCTGCTTGTGGTCCTTGGGCTGATCGGCGGCATCGTGGTGCTCGGCGGGCTCGCCTTGAACCGCGAGATCCGCACGGTGGCCCAGGAGACCGCGCGCCTGAACATCAAGACCCTTGGCCAGAACACCGCGATCTACGACCGCTACGGACACCTGCTCGGTATCGTGGCCGGCGAGCAGAACCGCACGATCGTCGCAAGTTCCCAGATCCCGCCGGATCTCAAGCAGGCGACGATCGCCATCGAGGACAAGCGGTTCTACCAGCATCACGGCATCGACTATGTGCGTCTCGCCGGTGCCGCGTTCCACGACGTCGTGGGCGCCGGCGGACTGCAGGGCGCCTCGACGATCACCATGCAGCTGATGAAGGTCCTGGCGCTCAACGGAACCGACCAGTCGCTCAACGGCAAGCTCAAAGAGGCCTACCTGGCGGTGCAGTACGAGAAGTCGCACACCAAGGACCAGATCCTCACCAATTACCTCAACAGCGTGTTCTACGGCCACAACGCGGTGGGCGTTGAAGCGGCATCGCTGACCTACTTCAACCGGAACGTCAAGGACATCAGCCTGGCCCAGGCCGCACTGCTCGCCGGACTTCCGCAGGCGCCGACCGAGTACGACCCGTTCCGAAACGGACAGGTCGCCCGCCAACGCCGCAACGAGGTCCTCCAGCAGATGGCGGACCAGGGCTTTATCTCCCAGCAGACCGCCGCTCACGCCGAACTGGCCGGGCTTGGCCTGAACCCCGGCAACGCGTACAGCGCGGTGCCGAAAGAAGGCTACTTCTTCCAGTACGTCAAGCAGAACCTCGAACGGACCTACGGCCAGGCCCGCCTGGCCGACCAGGGACTGAAGGTCTATACGACCATCGACCCGAACCTCGACGCGCAGGCCAAGTCGGCGATCAACCAGGTCCTCGGTCAGCCGAGCGATCCCGAGGCGGCAGTCGTGATGATCGACTCACGCACGGGCGCGATTCGCGCGATGCAATCGACCCAGTCGTTCAGCATCGACAACCAGTTCAACTTCGTCACTCAGGCGCTCAGGCAGCCCGGCTCGACATTCAAGCCATTCGTGCTGACCACCGCGGTCAACCGGGGCATCAACCCGTACACGACGGACTACACGTCCAGGCCGCTCAACTTCGTCTCCCCGATCTGGGGCCCGATCGCCGTCCAGACCTACAGCAACTCCTACCCGGGCCGGATCAGCATCCTCAACGCCACGCTGCAGTCGGACAACTCGGTCTACACGCAGATGACGCTCGACCTCGGACCGCAGGCCGTCGTCAACACCGCCTACCTGATGGGGATCCCCCGCGCCCGCGGCCTTCCGGTGTACCCCTCGGTCGGCCTCGGCTCCGGCGTCGTGACGCCCCTGGACATGGCGACCGCGTACAGCGCTCTGTCCAACCAGGGCAAACACGTGGTCCCGCTGTCGGTGACCAAGATCGTGCCGCCGACCGGCCCCGTTGTCCTCAGCAGGCCCGTCCTGCGCCGCGTGCTGTCGGACGGCGTGGCCTACGAGGTCACCAAGGTCCTGCACGAAAACGTCTTGGCGGGTACGGGTACGGCTGCCAACATCGCCCCCAGCATCGCCGGCAAGACCGGCACGACCAACAACTACGTCGACGCCTGGTTCATGGGCTACACCCCGTGCTACGTGACTGCCGTCTGGATGGGGTACCCGAACGCGAGCGGGGCACCCCGGTACATGACCGACGTCCACGGCATCCAGGTCACCGGCGGAAGTTTCCCGGCGCGCATCTGGGCCACGTTCATGCGCAACGTGCTCAGCAACCCCGCCTACGCCTGCCCGATCGCGGACTACCCGCTGCCGAACAATCCCGTCGTCTGGAAGCCGTTCTCAAGCGCGTTCACCCAGTACGTGGCCCCTCCGACGAAGACCAGCACGTCGACCTCGACGACCGGCACCACGACAACCGCGCCGGGCAAGAAGCCCCATACCACCCCGACGACGCCTAAACCGCCGCCAACGACCACTCCGACGACAAAGCCGTCGACCGGGACCGGCCCGGGCGCGACACCGCCCGGCTGATCACGGATGGCTCGCGCCGTGAGCCTGCAGCCCGTGCGTGAGTGGGATCTGCGCGTCGAACGGATCACCCGGCCCCTGATCATGGGGATCGTCGCGGGGGTCCTCGGCTTGTGCCTGTTCGCGTTCGGACCGCCGGGCGGCGACGCCGCCACGCACCTCTACCAGACCCAGCTGGTGAGCCGCGGCGGACTCCAGTTCTGGGACAACCTCTGGTACTCGGGGCGCTACAGCCTCGTCAACTACACCGTCCTGTACTACCCGCTCGCGGTTGCCGTCGGGCAGGCGATCGTGGTCGCCACGTCGGTTGGGGTGGCCGCCGGCGCATTTGCGCGCCTGGTCCGTACCGCGTGGCCTCCGATCGCCACGGCGCCGGTCGTCGTCGCCACACTGGTGTTTCCGCTCTCGGTGATCGCCGGCGTCTATCCGTTCCTGCTGGGCCTGGCCCTCGGCCTTGCGATGCTCGCGGCCGTCCAGGCCCATCGGATCTGGGTCGCCTCGATCCTCGCCGTGCTCGCCGTGGCCGGGCACGTCCTCGCCTTCGGATTCGTGGGACTGTTTCTGGTCGCATGGGCCCTCGCCGACCGCACCTGGGTGCACGATCGCGCCTATCGGGCGTTCGCGATCGTGATCGTCGCGATCGGGGTCATCCAGCTCCTGCTCATGCGTGCCTTCTCGCTGCCCGGTGGCCGCTATCTGTTCGACCCCAAGGATCTGGCGGCCATTCTGGTGTTCTGCGCCGCGGGCGCGGCGCTGTCGTACCGGCAACCAACGATGCGTGGGATGTGGAACTTCTTCTGGCTGTTCGCGCTGGTCGCACTGATCGACTTCGCACTCCCCAACCCAGTCGGTGGCAACCTGGTGCGGTTGGTCGCGCTCGCCGGACTTCCGCTGCTGCTGATCCCGCTGGGCGCGCACGCGTACCGCCCCCGCTGGGTCGCCGCTGCCTGCATCGTGCTCATCGCGGCCTGGCAAGGGATCTCGCCCGTCACCGAGTGGCAGGCCTCTGCTGCGTCGCCGGGTCAGAACGCCGCGTTCTGGGCACCTGCGTTGGCCTTCTTGAAGGCCCATCAGGATCCGGACTACCGGGTCGAGGTGGTGCAGTCGAAACGATACTGGGAGGCGTACTACATCGCCGGTAACGGCTACGCGATGGCCCGCGGCTGGTACCGGCAGGACGACTACCCGACCAACGCCGTGCTCTACAACAACCCGACGCCGACCAGCTACCGGGCGTGGCTGCGGGCTGTCGGTGTCCACTACGTGCTGTTGCAGTCCGGGACCCTCGACTTCACCTCCGACGCAGAGGCGGCGCTCCTGCGCAGCGGACGGTCCGGACTGCGCCCGGTCGCGCACGCCGGCGCCTGGACGATCTACGCGCTGGACAACCCGACGCCGATCGTGACGCCGTCCACAGCGGCGCGCATCACGGGCATCACCCCCACATCGATCACGATCCAAGCCAACCGTCCCGCGGTGCTCACGCTGCGGATCCACGACACGCCGTACTGGACGGTCGCCGGCCCCGGCAGCTCGGCGTGCGTTGCGGCGGGCACCGCACAAACGACCACCGTCGTGATGCGACGGCCGGGTGCCGCCGAGCTGCGGTTCCGGATCGCGCCCGCAAGTGTGCTCCAGGCGCTCACGGGCGCGACCACCTCATGCCCGTCGGCACCCTAGGGCACCGTCCACGGCGCGCTACGGGCTTGTGACCTGCAGCTGCATGATCAGCACGACGTCCAGGAGGACCGTGGTCATGAGCACCCACACCACCCGCCGGCGGGAGCCCTCGTCGAGCCATGCGGCGACCGGCCACACCAGTGGGAAGGCCACCAGCCCGAAGCGCATCATCGACGAGTAACTGCCGCTCAACAGCGGGACGCCGAGCGCGAGGATCGTAAACAGCATCCACGGACTGCGCCAGCCGCCCTCCTGATGCCACAATGCGACCGCGACGATGACCATCACGATCGTAAACAGGAAATCGCGCTCGCTGCCCGTCCACACCAGGTGCCGGAACAGCCCGTGTTGGAATGGCGGAATCACGTAGTTGATGACGTGCCAGGTCGCCTGCGGGAGGCCGGTGACGAAGCTCACACCGAGCGGTCCTCGGTGCCACGCGCCTTGGGCGTTCAGCGGCAGTTGCCAGGAGCCCCGCGCGACCTGCATCCAGCCGAGGAAGCCGGCAAGGGTCAGCACCGCGGGAACGAAGCCGACCAGCGCGTGTCGGACGCGCAGCTTCCATGTCGTGTCGGTCTCGAGCAACGCGATCATGACCACCAGCACTGCGATGAAGATGCCCTGCGGACGGGTCAGTGACGCGAGCGCTGCCGCCAAGGCGGCCAGGTACCAACGCCCGCGCGTAGCCGCCAACGCGGCGCCGATCGCCAGGGCCACGAGGATGCCGTCGGTGTATGCGAGCGACGCGTAGATGGCCGGAGGAGCAAGCGCGAAGACCCACGTCGCCCGATTCGCAAAGGCCAGCCCACGGCGGTCCCAGGTCAGCCGGTGCAGTCCGAGCACCGCCCCGAAGAAGGCCAGGTTGCTGACGACGAAACCCCACATGAACGGGTTTGTCGACGTCCGGATTCCGAGCCACATGACCGCGGGCAAAAGCGGGAAGAACGCGAGGTTCGTGAACACGACACCGACCAGGCCGGTGTAGTGGTCGTAGCCGTGACGGGCAATGTCGATGTACCAACTGGTGTCCCACGAACCGAGGAGCGTCAACGGCCCCGGTACGGACCGGTCATTGCTGAGGGACGTCGGCCCGAGCCACCATTTGACCAGGATCGCGAGGCCGATCACCAACACCCGCGACATGCCCCAGGCCAGCACGGGCACGCGCCAGCGCGGCCACCACGCGTCGCGAGGAGCCGCGGCGGTCGGCGCGTCCGACGCCGCCCGTCCTCCCGTACTGCTGGCCGACACGCTACCGATCACCGCCCCCTGGCCGTGGGACCCGCGCTGCAGCGGGTCGTCCCGGCGATTATCCGCGATCGAGGGCGCAAAGTGGTCGATGCCGGGGAAGTCGCACGCACTATTTCGACGTCTTCCGTCGGAAGACGTCGACCCCGTACCCGTAGTAAACGAGATCGAACTGCCCGGTGCGCTCGAGCGCCTCGACATACGGGACGTTGATCCACGGCTTGACGCGGTTGTCAATCAGCCACGGGTTGGCCGTGTCGACGACCACCCATTGGGCATCGCCGATGACCGGCCAGGTGTAGATGCGCAGTCGATCCGACAACCGCCCGCCGGCGGGGTCCGTCGCCGACACCGGCACGCCTGCCGGAATCATCGCGATCGCACGAGCCATCGCCAGATCGTGGGCCGACACCGTGTACTGGTCCGATGCGCGGGTCGACCCGCCCGGAATCAGTTTCCCGATCGGTACCGGGCCGTGGAGGAAGCCTGCGATGAGCGACGTCGCCAGCAGCGCGCTGATGATGATCCCCGGGCGGGCGGAAATTCGTCCCTGAGCGCCGGCAAGCCGACGGGCACGGGCTATCCCGCCGATCATCGCGACGATGAGAAATGGGGTGATCACGGCCGTGTACTGGTAGTAGATCGAGTACTGGGTCGCATCGTTGGAGAGCATGTTCAGCAGCAGCTCCGGGACGATCGCGATCAGGATCGCCGGGGCGAGGACTGGCAACAGCGCCAGTGGGTAGAGCAGCTGCCACAGGTAGTCCAGCCGCGACGTCGAGAACAAGAGCCTGAGCGAGTGGCCCGGATGGGTAACCAGCGTCTTGATGATCGAGCTGGGGCTCGCACCAAGATCCCCGTAGCGGCTGATGAATGGGCTCGCTCCGCCCGGCGCGAAGTGCGGGAGGATGATGCCGACGCAGATTGCGGTCCAGACGAGCCCTCCGACGATCAGACACAGCGCGGTCCGGGTGCGCCGGTGGTGGAACAGGACCCACAGACCGAGTCCGGCGACCGCGATGCCGACCTCTTCCTTGGTCATCACGCTGAGGGTGGCGAAGATCCCAATCAGGACCGGCCGCCGCGATTCGATCGCCCACACGCACCACAGCAAAAGCGGCGTCGCGAGCGTGACCGGATGGAAATCGAACACGACCGACCAGTGCAAGGCCGGGTAGAGCAGGTACGCCGCCGCGCACGCGGCGGACGTGCGCCAGTCCCAGAGCCAGCGCCGGGCGATCCAGTACGTCGGCAGCGCACCGGTCGCCACGATCAACGGCTGGGCGACGAGCAGGAGCTTGGGCGTCGGGAAGATCCACCACAGCGGGATGAACGCACCGAGGATGGGATCGACGTGGCTGCCAAGGCGGCTGATCTGGCGACCCGAGCTGTCGGTGACCACGAAGAGGTGGCCGTGCGCGGCGCTCCACAGCGCCTGGACCATGTTCCCGAGGTCGAATCGCGCGGTGGAGAACGCCTCGTAACGCCGCAGGGCCAGGAAGATGAACACCCCGGCGAACACCGCTGCGGCGGCGAGGACCACAACCAGACCCGGGTCCCACTCGGAGACCCGCAGCCGCTGCCGGACCGACGCGATCGTGGAGTGTGATGCGACGGTCACTGGCGCCTCGCGATCAGGCCAAAGGCCCCGACCGCCAGCAATTCCACCACCGTGATCTCCAACCGCGAGACCACCGCCAAGGCGACGGCCACGCTCCCCGGCACGTGCTGGGCAAGCGCAAGCGCAAAGGCTCCTTCCCGAATCCCCAGGCCCGACGGGACGATCACCACGAGCATCGATACGGCGAACGAAAACAGGAACGCGCCGGCAACGAACGCCACCGACCCGACTGCCGGACCGCCAAGCGCGCGGACCCCAAGCCAGACGCCGACGCCGAGCACGAGCTGCGCGGCCAGGTACCAGATCGCCAGCACGCCCACGCGCCGCAGCGGGATCACCTGCGGCAGCGGCTCGCGGCCGATCCGCCGCAAGGCATGTCCGAGCGTGGGGCCGATCACCCGGGGGTGCAGGACGATCAGCCCGAGCGGCAGAAACGCAACCAACCAGGTGAGCCAGCGAGGCCCCAGGTCGCCGTACACCAGAACGAACGCGGCGCCGACCGCCGCCGCGACACCGACCGACAGCACCTGTTCATAGATGGTCGCCGCCACCGTTGCGCGGCGCGGCACCCCATACTTGCGGGCCATTTCCATCCGACCGGCCACCATGACGACCGACCCGGGCACGTAGCGACCGATCAGCGACACGCCCCAGACCGCCAGCATGCGACGGTGACTCGGAGTCGGCGTCACCAGCGAGTCGACGACCGCGACGTACGCCCCGCCGGTCACGAAGTACGACACGAAGATGACGACCATCGAGACGACCAGCAGGCCCCAATTCGGGTGCCAGGCGTAGTTGGCGATCTCCGACCATCCGCTGATCAGCGCATAGGCGAGAAAGCCGATCGCGAGCGTGCCGGCGACGATCCCGAGGTTGCGCCGACGATTGCCGCCGCGCGGCCTGTCCAGCTCGGTCGTCACCGCGCCGTGACCGTCCGCGGACCCGACCGCTTGGTGCGTGTGTCCCGCTTCCACGTCATCCGCATCCCCGATCGAGTTGCGCCCGCGCGCGGGACCCCGTCCACGCGATCGGGGTGATCATTGCGCAGACGCGCTCGCCAAACCTGGCAGCCGGGCGACGACGCCGGCGATGAACCGGTCGGCTACCGGCGACGGCGCACCCGCCTCCTCATATCGACGGCGCGCCTGGGTCCCCAGCCGTGCCCGCAGGTCCGGGTCCTGGACCAGCCGCGCAAGCGCCGCCGCGAGTGCAGCCGCATCGCCCGCCGGCACCAATAGCGCGTCCCGCCCATCGCGAAGCACCTCACGCGCACCTGGGGTATCTGCGGTAATGATTGGACGTCCGACCGCCATTGCCTGCCAGACCTTGTTCGGGACGACGCGGCTGGCCTTGCCGCTGCCACCGAAGATCCCGAGGCAGATGTGGGCCGCCGCCAACTCGTCGCCGAGCTGGTCATACGGCACCCACGGAATGTGCTCCAGGCCCGGAGGCCGGTTGCGCGCGAGTTCGCCATCGAGCCATTCGCGAAGCTGGCCGTCCCCGATGATGCGGATCGGGGGCACGCCCGGATACCGCGCTGCCTCCAGCACGACCCCGAGGCCGTGCAGGGGGGCCAGCTTGCCGACGAACAGCGCACGCACCGGCGGCGCCGGCTGGGGTCGCCGCGGGAAACGCTCCGGCTCGGCCCCGACGGGAACCACGATCACGCGCCCGCGGGCGCGCGGAAAGGTCGTTTGGATCCATTCGGCGTTGGCCGTCGTGTCGGCGACGACGACATCGGCACTCCGGACCAGCTGCGCGTCCATCCACTCCAACAGCCGGGTCACGCGCGCCCCGGACCTGCCGCGGTCCCCGCCGAGCGTGTCACTAAACGAGATCATCATGTCGACGACGAGTGGCACCCGCCGCCGCCGCGCAATGACCCATGTCAGCGGCGCGTCCAGTTGCGCCGGATACCCGGCCATCACCGCGTCGACCGCGTCGATGCGCCGCTCGCGCGTCAGGATCTGGACCCATGCACCGGCCGCTCGCACCAGACTCCCGATCAGGGCGAACGAGCGCAGGAAACCTCCCGCCTTGTGCGGGGTGCGTTCCCACACCGGGACGTGGCACTCGATGACCGTGTGGCCGCGCTCGACCAACCCGGTGCGGAGTACCTGGATGCGCGGGTACGACCGCTCGTACGTTCCGGCGAGAAGCAGCCTCACGCAGCCGGATCCGTGGATCGTCCGATGACTTCTTTGACGCGCGACGCGGCCTCCTCGGACCGTGGACGCAAATGGTGGCGTTGGATCATCTCGCTGACAAGACCGATGGTCAGGAACTGCATCCCGACCAGAATCAGGAGCACGCCGAGCAGCAGCAACGGGCGGTTGCCGATCCCGTGGCCGAGCAGGCGCAGCACCGTGAGATACGCGGAGATCAGGACACCGATGACGACCGCCGTGACGCCAAGCCCGCCAAACAGGTGCATCGGACGGTGCCGGTACCGACCGAGGAACGTGATCGTCAACAAGTCGAGAAACCCACGCGAATAGCGCTCGAACCCGTACTTGCTGGAGCCGTGCTCGCGCGGACGATGATTCACGGCGAGCTCGCCGACATTGAAGCCCTCGTGGGCAGCCAGCACGGGGATATACCGGTATTGGTCGCCTGCAATGGCGAGGGAGTCGACAACCTCCGAGCGGTATACCTTGAACCCGCAGTTCAGGTCGTGCAGCGGAACGCCGCTGGCCCAGCCGGTCACGCCGTTGAACACTCTCGAGGGCACGCGTTTGGAGATCGGGTCCTTGCGGTCGACCTTCCAGCCGGAGACCAAATCGAAACCCTTGTCGAGCTCGGCGAGCATGCGGGGGATCTCCCGTGGGTCGTCCTGGAGGTCGCCGTCGATCGTGATCAGGATGTCGCCACCGGCGACATTGAACCCCGCCATCAAGGCCTCGGCCTTGCCGAAGTTCCGACGCAGGCGGACGACGCTAATCTCCGGAACCTCCGCCGCGAGCTGGTCGAGCAACTCGGCCGTCCCGTCGCGCGAGCCATCGTCGACGAAGATGACCTCGGACCGCTGGGGGAGCCCCCGGAGCACGGGCATCAGCTCGTCTGTCAGGGGGCCGACGTTGTCGCGCTCATTGAAGACGGGCACGATGACCGAAATCATTTGGTCGGGTTGTGGCATCCGAGTGCGGATGCTACCGGTCCGCCCAAACGTCCCGCGCCCGCGTCGTCACAACGTCCCAGACGGGTGGACGCGGGATTTGCGGGACGTTGCGCAAGCGTCGATCGGCAACCGTGACCACCGACCCGGCGCAGATGACCAGGACGATCGCAACCACGGGTCCGATTGCCCCGCGCCCGCCCTGCAGGGTCGTCACCAGCAGGTACCACGCCGTGTAGGCGAAGCCCCGGTGCAGCTGGTCGGCCACCGACCAGCACAGCAGCACGGCGGGCACCACCGCGATCACCGTGGCAATACCCAGCTGCCATCGTCGCGACGCCGTCAGCGCAAGCACCGCCGCATGGGCCGCGACGACGACCATGACGATCATGAATGGGCGGAAGGCAAACGCCGCGACCAGCATGACGCCAAGACCCCCGAGGCTCGCAGCAACGTCAGAGGCGGGAATCAGCGTGAGTCGCGCGATATGGGACGCGCTCCAGATACTCATGACGAGACCGACCACCACGACCGTGGCGAGCGCGACCAGGCTCCGCACCAATACCGGCGCATCGCCCGGCTGGGGCACCTCGCCGGCCGACATCCCGGGCATCAGTCCGGCACGAGCCAAGGCCATGCCCGTGCCCGCGGCGACGAGCCACGGCAGCACGCGCCAGCCCAGCGCGGTCAACCCCGGCCGCCAGCCGATGTGTGCGCGGCGCAAGCGCAACCCGGTGTCGATCGCGACGGCCAGCACCGGCATGATCACCAGGAACAAGATGATCATCATTGCCACGGCGTCCAGCTGCCGTCCGACGACGAAGACGGCCGCCGAGGGACCGGGGATCGCGGTCATCCCGTCAAGCGAGCCGGCGAGCCCGAGCACTGTGTTGCCGAACACCGCCAGCTGGCTCGCCCCGGCTGAGGACGGCCCGTACACGGGCGTGTCCGGACGCCCGGCGACCGTGACCGCCGGAACCCCCTCGGCAATCGCGGGTGCCTGGTCGCCGAAGGTCTGCGGGACCGCGAGACGCAGCAATTGCGTCACAACCCCGGGCTGCGGCGCGGCGGTGCCACCCGCGCGCGTGATCGCGGTCCGTGCCATCTGCTCCAAGTCGAGCGCCTGGCGGTTGTCGCGGCCCGCCGGCCAGACCCACACGGCACCGGCCGGCGGCGATTCATCAGGCGCGTCGATGTTGATCACGGCGCCAACCTTCACGCCGTGCACCTTCGGCAGGAACCACCGCATGCCGGCGTTGCCCACCGTGCTCGCGTCGGCCGAGACGAAGATCAGCGAGCGCTGGTGGGTGGTGTTCGCCGACAACTGCGCAAGCGCGACGAGCATCCCGGTCGCACTTGCATCCGCCGCCACGCCCGGCGGCGCGTCACGCGGGGCCGCAATGACGATTGCCGGCAGCTGCGAGGCACCTGTGAGTGTGCCCGGGAGACTCAGGTAGACATTGGTGCCGTGGATCAACCGGCCCTGCCAGCGCGCGGCGAAGTCTTGTTCGCCAACGCGCGCGGCTCCGGTGACCGAGCTCTGCGAACCCGAACTCGCCAGGAACTGCTGCTGCACCCAGGCGGCGACCGCCTGGTCGCCCGCCGATCCGGGGGCCCGTGTGGGGGCCAGTGCGTCGACTGTCGCCGTCGCGTTGACGATCGCGACGCCGTTGATCGCGGGGGGTACGGCGGGCGACGGTACGACTCCCGGACTCTTGAGCGTGAGCAGCACTAACAGGATCCCGACGATCGCCAAGATCCAGGCGATGCGGTACACCCGGACGTTCAACACCGGGCGAGCTCCGCCATAACATGCGGGCACCGGGTACCGCGCCGGTTAGGATCTTGGCAACGTCGGGTCAGGAGTCGTCCGGATCCCGTACCGCTCGTACCCGCGAAGGGGTGACGTTCGTGCTTCGCCAGATCAATGTCGGCGTCAAGTCGCTCGCCGACTACCACTCGATCATCGCCCGCGACTTGATGACCGAGATCCGCGAACTGGCACACGATCTCGGCGATCTGCGGGTGTGCCACGTCAACGCCACCAGTTTCGGCGGAGGGGTCGCGGAGATCCTCTACAGCCTCGTCCCGCTGATGAACGACATCGGCCTGCACGCCGACTGGCGGGTGATGTTCGGCCGCGAGGAGTTCTTCAACGTCACCAAGGCGATGCACAACGCGTTGCAGGGGTCCCCGCGCATCATCACCGCCGAAGAACAGCGCACCTTCGAGCGCTACAACCTTGTCAATGCCGGGGGGCTCGACGGTGACTACGACGTCGTGATCATCCACGACCCCCAGCCGATCGGCATTCGCGGAAACACATCCGGGCTGGACTCGGCCAAGTGGATCTGGCGCTGCCATATTGACCTCTCGGATCCCAACCCCCAGGTGCTGGAGTACCTGCGGCCGATGATCGCCGGCTACGACGCCACCGTCTTCCATATGCCGCAGTACGTCCCCCACGGGACGATTGCGCCGGCGGTGATCATCCCGCCCGCGATCGACCCGCTGACACCCAAGAACATGGCGCTCTCGACCGAGGACGCAGAGTACATCGTGCATCAGTTTGGTCTCGATATCGAGCGTCCGCTGCTGTTGCAGGTCTCGCGGTTCGACCCGTGGAAGGATCCGCTGGGGGTCATCGACGCGTACCGCATCGTTGCGGAACAGGTCCCCGGCGTGCAGCTGGCGTTGGTGGGTTCGATGGCGACCGATGATCCGGAGGGGTGGGAGTTCTACAACCGCACCGTCGACTATGCCGACGGGGACCCGAACATCTACATCTTGTCCAATCTCAACAACGTCGGCGGGATCGAGGTCAACGCGTTCCAAACGCAGGCCAACGCCGTGATCCAGAAATCCATACGCGAAGGCTTCGGTCTGACCGTGACCGAGTCGCTATGGAAGGCACGCCCGACCATCGGCGGGAACACCGGCGGGATCCCCCTGCAGATCACCGACGGCAGCACCGGCTACCTCGTGGATTCGCCTGCCGAATGCGCAGAACGCGCATTGGAGATCTTGCGCGCCCCGGATGCCGCGCGTGCGATGGCGCGGCGCGGGAAGGAACATGTGCGCGCAGAATTCCTGACCCCGCGCCTGCTCAGGGACTGGCTGCGTTTGTTCACCCATCTTCGACAGGCATAACGTGGCCGATCGCGATCCGTCTACCCGCGATGAGCAGGTCATCCTGGTCTCGAACCGCGGCCCTGTGACCTTCGACACGGACGACAACGGGGATCAGGTCGTGATCCCGGGTGGTGGTGGCCTGGTAACCGCACTGTCCGGACTGGTTGATCTCACACCGGTCGTCTGGATATCGGCGGCGATCTCCGACGAGGACACCCGGCTGCAAAATGATGCCGGCGAGACGACCATTCGCCTTCCCGATATCGGCATGCGAACGTCCGGCCGCTTCGTCCTGATCGACGCCGAGGTCTACGACCGGTACTACAACGTGATCGCGAACCCGATGCTGTGGTTCATCCAGCACTACCTCTGGAACCTCTCACGCGCGCCGGATATCCGCCAGAACGAGCTCGACGCGTGGGAGCTCGGGTATCTAGTCGCCAACCAGCGCTTCGCCGAGGTCGTCTCCCAGGAACTCGCACGTCGCCCGGACGCCACCGTCATGCTCCACGACTACCACCTCTACACGGCCCCCGGGGTCATCCGACAGGCCCACCCCGATGCGTTCCTGCACTTTTTCGTGCACATTCCCTGGAGTCAGCCCGACTACTGGCGAGTGGTCCCGAACCACATCCGCGAGGCTGTACTCGAGGGGCTCTTGGCCAATGACATCATCGCGTTCCACACGGCCCGCTACGCCCGCAATTTCCTGTTGTGCTGCGAGGACCTTCTGGGGTTGCGCGTCGACTATGAACAGCGTCACGTCCAGTGGCAGGGCCGCGACGTCTGGGTGCGCTCGTACCCGATATCGGTCAACGCGCCCGCCTTCGAGACGATCGCCGCCTCGCCGGAGGTCCTCGAAGAGGAGGGGCCCATCATGCGGCGGCGGCGCGCGCACTTGATCGTCCGTGTCGACCGTGCCGACCTGTCGAAGAACGCGATCCGTGGCTTTCTCGCGTTCGACGTCTTTCTCGACCACTACCCGGAGTTCGCCGAGGAGATCACCTTCTTCGCGCTGCTGCAGCCCTCCCGCCAAGACGTGCCTGAATACGTCGAGTATCTGGAGGCGATCAAAGACGTCGTCTCCCACATCAACACCAAGCACGGCAACACGGATTGGATGCCGATTGACCTTCGCATCGAATCGAACATGGCTCGCGCGGTCGCCGCATACAAGCATTACGACGTCCTAATGGTCAACGCGATCTACGACGGCATGAACCTCGTCGCGAAAGAGGGGCCGCTGATCAACGAGCGCGATGGGGTCATGATCCTCAGCGAGAACACCGGTGCGCACGAGGAGCTCGGCTCGTTCGCACTGTCGGTCAACCCGTTCGACATCGAGAATCAGGCGCAGGCCATCCACCAGGCGCTGACCATGCCGATCAATGAGCGCCGGGAACGCCTCGAGCACATCAAGCGGATCGTTCGGGAGAACGACATCGAAAAGTGGCTGTCCGCCCAACAGACCGACATCGCGGCCAAACGCAGCCACGACCACGGCGAGACCGGTGGCTGACCTCACGCACCTCAACGACCGCGGCGAAGCGCATATGGTCGGCGTGGGCCACAAGCCGATCGTCGCTCGCACGGCGGTCGCTCAGGCCCTCGTCCGCGTTCAACCGGCCACGGCGGCTGCGATCCTCGAGGGCGCGGTACCCAAGGGTGATGTCGGCGCGGTGGCGCGCCTCGGTGGCATCGCGGCGAGCAAGCGGACGCCCGAGCTGATCATGCTGTGCCATCCGCTGCCGATCGACGGCGTCAAGCTGGAGATCGCGATCGATCCCGGCGGCCTTGTGACCCTCACCGGACATGTGCAGACGACGGCTCGCACCGGGGTCGAGATGGAGGCGCTGACGGCGGTCGCGATCGCCGCGCTCAACGTCTACGACATGGTCAAGGGCATCGACGCGGGGCCGGTGATCGAGTCGATTCGGCTGCTGTCCAAGTACACTGCCCCGGCCGCAGGTGACGCTCCGGGTGACAACGAGCCGGGGCGAAGTTGAGCGCGACGGGGCTCGAGATTTCTGCGGCAGCGCCGGCCCGCCCGCCGATCGACGGCGTACTCGCCGCCGTCGCGCGGCGCCAAGAACAGGGCTTCGACGCCGTGTGGTGGGCCGACCACCTGTTGCACTGGTTCCCAACGTCGATCTGGCAACCGGATCTCGTCCCGCAGGCGGCGGCTCAGGCGAGCCCGCACGTGTGGATGGATCCGTTTGCGCTTGTCGCAGCGAGCGCCTCGGCCGCCGATCGCCTGCGCTTTGGCGTCGGGGTGACCGATCTCGTGCGTCGGCACCCGGCCGCACTCGCCCAGACCGCTTTGACGCTCGATCACGTGACCAAGGGCCGGTTCATCCTCGGAGTCGGTGCCGGGGAGTCGCTCAATCTCAGCCCGATCGGCATGGCGAACGAACATCCCGTCTCCCGTCTCGAGGAGGGCCTGACGGCGATGCGACTGCTGTTCGACACCCCGGACGAGGTCGACTTCGACGGCCACTACGTCACGTTGCGCGGCGTGGCGCTCGGGCTGCGGCCCTACGGCGACGCCCCGCCGCCGATCTGGGTCGCCGCGCACGGTCCGCGCGGCCTCGCCCTCGCCGGGCGGCTCGCCGACGGATGGTTGCCCCTGTGTCCGGACGCGGACACCTACGCCACGATGTGGGGCACCGTCCAGGACGCCGCCCGCGCCGCCGGCCGGCCGCCGGATGCCATAGTGCCTGCGTGTTACACACGTGTCGTCGTCGCCGACGATGATGCGGCGGCCGCACGGACTGCACTCAACTCGCTGCTGTTGCGCTTCATCGCGCTGACCGGTTCCGCATCCGACTTCGCCCGCCACGGTCATGTGCATCCTCTCGGCCCCAGAGTGGTCGGCCTGACGAGCTTCGTACCAACCGGACTCGGGCGGGACGAGGCCTTGCGTCTCGCTGCCGCAGTTCCCGACGCCGTCGTACTTGACACCGTCGTCGCCGGCAGCCCGGCAAGCGTCGGGGCACGGCTGGCGGCAATCGTGCGCGCCGGGGCGCGCCACCTGCAGATTGTCAACATGACCCCGCTCGCCGATCCGCGTCAGGCCGTTGCCAGCGAGCTGCTGCTCGCTGAAGCGCTCGGCGAGCTGCGTCGGGCCGCCTGACCGTCCGAGCCCGGTCCATCACGAAATCCTGCACAGCAGCGCGCGCCCAGACAGGCCCAGCTGCGTCCCGCGCGCCCGGAACCCGCGATCCATACCTACCCAGCTGCGCGCGTCCGCGCGGCGGGCCGCCGGTTAAGCTGCACGCCGTGCATTCGATCCGCCCCGATCAGCACGCGCCCGTCACCCTCGGCGATCGCGCACGTCCGACATCCGCCCGTTCCTGGGTCGTGTCGGACGCCCCCTCATACGACGGTGGCCAGTGACCGCGACGGTGGTGGGTCCCGGTCGGCGGCAGCGGGCGGGGATCGGCATCGGCTTTCTAGTCCTGTTCTTGTTTGCGCTCGGGGTCTTCCTCCTGCCGTTCGCTTTTCCGACCGAAGGGGCGATCGTGGCACGCTTCGCCTCGACCGCCGAGTTCAGCCCCAACACCCCGGGCGGTCGCGCGACGGCCGGGGTCGCAATCCAGATGCGCGATCCGGGCCGACTCACGCTGACGGTCATGCAGGGATCGCAACTGGTCCGCACGTTGATTCCGACTCGCTCGGTGCGCAAGGGGTGGATCACGACCGCGTGGGACGGGACCAACCAGCAGGGCCTTGCGATGCCGGACGGCGTGTACACGCTCCACCTGATGGCGAGCTCAGGCAAGAAGGGCTACAACGTCAGCCGCAGGGCGACGATCGACCGCACCCGGCCGGCCGCCCCGACGGTCATCGCGACGTCGGCAGATCCCACGAGCCTTGCGCCGGGCGCCCAGTGCGCCATCACCGTGACCCCGAGCACGTACGCACGATTCAGCTTCGGTGTCGGCAACGTCCCACACGCGCAACCGATCGGCGGACCCCAGTTCGTTGACCAGGGAACCGCGTTCGTCTGGAACTGGAACGGGCGGACCGCACACGGGGGTCTCGTCACGCCCGGCTTCTATCCGGTTGCCGTCACGGAAGTGTCGGTAAATGGCTTCACCTTCACCGCCGCGCGGGAGTGCTGGATCGGCAACCTGCTGGGCTCTGCAACGCCCACCAATCTTGCCCCGGGCGACATCGCCCAGCTCAAGCTGACGACGCCGACGAGGGTCGCCGTCCCGGCAGCGACACCGGTGACCTTGGGCCTGTACCGGCGCACCGGCACTCCCGGGGCACCCGGTCACGTGATCGGGCCCGAAATCGGTGCACCCGTGGCGACCACCGCAGGTAGCGCACGCATCCAGCTGCCGGTGGGGATTCCGGTCTCCGACGTGTGGATCGAGGCCCGCGCTGGAACAGGCGCGGCACTCGTGGCCGCCGGAGCCCGACCGTGAGCGCGCTGACACTCACGCGCGACGTCGGTGCCCTGTTCGGGGTGGCCGGGATTGCCGCACTGTTCCTGCCGATCCCGCGTGTCGCACCGACGACCCGGCGCGCCGCTGGGCTCGCGTTGAGCACGATCGGCTGGCTCGTGCTCGCCGCGTCCCTGACGCCGAGCTCAGAGATGGCACGCGTCCGCCACCACGCCCACACGGCGGTCGGGGTGGCCGAGCTTGCCGTCGGCGCGGTCCTCGTGGTCGTCTTGGTGATCGTGTTACTCGCGATCGGGACGTGGATCACGATGCGCTGGCCGCGGGCGTGGCTGATCGCGCTGACAATCGCGCTTCCAATCCGCATTCCGGTACCGATCGGTGGGGCGTCGCGAGACCTGCTGATACCGCTCTACTTCATCGGAGCGTGCGGCATTCTCGGGTTCGTCTGGGCGCGTCTGCATGGACGGTTTGGGCCCGACGACGAACCCCACACGCCGCTCGACATCCCCATCGCGGCGTTCATGTGCTTCACGATGCTGTCGATGCTCTGGGCGATCGACACCAAGGATGCGGCGATCCAGATCGTGTTCTTCTACCTGCCGTTCCCGCTGCTGCTGCTGGCCGTCATCGCCTGGTGGTCGTCGATCCGGCAGGCGCTTCCGATTCTCGCCGGCGTCACGATCGCATTCGCAACCGCGATCGCCGTGCTCGCGCTGGTCCAGTATGAAAGCCACTGGATCTTCTGGAACGCGAAGCTGCAACAGGACGACATCTACAGCCAGTTCTTTCGGGTCAACGGAATCTTCTTCGATCCGAACATCATGGGTCGCTACCTTGCCGTCGGCATCCTGGCGACGCTCGCGTGGATCTGGCTGCGACCTGGCAGACGCGAACTGATCGTCGGCTCGGCGGCGATCGTGCTGATGTCCGGGGGTCTGTTGGTGAGCTTCTCCCGGTCGAGTTGCCTGATGCTGATGGTCGGGATTGCCCTCCTGGCATGGCGCGCATTCGGAGCACGGCGCACCCTGGCGGTCGGGGGCATCGCGTTCGTGATACTCGCCGGGGGCGCAATCGCGTCGAGCCACAACATCCGCCATGCGCTGACCAGCTCGCACCGGCTCTCGGGCGTCAGCGAAGGGCGCTTTAGCCTGATGAGTGGAGGGGTTACGATCTGGCGCAAGGAACCGATCGGCGGCTCCGGGGTTGGCAGCTTCCAAACCCGCTTCACCGAGACCGAGACGGCGTACCAAATTTCACACAAGAAGGTGTCGATCAGCCACAACACGCCGATTACGGTCCTCGCCGAGCTGGGCGTGATCGGCGCCGCGTTGTTCATCTGGCTGTGTGTGGCCGTATGGCTCGTCATCGCCCGCTCATCGCGCGCGGTGACGGGCGCGCCAAGCTGGGAGCAGTGGAGCCTGCTGGCGGTCGTTACGGGAATCTTCGTCCATTCACAGTTGTACGCCGACCTGTTCGAGGACCCGATGCTCTGGACGGCGCTGGCGGCCGCCCTCGCGATCGGCATCGCCGCAGGAGTCTTGCGGCCGGACGCCAGCGCCCCCTCGGCCACCGACCCGGACTGATCCCACCGCCGTGCGCATCCTCTGCCTGACCAACATGTACCCCGGGCCAAGGGAGCCGGACTACGGCGCCTTCGTCCGGGACATGTGTGATGCACTCGAGGACCGCGGTCACGAGGTCCGGCGTGCGGTCATTGACTCACGGGCCAGCGGCCCAGTGCACACCCCACGCAAGTACGGCAGGCTGGCCACCGGCGCGATGGCGAGCGCGCGCTGGGCCGATGTCGTCTATGCGCACTACCTGTTCCCGACCGGGGTCATCGCCGCGGTCGCCGGCCGGATCGCGCGCCGTCCATGGGTGGTAACCGCCCACGGCGGTGACGTTGCGAACCTGCACCGGGCCACCGTACGCAACGCGACGGCAGCCGGACTCGCCGGGGCATCCGCCGTCATCGCCGTCAGCCAGTACCTCGCCGATCGCCTCGCGGCGTCCGGGTTGCGCCTCCCGCCGGTGTTCGTGGCCAACATGGGCGTGGACATGGCCAGCTTCACCATCCGCGACCGTGCGGCGGCGCGGGCGCGACGGGGACTGGCGCCGTCGGGGCCGGTCATTGTCGCGGTCGGCGGGCTCACCGCGCGCAAAGACCCACTGACCCTGCTCCTGGCATTTGCACGGCTCCGCGCCACCCTCCCGGACGCCCAACTCGTCTTCGTCGGCGACGGGCCGTTGCGCCGCAGCCTTATGGGCGGCGCGCAACGTCTGGGGGTCGCAGAGGCAGTGACACTGACCGGCGCACTCCCACACGATGACGTCGCCGACTGGATCGCCGCCGGCGATCTGCTGGCGCTCGTCAGCCGGATAGAGCCGCTCGGGGTCGTGATTCTGGAGGCGCTCGCCTCCGGCCGGCCCGTCGTGGCCACCGAGGAAGGCGGGGCGCGTGAGGTCATTCCGACCGAGTGCGGCGTCCTCGTGGCGCCCGGCAATCCGGTGGCCATCGCCGATAGCCTGCTGAACGTGATCGCCCACCATCCATCCCCAGCTGCCTGCCGGATGGCAGCCGGCCGCTTCGCGCTTACTCGACAGGCGGCGATCGTCGACGACGTGCTTGCCGGCGCAGTGAGCGGCACACTCCCGGACGTCAATCGGGCATGATCGCTCGGACCGGCAGCCTCGACCCGAAGCTCCCGCGCTGGCCGCTCGTCGCAGGCGCAGCGGCACTCACGGTGCTCGGGGCGATCCTCGCTGTCGTGAGCCCGAAGGCGGCCATCGCCTTGGTCGTCGTGGTCGGCCTGGTCGCGTTCGTCGCGCGGATCAGCGATCGCCCGATCGCGCGTCTGATGGTCCCGTTTGTTGGCACGACGGTTGTCGCCGCCATCCTGGGACCGAACCTCGCGATCCCACAGGCCCCCGGGGCATTTCTGTTCAGAATCATGATCGTTGCCCTCGTGCTGGGCGCGGTCGGGTACATGCTCATGGGCGGCCGGCTTCGCTTTCCGGCGGCCCTCAGCATCCCGGCAGCCCTCCTGGCGGCAATGATCGCGTGGGCGACGATGTCGATCGCGTGGTCCCAGAATACGGGCGCCGCCGTCCGGTGGACCGCGTTCTTGGCGATGATGGTCGTCCTCGCAGTCGCGATGCCGATGGTCTTCACGACGCGGCAACGGGTGACGACGATGCTCAAAGTCCTTGGCTGGACGTTCGCGGCGGTCACAGGGTTCGCATTCGTCGAGATCGCGACCGGATACCACCTGCCAACCTCACGCCTGACCCAGATGGTCGGTGGGTCCGCGTTCGCGGCGACCTCGGTGTTCGGCAACCAGAACAACTTTGCGACGTTTCTGACGCTCGCCCTGCCGTACCTGGTGACACTCCCGCTGGTGTTCCGGCAGCGTCGGATGCTGCTCATCGGTATCGCCGGCACCGTCCTCGACCTGGCCGCGCTGTTGCTCACGGGCAGCAAAGACAGTCTGCTCGCCGCAGGACTGGTCTTCCTCGCCCTGCTGCTGTTTCTCGCGACCGACCCCAAGCAGCGCTCAAAGTTTGTCGGAGCAGTGGTGATCGCGATCGTGGCGATCATTGTCGTGGTCCCGTCGCTCAACGGCTCGGGCCTCATCCCGCTTCCGCAGCGCGCCGTGAACAAGTTCAGCTTTTCGCTCCTGGAGAAGGAGATCGCCAGCGGCCAGGGCTCCGGGGCCGCACGGGAGAGCCTGCTCGGCGACGGCATCACGTTTGTCGGCCAGACGGGCGGTATCGGCGTCGGCGCGGGTAACGCCGAAACGCACGTCCTGGAACTGGCCGACTTTCCCGGGGTCAGCAACCTGCACGACTGGTGGCTCGAGATGGTTGTCGACCTTGGACTGATCGGCCTGGCGCTGTACGTCACCTACTATCTACTGCTGTTGACGCGCCAACTGCGATGGGCACGCCGGTCGACGGACCCTCTCGTGCGCTATCTGTGCCTGGCCGGCAGCGCCGCCATGGTCGGCTTCGTACTCGGCAGTCTCGCACCCTCGACCATGATCGCGTTCTCCCCCATGTGGGTGATGTTTGGTCTCTCGATGACGGCAATCGCTGTCGCCGAAAGGGCCCGGCGGCACGGCGGCTATCTGCCATGAACACGCCCCCGGTGCGCGTGCATATCGGGCCGTGCCGTGCCGGGTTCCGGCCGCGCGCCGAGTGGGTACTGGGCATCATCGTGGGCGCTTTGGGCCGCACGATGCACGTCACGGACGGTCCCGCCGACCTCGTGTACTCGCCGGACGCGCCGGAGACGGGAGTCTGGATCCCGGCCGACAGCCGCGCGCAGGAGTTTTTTGAACAATCCACAGCCTTTTCCACAAAACGAGCCCATTTTGTGCACGGAGCGCCAAGTCTGTTCGGCCCCTGCGCTCCCTCGGCGGCGATCGATGCCGACATCGTGGCGAGCGCGTTCCACCTTCTGGTGCGCTGGGACGAGTACCGCGTCGACACGCGCGATCGCTTCGGCCGACTGCCGTTCGGCGCGTCAACCTTTGGCCAGGTTGCCGGCCTTGACCCGCTCGACCCCCCTGTCGAGCGCTATATCGGGCTGATCGCCGACGCGCTGGGGATCGATCGGCCGACCGGCTGGCAGGTCTACCTGACCAACGACATCGACGACCTGCGTATGCGCACGCCCCATATGCTGACCAAACTGGGCAAGCAGACGCACTCGCTGCCACCCGGCGGAGCTGCCGCGCTGGTCGGCACCGATCCGTGGAACAACGTCGCAGATCTGCTGTGGAGTCTGTCGCGGCGCGGACTCGCCTCGACGGTCTTTCTGATCGGCAGGCATACGGATCCGCACGACGGCAGCCCCGCTCGGGCCTACCGCCTCCAGCGTGCCCGTATGGCACGGGCCGTCCGGGGCGCCGGCGGAGAGGTGGCCCTGCACACGTCGTTTGGCGGTGCCGACGCCCGCGATGCGTTCATGGCGGAACTGTCAGGTTTCGAAGCG
Source organism: Thermoleophilia bacterium (assembly GCA_017882585.1). Lineage (GTDB taxonomy): Bacteria > Actinomycetota > Thermoleophilia > Miltoncostaeales > Miltoncostaeaceae > CAITWD01. The sequence goes on from JADGPF010000078.1 coordinate 38,654, forward strand.
GAGATCGGGGGCATCGTCCAGGGGGCCCGAGCGCATTACCTGCGATTCCGCTATCACGAGACGCCGGCCTGGATCGAATCCGCCGGGCTGAGTTACGAGGCGTCGTCGGGATGGCATGAGCGACCGGGTTTCGCATGCGGTATCGCACGCCCCTTCTCGCCGTGGATTCTCGGCGATGAGCGCCCCGCACGAATTGAGCTCATCCCACTCGCGCTGTCGGACTGGAACCTTTGGGCCGCCCAGGGTCTGAACGCCGACGACGGGCTCGACGCCGCCAAGCGAACGGTCGAGGTCGTCCGCCGTCACGGCGGGGCCGCGGCCGTGCTGTGGCACAACAGTGCGCTCGCCGACCCTCGGGCGCCCGGATACGGGCAGGTGTGGAACGACTTGCTGGATTCGCTGATCGACGACGGCGCACGCCTGGGGCCGATCTGGCCCCAACCGATGCCCGCAGGCGCCGACCTCACGGGGCGGCGGATCTTGCATCTGACCAGCGTTCATCGCCCGCGCGATGTCCGAATCCTGCACAAACACGCCAATGCCGCCGCACGCGCGGGAGCGCAGGCCGAAGTACTGGGACTGCGCGAGCCTGCCGGGCGCGCAGCGCGCATCGGGGCCGGTTGGCGGCTGGTCCGGCTCGCGCGCCGCGCGCGGGCCGATCTTTACCACGTCCACGATCCGGAACTGCTTCCCGCAGCGCTGTGGCTGCGAATGACCTCCGGCAAGCCGGTGGTGTACGACGTCCACGAGTACTTGGGCGAGACCGTCCGCACCAAGCAGTGGCTGCCGGCACCGATCCGGCGCCCGCTGGCCGCCATCGTCAGCCGTCTCGAACGGACCGCCGGTGCGCACTGCGATGCGGTCGTCGGCGTCAATGAGGACCTCGCCGCCCGCTTTGCCCTCGCCGGTGCCCACCGGGTGCGAGCGGTGACCAACGCCCCCTGGGGCGAGGACTTCCCCGTGCCAGGCCCGTGCCTGGAGCCCGTCGTGCTCTACGTGGGCGGGCTGGCACCGCTACGCGGCCTCGAGGTGATGCGCACCGCGTCCGGACTCCTGACGACCCCGGGTGCTCGGGTGCTGCTCGCGGGACCGGGCGATCCGGGCGAGCTGCCCGACGCCGTGACGTACCTCGGTGTCGTCGACCACTCCGAGGTACCCGAACTGCTCGCGCACGCCGCGGTTGCCTGGATCCCACTTCAGGTGCACGAGAACTACGCACGCGCAGTTCCGACAAAGCTCGTCGAAGCGATGGCCGCCGCGCGCCCTGTGGTCGCAAGCGATTTCGGCCGCATGGGGGCGATCGTCCGCCAGAGCGGCTGCGGCATTCTGGTGCCTGCAGCAGACCCGGCGGCCCACGCGGCAGCCATCGATCGTCTCTTGGGGGACCGGGCGCTGGCGGCCGAAATGGGGGCCGCGGGTCGACGCGCGTTCGACGCCGGTCTCTCGTTTGAGCGCCAAGCCGACCGCCTCACAAGCCTCTACGCTGAGGTGCTCGAGGACCGCTAGGCGGGGGGACGGCCCCGCCTTGGCCCGTGCCGCGCGCGCGCGCACGTCAAGCGAAAAGTGGGTAGCATCGCTCCGACGTGGATCGGGAAATCACCATTCGCGACTACTTGAAAGTCGCGTGGAGCGGACGCTGGCTCATCCTCGCCACGACGGTGATCGGAATCATCATCGGCGTCGTCGTGTCGATTGCCCATAACGCGGCCTACAGCGCCACGGCGCGTGTCGGCCTCGGTCAGCCCACGAGCGTCCAGGGCGTCCCGCTGCAGTCGCCGTTCACCAGCTCGCAGACGGTCGCCTCCGCAATCGACGTCACCGGGCTCGCGGACCAAACCGCGTTGGTACTCGGAATTCCCCAATCCGAGGTCCGCGGCCACGTCCACGTGTCGACCCCGATCGGGGTAAGCCCGACGATCGTCGCGCCGCCGGTCGTGATCATCGCGGCCTCGAACGCCCACGCGAACACGGCCATCAGCATCGCCAACGGGTTTGCCAACCAACTCGTCCAGTCGACGAGCACACAAGTCGTGCAGGTAGAACGCACCCTGACCAGCCAGGCCGCGCAGGCGCTTGTCCAACAGCACCAGCTGTCGGCCCGCATCGCCGCGCTGCAAGCCGGAGGGTCATCGAACCCCGGCGATGCGGTCGCGCTGGCCACGGACACGCAGTTGTTGGGCACCGCACAGACCAACGCCGCCAACGCACAACTTGCGCTCGCCCAGGTGCGGGCAACCGAAGCCCCGCAGATCCTGGCGCAGGCATACAGCGCAACGTCGTCGAATACGGCCCCAAAGCGCCTCCAATCCATCGTGCTCGCCGGGCTGATCGGGTTCCTGTTGGGCCTGATCGCAACATTCATCTGGCGCGGGAGCCCGGCTGCCCGCGCGGCTGAGCCTGAGGCAGGCCGGGACTCGTCGTAGGGACACCACCCGGATCCTGGTATCGACGACGCACTCGCCATGCCGATCCGCACCCGAACTCCCCGGCAGTACCTCGATCGCGAACCGACCCCAACGCCATGGACGCAACCCGACGTACCGACCGACAGCGCCCGACACACAGGCGGCGCAACGTCGTGCTGGCGGTCGCAGGGGTACTGATCGTCGCCCTCGCGGTCGCCGCGTGGGCGCTCGTCGCCGGTTGGTTCGACCAAGGCTCCGTGCGCGGGACCACCAAGGGGTTCGTCCCGGCGGCGGTACCGGCGGCAAGCGCGAGCGCCCCGGCATGGCCGACGTTTGGAAACGCCCCGGAATCCACGCGATCCAACACCGCACTCAACGTGGCGTTGCCGTACACCACGCGCTGGGACGTCAATACCGGCTCGCTCGTCGAGCTCCCGCCGGTCATTGGGGGCGGCCGGGTGGTCGCCGGCACAAACCATGGCGTGGCGATCGCGCTCGATCTGCGCTCCGGCACGATCGACTGGCGCCACAAGCTCGGAGGGACGGTCGCCGCCTCACCGGCGCTCACCGGGCTTGCAGGCACGGCAAGCGCGGGACAGCCGCAGCTTGACCTGTTTGCGACGATCGCGGGCGATCTGATCGCACTCGATCCCGCGTCAGGTCAGCAGGTTTGGAGCCTGTCGCTCGGGTCCTCCATCGAGACGTCCCCCCTGGTAGTCGGTGACGGCGTCTATGTCGGCACGCGATCCGGCAAGGTCGTACGCGTGTCGCTCGCGACCCACCAGCCCGTGTGGACCGACACGGTCGCGGGCGCGGTCAAGGGCGCGATCGCCCGATCCGGCAGCAATGTGATCGTGGGCGACTACGGCGGCCATGTCAGCGCGCTCGCGCAATCCACGGGCCACGTCGTCTGGCGGACGACGAGCCCCGGCAAGGCCTTCCAGGGCCCTGGACGCTTCTACGCAGGACCGGCCGTCGCGTACGGAAGGGTGTACATCGGCAACGTCAACGGCCGGATCTTGGGTCTTGACGCGACGACCGGCGCGATCAACTGGGTCCGCGTCGTCAGCGACTGGGTGTACTCGAGCGCGGCGGTCGCCGACCGCGTGGTGTTTGAGGGCAGCTACAACCACAACCTCTACGCTCTCGATGCGGTGACCGGGGACGTGATCTGGCACCGCGACCTCGGCCAGAAGATCTCCGGCTCTCCGTCGGTGCTCGGCGATCTCGTGTGGATCTCGACGCTCGGCAAGCCCGTCAGCGCCGGCCACAGCTACGCCTTCGACATTCATACCGGGCGGCAAGTCGTCTTACGCCCGCTCGGCCGGTACGCCGCCGCGATCGGGGTCGACGGCACCATCGTGGCCACCGGAGTCGACACCATCGCGGCGCTCACCCCGCACACCGCCCCGTGACGACAACGCGCCTCGCCCGCGCCGCTACGGCGGTCGCGGTATTCACCATGATCTCCCGCCTGCTCGGCCTCGCCCGCGAGATCGTCATGGCGGGCTCCTACGGCACCACCGCCGCGACCGACGGATTCGTCGACGCACTATTGCTGGTAAACCTCGTCGCCGCGGTCGTACTGTACGCCGTCATCACGGTGGTGATCCCGACGTTCGCCGCCGAACGCGAGCGCACGAACGAGCAGTCCGCTTGGCAGTTGGTCTGGGCCTACGCGGCCTGGGTCTCGCTGGCGCTGATCGCGATGACGGCATTCATCGCGATCTTTCCCCAGGTTCCAACCGCGCTGTACCACCTCGATCCGACCCGCGCGGCCATTACCGCACAGCTCGTACGGATCATGGCGCCGGCGCTGCTGCTGCAGGGCATTGCCGCGCTTCTGACCGCGCTGCTGCAGATCTACAACAAGTTCGCCGTCCCCGCCGCCGTCGGCATCGCCTTCAACGTCGGCATCATCGTCGGCATCATCGTCGGGCGCGGGAGCATCGGAATCGAGGCAGCCGCGTGGGGTGTGTCCATCGGCGCTCTGTTGCAGGTGCTCCTGCAAATGCCGCAGTTTCTTCGCCTCCGCCGCGGAGTCCAGCTCAAACCGGTCTTCACGCACCCCGGCCTGACGGCCGTGCTCATCACGTCCATCCCCGTGGCCGTCGCATCGGTGTTGCAGCAGATCAATTCCTTCACGGACAAGCTGTTTGCGTCATCGCTCGAAGCCGGGCGCGTCACCGCACTCCAGTACGCCAATAGCCTCGGCGCGGCGCCGCGCGCAGCATTGCTCATGCCGGTCCTGATGCCGCTGTTCCCGTTCGTCGCCAAGCTCATCGCCGAGGGCCGGGACGATGAGGCCCTGCGGGGCATCGACCGCATCAACGGGCTGCTTGCGCTGACTGCGGTCCCGGCAGGCTTTCTCATCGCGCTGTATGCGACCGAGACCACACAGCTGCTGCTCGGCCGAGGCCAATGCGGCGAGGTCTGTGTTCACCAGACCGCGACGCCCCTTGCCTGGTACGCGCTCGCGACGCTCGGAGCCTTCTTGACGATGTTCCTCAATCGCGCACTGGCCGCGGCACACCTGCAGCGTGAGATCCTCGTCGCGACGGTCGTCTCGGTCGTCGTGACGATCGTGCTCGACCTGATCCTGCTCCAGCCCCTTGCCCAGGGCGGAATCGCCCTCGCGTCGCTCCTCGGCATCTACCTGAACGTCGCCATCTACCTGTGGTATCTGCGCCGGCGCTTTCCGGGATTCAACCTCAAGGGCTTGGCGCGACAGCAGGGCCGCATCATCCTTTGCGGAGTGATCTGCGTCATGGTGGCGCTCGGGGCCAACCAGATCTGGCCGACAGACGGCTTGAAGTCGCCTGCCCTGATCGCGCCATTGCTGACCAAGGTGGCGCTGGCGCTGGTCGCATACGTCGTCGCCGCCCGGTTCTTCGCGCGACCCGAGCTCCGTGATGTCGTACGCATCACCAAGGCCCTGTTCCATCGACAGCGGCCATCGATTCCCGCGTGATGAGCGACACGCGCCCTGCGGGAGTCGCCGCATCGGCCCGCAACGTGGTCAAGCGCTACGGACGGCGGCTGGCGGTCGATGGCATCAGCTTCGACATCGCCGTGGGTCAGTGCTTCGGTCTGCTCGGCCCCAACGGAGCCGGCAAATCGACGACGATGCGCATGATGTCCTGCCTGACTTCCCGCGACGGCGGCGACCTGCAGGTACTCGGGCGCGACCCCGATCGTGAGCCGCGGGCACTCAAGCAACGGCTCGGTGTCGTCGCCCAAGACATCAACCTCGATCTCGAGCTGACCGTCCGCGAGAACCTGTTGATCTACGCGCGCTACTTTGCGCTCTCCCGGACCGATGCGCATCGTCGTGCCGCCACGCTGCTGGAGTTCGTTCAGCTCACCGAGCGCAGCGATGAGGCCGTCGAGCGGTTGTCCGGGGGCATGCAGCGCCGCCTGCAGATCGCGCGCGCCCTGATCAACGAACCCGAGCTCATCCTGCTCGACGAGCCAACGACCGGACTCGATCCTCAGGCGCGTCACGCCGTCTGGGACCGACTTCGCCAGTTGCGCCAGCGCGGTGCAACATTGGTACTGACCACCCATTACATGGATGAAGCCGAGCAGCTGTGCGACCGCATCGTGATTATGGACGAGGGCCGCATCATTCGCGACGGACCGCCCGCAGAGCTGGTACGGAGCGACGTCGGGCGCGAGGTGCTCGAGCTGCGCATGTCCTCCGAGAACCGGGCACGCCTCACCACGCTCAACATCCCGGATGCGACCGTTCAGATCGACGGCGACCTGGTCCAGATCGCGGGGCAGGACGCGGAGGCCCTGCACGAGCGGCTGCGCCGTGAGGGCATCGCGGGCGACCTGCAGTCAGCGCGCCGAGCGACGCTCGAAGACGTCTTCCTGCGGATCACCGGACGGCACCTGCGCGACGACTAGGCCGGTGGCGCCAGCGAGTCGTCAGATTGGTTTGGCGGCGTGCCCTCGAGCCACGCCCCGCGCTGCCAGACCAGCGGACGGCCGAACAACGACGCCAACCAGATGCCGATCACATACAGGCCGATCATCGGCATCATGATCAGCAACATGCTGAACGGGTCGCCGGTCGGCAAAAATGCTGCAATCGCTGCAATTCCGACGATAGCCAGTCGCCAGTGCTTGCGATACATGGCGGGCGTGACGAGGCCCATCCGTGCAAACGCCGCCATCGCCAGCGGAACCTCAAAGGTCAGGCCCGCCATCAAGAGCAACGTGGCGACGAAGCCGAAGTAGTCTTGGGCGCGCACCTGGCTGGTGAACTGGCTGCCGCCGAAACCCAGGAAGAACCGCAGGGCGATCGGCAAGACGATGTAGTAGCCAAACAGCACGCCGCCGAGAAACAGCGCCGACACGGCCGCCACGACGGCGAGCATGCGGCGGCGGCTATGCCGCCCGACCGCGGGAATCACAAACGCATAGACCTGGTAGAGCCACACCGGCAGCGTGATCAGGATCGACGCCCACAGGCAGACTTCCATGATCGTGATGAATGGCTCGGTCGGGGCAAGCGTGATCAAGCCAAAGTGACGCTGTTCCGGAGGCAGCGGGCGGATCAGCAGGTGCAGGATCTCCGTACGGCGGACGTACGCCACGATGAAGGCGACGACCAGCGCGGCGATCGAGACGATCAGGCGGCGGCGGAGTTCGCTGAGATGGTCGACGATCGACAGTCGCTCATCGGGCGCCACCGTTCGCAGCCCGAGTGGCATGCGAAAACGTGAGTTCATCGGTTGCTCATGATGTGTGTGCCAGCAACGGCGCGCGCGACCCAAACGACGCTATCGGCACGAGGATCGAATGCAGGGCCAGGCCTCCAACGGTCGCGGCCGCGAGGTGTGCCGACAACGCAGCATAGGGTAGCCCGTGCGGGGCCCACAGACCAACGTGGGAATCGGCTGGTACTGTCGATCACGGTTACGAGGGACTACCTGACGAGGGCCGATGACTTCCGATCCACAATCGGGCTACGTGATCCGCCAGATGCGCGACGCCATTCTGGATACGGATTTGAAATTAATGCAACTGATCAACCAACGGCTCACCCTGGTCCGGCGTCTGCGCACGTACAAGGAAGACCAGGGCATCCCCTTCGTCGATCCCGAGCGCGAGCGCTGGATGCACCAGTACCTTCAGGGCGCCAACCGTGGTCCGCTCTCCGCGACGGGCCTGGACGCGATCTACGACCAAGTGCTTGAGCTGACCAAGCAGGAGACCGCCGACGATTAGGCGGCGAAGTCGTCCGGCGTCACGTCGTCGAGGAATTCCTTAAAGCGCTCAACCACCTCGTCCGTGTCGTCGACGTCTTCGTCGAACTCGAGCGCGCTGTCCTCGATGACCTTGTCATCGACGAAGATCGGCGCGTCGACGCGGACCGCGAGCGCCAGGGCATCCGACGGGCGGGAATCGATCTCGATCTCGCCCGACTCCGCGCGGAGCGTGATGAGCGCCATGAACGTGTTGTCCCGCAGCTCGGTCACGGTGACCCTCGAGACTTCCGCGTTGAGCTGGCGCACCATGTCCGACAGCAGGTCGTGGGTCATCGGGCGCGGCGTCTCGACGCCTTGCAGCTTCATGAGGATGGCCGTCGCCTCGGTGCTGCCGATCCAGATGGGCAGGAACTTGTTCCCCGCCTGGGTCTTCAGGAGCACAATCGGCTGTTTGCCGACCATGTCGAAGCTCACACCGTAAATGCTCATCTCCTGCACAACGCCTCGCTTTGATCGGTCCGTGGCAACCCTCCAGACCACCGGACTCATGATAATCCCACCGCACCGCACCGCGTCCGACACCCGTCACTACTCGCGGCGTGGCAGTCGGCATGGCCGTTCCCCTCACTGGTTGCTAGGATCGCCAACGCCGCGCGCGTGGGCGATTAGCTCAGTCGGTTAGAGCGCATCTCTGATAAGGATGAGGTCCCTGGTTCGAATCCAGGATCGCCCACTCATTCGCGGTTCCACGGTCACCTCGGAGGCCGCATGAACCACGCGGCGCAACCGCTGCCTTCCCGAGACGACAGCCGCCCGGAATCCGGCGCGCGGCGGCGTATCAGCGTGCTGCTCGTTGACGACTACGCGGTCGTCCGCGAGGGGCTCCGTCGCATCCTGTCCCAGCGCCGCGACATGGTCATCGTCGGCGAGGCGGCCGACGGCGACGAGGCGCTCGCATTGGTGAGCCGTCGACGACCCGACGTGGTCGTCATGGATGCCGGCCTGCCGGGCGTTGACGGATTCGAGGCGACCCGACGGATTTGTTCCGCCCATCCGGGGGTGCGGGTCGTAATGTTCGTCGACGGGATCGACGAAGAGACCGATCGGACGGCGCGGGCCAACGGAGCGACGGGAGTGCTGTGTAAAGACGCGGCGGCGGCGGCTGTCGCCACGGCGATCGCGCAGGTCGCCGCCGGTCGTCTGTATGCAGACCCCCGTGTCGATCCCTCGGTTCTGGCCACCCGGGTTGCCCCGACACAACGCGTACTAAGCGGCCGTGAGCAGCAGATTCTTCAACTGCTGGCGGAAGGCTGCACGAACCGCGAAGTCGGCGAGCGGCTGGTACTCGGCAGCGAGACCGTCAAGACGCACGTCGCACACATCTTGACCAAACTCAAGGCCGGGCACCGCTCGCAGGCCGTGGCCATCGGCCTCCGCGACGGGCTGATCCGCTAACGGACAGACGTACCGCGCGCACCATTAGCGGGCCACCGCGCCCAGGCGCGCCAGCGCGGCCTGCAGGGCCTGCTCGCTGGCGAACCGTAACTCGACCACGACGTCGCCGCGGGCTGAGGCCCGTACACGTACCGGCGCGTCGAACGCTGCCGTGAAGGCGTCGATCGCCTCGTCGGCGACGGACAGGGGTTGCCTGGACGCCGCTGGCCGGGCCTGCTGCGCGGAGCGACGCGCCAACTGCTCGGTCTGCCGCACGGTCAGGCCATCGCGGCGGACGCGCTCGGCAAGTAGGCGCTGGGCGCGGGGGCCATCGGCCATCAGGATCGCGCGGCCATGCCCCTCCGACAGCTCGCCGCGATCGATCATGTCCTGAATTTCCTCGGGGAGCTCAAGCAGGCGGATCAGGTTTGACACCGCCGGTCGGGATCGGCCAAGGCGAGTGGCGACATCCTGGTGCGTTTGGCCGAAGTCCTCGATCAGCGTCGCGCAGGCCTGCGCGACTTCGATCGGCGAGAGGTCCTCGCGCAGCATGTTCTCGACAAGTGCCAGCTCAAGTCGGTCGCCGAGGTCGGCATCACGGACGATCGCCGGGATCTGACCCAGTCCCGCCCGGCCCGCCGCCCGCCAGCGACGCTCCCCGGCGATCAGCTCGTAGCCGCCCGCCTCGCGCGGACGCACAACGATCGGCTGGACCACGCCATGGCGCTGGATGGATGCAGCAAGGGCATTCAGGGCGTCGTCGTCGATCCGCTGCCGAGGCTGGTGCGGGTTCGGATGCACCTCGTCTGTCGCCAGCGAGCGCAACGTTTCGTCGGCGACGATGGCGGCCGCCTGATCGCCAAGCAGCGACGCCAGACCGCGACCCAGGCGGCGACGATCAGGGGAATCAGCCACGGGCAACAACCTCCTTCGCGACATCGACATATGCCTGCGCACCGGCACAATTTGGGTCGTAGCGTGTGACGGGCTCGCCGTATGAGGGAGCCTCAGTGATGCGAACGTTGCGCGGCACCACGGTGGCAAATACCGCATCAGGGAAGTGGCGGCGCACTTCCGCAACAACGTCGCCGCTGACCCGAGTCCGGCTGTCGTGCATCGTCAGCAACAACCCTCCCAGCCCGAGCCGCGGGTTCAGGTGCGTTCGTACGCCGATGATCGTGTCCATCAGGCGCGACAGCCCCTCCAGCGCGTAGTACTCGCACTGGACGGGGATGATCAGGCGATCCGCCGCGGTCAGCGCATTGACCGCCAGGAGATCGAGCGATGGCGGACAGTCGATGACGATGTAGTCATACTCGTCACGAACCTCCGCCACGGCATGCTCGAGGATGCGCTCCCGCCCGTCGCGCCCCGGAAGCTCGACTGCGGCGCTCGAGAGGTCAGGATGCGACCGGACGATGTCGAGGTTCGCGACCTTGGTGGCCCGAATGGCAGCACGCAGGGGAGCCCCGTCGAGGATGACGTCGGCGATCGTCGGGCCGTCGTCGCCCCGAAACCCGAGCCCGCTCGACGCATTCGCCTGCGGATCGAGGTCGACGAGCAGTACGCGGAATCCCATGTCGGCAAGGCATGCGGCGACGTTGACGGTCGTTGTCGTCTTACCGACACCGCCCTTCTGGTTGGCCACGGCGTAAATCACCGCTCACCCTTCGGGCCAACCGGCGCGATCAGCGGGCGCGACGTCGCACGCCCGGGCCGTCGCGGAAACCGATGGGGAGTCGGGTCGACCTTGCGGAACGTCAGAATGCGGCGCCGTGCACCGGGAAAGGGGTCTACCCGGTGCGCAACCGGGGCGGCGAGGCCCACGAGCTCGGCGGCGGCGCTCGCCGACGCGTCGTCGGCCTGGGCCTCGGAGGTCCACAGCACGAGATGGCCGCCCAATGCCACGAGGGGCGCGGCCAATTCGATCGTCGGAACGACGGGCGCGACCGCTCGCGCGGTGACCGTGGTGTGCGTCTCGCGCTCGCGCACCGCGAACGACTCGGATCGATCAGCCACGACCCGAACGTTACGCAGATCAACGGACGCCCTGGTGAGCCATTCCGCCTTGCGGCGCTCGCTTTCCAGCAAGGTCACGGCGATGTCGGGACGCACCATTGCGATCACCAATCCCGGGAACCCCCCGCCACTACCGAGGTCCACCAGCGTCGGCCCGGCGAGCTCGGGGACCGTCAGTCCGGCAAGCGAATCGGCAAGGTGCCGCTCGACGGCTTCGGCGACATCCTCGATCGCGGTCAGGTTCTGCGGCTCGTGCAAGACGCGGTCGATCAGCGCGACCAGGTGGCCCGCCTGGTCGAGCGACACCTCCAGCCCCATCGACGATGCCAGGTCTGCGACCTGGCGCGCCGGCCCATGTTTCACGTGAAACGTCCGGCTAGTCGGCGGGCTCGACGACGATGCGCCGGCGCGGTTCGTCGCCTTCGCTCCTCGTCACGACGTCGGTGCGATCCTTGAGGGCCATGTGCACGATGCGCCGGTCGTGGGGCGTCATGGCGTCAAGCTCGATCTCTTCGCCGAATTCGACGGCCTCGGCGGCGGCCCGATCCGCCAATGCGATGAGGGCGGCCTCGCGACGGGCACGGTATCCGCCGGCGTCCAGGAAGACGCGGTATCGGCCCCCACCTTCGGCGCGGCTCACAATCTGGGACGCGAGGTACTGGAGCGCATCGATGACGGCCCCGCCACGCCCGACGAGCGCGTCGGCGCCGTCGCCGTCCATCGTGGCCGCAATCTCGCCATCATCGCCGCTGGCCACGTGCACCCCGCACGCCACGCCGAACCCCGTCGCAACCTTCTCGAGAACCTCTACGAGGGCCTTGCCGCCGGGAGTCAGCTCCTGATCGGTACCCATGTCCGCTTACCTGCGCTTCTTCGGCTGTCGACGTTGCTTGTTCTGCCCGCTCGGGCCCCCGCGCTGACGTGGTTTGCGCCGCGGTTGGCTGCCCTGAGATCGGGGGGCCGAGGCGGCTGGAGCCGGGGCTTCCTCGACGGTGTCGTCCTCCACGTCAGCGATCGCGGTAACGTCTTCGGCGTCCGGGACCGCGGTGTCCGTGGTCTCGGACGCAAGCTCCAGCGGCGATGCGTCGTCGTCGACCGGGCCCTCCAGCACCACCTGCTCGGCCTTTGGCGCGGTCCGGGACGATCGCGAGGTCGACGGCCGGTCCTCCTCCTTCAGATGCAAGCCGATGCGGTGCTTGATGATCAACATCTGGCCGGCGGTCCACATGTTGGTAGTGACCCAGTAGATCGCCAAGCCTGCGGGAAACGGAAACTGGAACGCAAATAACACGATCGGGATCGGGATCAGCCGCATGATCCGGCGCTGGAGATCGGGGGTCTGCGGCTCGAACGAGAGCTCGGTTGACAGCAACTGTGAACCGCCGTAGACGATCGCCAGGATGATGGCCGATGACGTCGGCAGGCTGCTGACGTGGTGGGTGATGTTCGGAATGATGTGCATGAACGACAAATCCGAGTTCGTTCCCGCGGAATTCGAGAACCGCTTCAGGCCGTAGTAGAGGCCAAGGAACACCGGGATCTGTGCGACCAGGGGAAGGCATGACGCGAACGGGTTGGCGTTGTTCTCCTGGTAGAGCCGCATCAGCTCTTCCTGCTGCTTCTTCTTGTCACCCTTGTACTTGCGCTGCATCTCCTTGATCTGTGGCGCAAGCACCTGCATCTGGCGCATCGAGCGGTACTGCTTGATGACCAGCGGGAGCAGCGCGGCGCGGATCAACAGCGTGAGCACCACGATCGACCACCCATAGCTCAGGTAGAGGTCGTTGTGCAGGTGGTTGAGGATCCACAGGACTGCGGTTTCGAGCGGATTGAGCGGATTGATCACGAGCGACTCCGGAACACCCGCTGCTCAGCTGGGTAGTCAACCCCGCCGGCGCTCCAGGGATTACAGCGCAGCAGCCGCCACGCGGCCAACACAACGCCCCGCGTCACTCCGTACTGGCGGACCGCGCCAACCGCGTACTCGGAACAGGTTGGGTGGTACTTGCAGCGACGGCCGAACATCGGCGAGATCACCCGCTGGTAGGCCCGAATCGGTGCAATCGCGATTCGTTGGGCTGGAACGTCGGTCGCCTTCATGCGACGTCGGGCTGACGCGGTTCCGGCGCCGTCGCGCTGATCGCTCGTGCCAGCAGTTCGCCGAGACGGGCCCCGAGTGCGGCCGACCCGTGCTCATCCACATACGCCGCGCATCCGGCCCGGGCGATCACGACCACGTCGAGCCGCGCGGGAACCGTCGCGGCGACCCTCGCGAACTCCTCGCGCAATACACGCTTGACACGATTGCGCGTCACGGCATCTCCGACCTTGCGCGACACAGACAGGCCCAGGCGGGCCGGCGCTTCGTCGTCGGCATCTTCACGTGGAAAGGCATACACCACAAGATGACGTCCGGCCGCGGACCGACCGCTCCGATACACGGCGTCGAAATCACGCGAACGGCTGATGCGTCCTCGACGACCTCGCGCCGGTCGCTCGGCTGACGACATCGCGGGTACGTCAGGCCGAGATCCGCGCGCGGCCCTTTGCACGGCGGCGCTTCAGGATTGCCCGACCGGCACGAGTGCTCATGCGCTTACGAAAACCGTGGGTCTTCTTGCGCTTACGCTTGTTTGGCTGGTATGTGCGCTTCACGGGCCGTTCTGCTCCTTGGCCTCAGCCGCGGCGGTCTGAGGGCGGACCACAGCGCGCCCCGGTTTCTCGGGTCAGGAATGATACCAGGAGGCGCCGTGTCGGGGGCTCGTGACGTTTTCCCCATGTGTGGAAAGGTCTGTGGAAAACCCCGAGAGTCCGGCCGCGAGACGGGATCGCGGATGGAACGATCGTTGTCGATGTGACATCCCGTAACGGTTTTTGCCGCTTGCACCCGTCGAACGTTTTCCACAGGGGATCCCAGGGGGTCCTATCGCGACCTGGCCCCGATTAGAGTTGCCGCGGTGGCCAGTGCCGCTGCTGTACCCGTCCAATATGAGCACACTCGCCTACTCACATCCCAGCCCCGCGATGTCATCTACGCGATGTGCGCGCCTCGCCGTCTACCACGAGCCGACCGAGCCTCCGACGGTGGCGGAAATCGCCGGCGATGACCCGGGAACCCTGATCGAACGGCTGTTTGAGGCGGTTGCTCGCTGGGCTCGCCTGCCCATCGTGGCCATACGCGAGATCATCGAGAACCTCGTCCACGCGGACTTCCGGGATGCCCTGGTAAGCGTCCTGGCCAATGGGCACGTCGTACGCGTGTCCGACTCCGGCCCGGGGATCGACGACCCAGGCCAAGCGATGCAGCCCGGCTTCACGACCGCCGGCGCTGACGAGCGCTCGATCATCCGCGGGGTTGGCTGCGGCCTGCCCCTGGCGGCCAGCGTCATGGATGCCGAGGGCGGAACGATCGAGTTCGCGCGAAATCTCGCGGGCGGGACGGTCGTGACGCTGACGACCCCGAACCAGACCATCGAGGATGACTCCGAGAACGCCGCGATGCCCGCCGAGGACGACCGACTCGTGATGGCGCTCTTATTGGAGATGGGGCCGTCGCTGCCCGAACATGTGGCGGCAGAACTTTCCTGGACCGTCGGACGCTGCGGACGCGAGTTGGTCGTCCTCGAGAGCCGCGGGCTCGTCTCGCGGGACAGCGACGGTCGTCGCTCCCTGACCCCGAACGGGTCGCGCTTGTTGTCAACGTTGTTCTAGGGTCGTCGCGTGAACGAAACGTCAATTACCCCACCCCCCGGCATCGATGTCGCGTCGGTGTGGACCGAAGTCTGTGACCGGCTCCAATCGACACTCAACCCGTCGACGTTCACGTTCGCATTCGGCCACGCCCAAGCGCTGGCGCTGAAGTCGGACGTATTGACGATTGGCGTTGACACCGAATTCGCACGCAATTGGGTCCAGCAGCGATACATGACCCTGCTCAAAGACGCACTGTTCGAGGTGACTGGGTCGGATCTCGAAGTCGAGGTCATCATCGCTCCCTCGGACGACCAGCCCGCCCTGGAATCGCACACGGACGAGGCGACGGCGCGCGTTGAGATTCCTCGGCGTCATCAAGGACGGCTTCAGCCGCGCTTCACCTTCGACGCGTTCGTAACCGGACCGTCGAATCGCTTCGCCCATGCCGCGGCGCTCGCGGTGGCGGAGGCTCCGGCGCGCGCGTACAACCCGTTTTTCATCTATGGCGGTGTCGGCCTTGGCAAGACCCACCTCCTCCATGCGATCGGGCATTTCGTCGACAGCAACTACCCCGAGTTGGCGTACCTGTATGTCTCGGTTGAGACGTTCACCAATGAATTCATTAACGCCCTGCGTGACGGCAACATCCGCACGTTCAAGGACCGCTACCGCAGCGTCGACGTGCTGCTGATCGACGACATCCAGTCGCTGCAAGGGCGCGAGCAGACCCAGGAAGAGTTCTTCCACACCTTCAATGCGCTCCACGACAGCGGCAAACAGATCGTGATCTGTTCCGATCGTCCCCCGAAAGCGATCGCAACACTCGAAGACCGCCTGCGCTCACGATTCGAGATGGGACTGATTACCGACATCCAGCCGCCCGACCTTGAGACCCGCATCGCCATCCTCCGCAAGCGCGTCCAGTACGACGCGTATCAAGTGCGCGACACCGAAGTGCTCTCGTTCATCGCATCCCGCGTGTCGACAAACGTGCGTGCGCTCGAAGGTGCGCTGACCCGCGTCATGGCGCATGCGTCGATTTCCGGGCGCCCGGTCAGCGTCGAGCTCGCTCAGGAGGTCCTCCAGGACCTTTATCCCCCCGACGACGGCATCGTCACGATCGAGAATATCCAGCGTGAGACCTGCCGCTACTTCGATATCGGGTTTGATGAGTTGATCGGACACAAGCGGACCCGCCGCCTGGTCACCCCCCGTCAGGTTGCGATGTACCTCAGCCGCGAACTCACCGATGGGTCGCTCCCGAATATCGGCAAGGCGTTTGGGAACCGCGACCACACGACGGTGATGTACGCCGTCCAGAAGGTCGCCCAGCAGATGAGCGACGAGGGTGAGGTCTACTCGGCCGTGCACACCCTCACCACCCGCCTCACCGGCACGCCGCGCCGCTGACGCGCACAACGGGCTCCCACCCATCGGCGTGTGCTGCGCCGCTTCTCTGGCGAAGCGGATCTCGCCGCCCAACGACGACCTCGCACTGCTGCGCCCGTTGCCCTCTGGGGATGACTCGCCGACAACCTCTCAACGGGCTGCGCCCGCGTCCACAGAGTGCGCCGGCGCCGCGTCCCCTGCTGCCACACCGTGGAACCTGGGGAGCGCCCGACACCGTCCTGCACATCCCGCGCCGCCACCAAAACCCTCATGGTTATGGGCATTACGGACAGCCGTCCACATATCCACAGCGCCTATGGTTACTACGAGAATTCTTTCTTAGGTCTTCTTACTTCAACATCGTGGGCGACATATCTGGCCGCTGCCCGGTAGGGTCGTCGTCATGCGATTGACGTGTGCGAAGGAAGATCTCGCCGCCGTGCTCTCGGTGGTTGGACGGGCAACCTCCACCAAGAGCACGGTGCCTGTTTTGGGCAACGTGCTCATCGAAGCGAAGGACGGCAGCGTCATCGTCGCGGCGACCGATATGGAGCTGTCGCTACGTGCTCCGCTGATCGCCACCATCGAGGAATCCGGCAGCGTCGTGCTGCCTCGCCTGGCGACCGACATCGTCCGCTCGATGTCGGTCGGCCCTGTGGTCATCGAGCACCGGCCCGGAGAGGGCGTTGTGTCGCTCTCGAGCGGAGCATCCGCGTTCACGCTCAACTGCCATCAGGCGTCGGAGTTTCCGGAGCTGCCGTCCGACGTCGGCGAGGGGATCAGGTTGCCGGCCGCCACGATTCTCGCCGCGACCGAGCGTGTGACCAAGGCCGCATCCCGGGACGACACCCGTCCGGTGTTGACCGGCGTCCTGGTGCGTCTCGAAACCGATTCGCTGACCATGGCTGCAACCGACTCGTATCGGCTCGCGGTCCGGCGAGGTGCGATCACCGGTGGACCGTCGGAGCCCGTCGAAGCACTGATCCCCGCACGTGCGCTCGCCGAAGCGCAGCGGGTACTGGCGTTGGCGGGTGCCGATGAGGCCGAACTCGTGTTGACCGAGACGCAATGCACGCTACGCGCGGGCGACGTGCGACTAACCACGCGCCTTATCGATGGCCAGTTTCCCGACTACCGACAACTCATCCCGGAGCGGTTCGAACACGAGTTGCAGTTCAACCGCGTCGAGTTACTTGGCGTCTTGACGCGGATTGGTGTGCTGGCGCAGCGCAACACCCCGGTGCGGATGTCGTTTAGTGACGGCCAACTCACAGTGTCGGCGGTCAGTGACCAACTCGGCGAAGGTCGGGAATCGTTGCCCGTCGCATTTTCGGGTGACCCGCTGGAGATCGGGTTTAACGTCGAGTTCCTGCGGGCCGGCGTGGACAGTATTGAGGGCGACACTGTGCGGCTGGGCATCATTAGCCCGCTGCGCCCGGGGCTATTGAGAGGCGAAAGCGACGATTTTCGCTATCTCCTGATGCCCATACGTCTTAGCGGCTGAGTCAGGGCGACGCGCGTGCCGGACGGTCGGCCGTGGCGGATTCGATCGCTTGCGATCAGCGATCTGCGCTGTTGGCGGCGTCTTGGACTCGAGTTGCCGGGTGGACTTACGGTGATCAACGGGCCTAACGGCGCAGGCAAGACCTCGATCATCGAGGCCATTGTCCTGGCGACACTCGGGGTCTCGCCCCGCACCGCGCAACTGGCCGAACTGGTCCGTACCGGCGCACCGGCGGTGCGGGTGGCTGGAGACTTCGACGATCCCGCGAATCCCGGCCTGCATGTCCGTCGGGAGATTGGCTACGCGGTGGGAATCGGGCGCCGCCTGTCTCTTGACGGCGCCGGTGTGCGCCAATTGATGCTGTGGCGTCGGCCCAGCGCCGTGCTGGTGTTCGTCCCGGAGGAGTTGCGGGCGGTGAAAGGGCCGCCGGCCGCACGTCGGCGGGGTGTTGATCGGCTTCTGGAGGCCACGACCCCCGGGTTTTCCGATGAATTGACCGGCTTTCAGGACGCGCTGAGCCAGCGCAATGCGCTGCTTCGTCGGGCGCGCTCGGGGGCTGTGGATGTCCGTACGGCGTTCCCCTGGGAGGCCCGCATGGCCGCCCATGGCGCGCGGGTCGCCCTCGCTCGCCGTACCGTGACGAGGGCCCTCGCGCCCCGATACGCCTACTGGCTCGACCGTCTGGGCGGCGGCCCCGACGGGACCTTGAGATGGGAACCGTCGCCGGCGAGCCTGACCGACGTCCCCGGCGATGCGCTGGAGGATCGGTTGCGCGAGCGGCTTGAGTCGCAGCGTGCGCGGGACCTGGCCGCTGGCCTGACGACCTCCGGGCCCCACCGCGACGATTTGTGGGTCGGGTCCGGTGACCGGGACCTGCGTCGCTTGGGGAGCCAGGGCGAGCAGCGGACGGCGGCCCTCGCAATGCTCTTGGCACATCGTGACCTGATGCGTGCCGCCGGTGGGGGGCCCATACTGCTGTTGGACGACGTGCTCTCGGAACTCGACCCGGACCGGCGCGCGGCGCTGCTTGCCGCACTCGACGGTCAGGAGCAGGTTGTGCTGACGTCCGCGGACCCGGCGGCCTCGTTGGCCGGGACGTCACGGGAGGTCACGATCTTTCAGGTGCGCGACGGTGTCTGCACCCCGTAGGACACGCCGCCGTCGGGACGCGGCACCTGCGTCGCGGTTCCTGCCGAAATACGGCGTGGCGTCGGCGGCAGTCGGCAAGGTCGACCTCGCCGCCGCGTGGCGCGAACTTGGTCCACGCGGTGCGGGTGCGATTCCGATCCGCGTTTCACGCAACGGCGTCGTGACCATCGCGTGCGCCGACGCGATGCGCGCGCAGCAGATACTGTCCGACGCCGACGACCTTTGTGCCGAATTGGGACGCCTTGCAGGTATTTCTCTGACGCGACTGGACCCCGTCATCGCCGATCACGCCGTTGCGTTGCCCGAGTTTGACGCGCCCGCGCCGAAGATAATCTCGCCAGCCGCACAGAAGGCGGCCACCGAGGCGGCACAGGGGATGACCGAGGGGATCGAGGATCCGGCGTTACGCGACGCGATCGCGCGCGCGGCCGCCGGGGCGATCGCGCGCCGGTGGGACCAAACGCGTACCACATGAACAGGATTCCCCTGCAATTTCCCGGACTCGAGGCGTCAGGGCGCCGACCGTGATTGCTAGGATGTGTGGAGTGCAGTACTGCAGCGGAAAGGACGCGTGACAACCAACCAGCAGGGGCGACCCGGATACGACGCAACCGACATCACCGTCCTCGAAGGACTCGAGGCGGTACGCCGTCGACCGGGCATGTACATCGGCACGACCGGGCCGAGAGGGCTTCACCACCTGGTGTACGAAGCCGTCGACAATTCGGTCGATGAGGCCCTCGCGGGCTATTGCGACCGCGTCGATGTCACCCTGCATCCGGACGGCTCGTGCACCGTCGTCGACAACGGACGCGGCATCCCGGTCTCGGCGATGGCCGAGCAGGGCGGACGCAGCGCCCTTGAGGTCGTTTTGACGGTCCTGCACGCTGGCGGCAAGTTCGGCGGCGACGGCTACAAGGTCTCGGGTGGGCTGCATGGCGTCGGCATCAGCGTGGTCAACGCGCTGTCGGAGTCGTTGACGGCCGAGATCGCCCGCGATGGGTACCTGTGGACCCAGAAGTACGCGATCGGCGAGCCCGTTACGACGATCGAGCAGGGCCCCCCGACCGATCGCACCGGAACGACGATCAGTTTCTTGCCCGACCGCGACATCTTCGAGGAGCCCGATTTCGATTTCGACGTCCTCGCCAAGCGGTTCCGCGAGACCGCATTCCTCACCAAGGGCCTGACGATCCGACTGGTGGACGAGCGTGGGGAGGGCCGGGAGGAGATCCACTGCTACCAGGGCGGCTTGATCGACTTCGTGACCCACCTGAACGAAGGCCGCGAGGTACTGCATCGCGACGTGATCATGATCGAGGCGGAGGGGCCCGAGGGCTCGCTGGAGGCGGCATTTCAGTGGACCGCATCGTTCAACGAGGCGGTCTATACGTTCGCCAACAACATCAACACCCACGAGGGTGGTACGCACCTGACCGGCGTGCGGACCGCGCTGACCCGCCTGGTCAACGATTACGCGCGTGCAAAAGGTCTGCTCAAGGACAAAGACGACAATCTCGAAGGTACCGACACCCGTGAAGGGCTCACCGCGATCGTCTCGGTCAAATTGCGCGAGCCGCAATTCGAGGGACAGACGAAGACGAAGCTCGGGAACTCTGAGATCGCCGGATTCGTGAACCAAGCCGTGAATCAGGGCCTCAGCGAGTACTTCGAGGAGAACCCCACGACCGCCCGCACCATCTGCGCCAAGGCCGTCAACGCGTCACAGGCGCGCATGGCCGCTCGTAAGGCTCGGGACCTCGCACGACGCAAGGGCGCGCTTGATTCCGGTGGTCTGCCCGGCAAGCTGGCCGACTGTAGTGACCGCGATCCCGAGAACACGGAATTGTTCCTGGTTGAGGGCGACTCCGCAGGCGGCTCTGCGGTACGCGCACGTCAGTCGACGTTCCAGGCGATCCTGCCGCTACGAGGCAAGATCATCAACGTCGAGAAAGCGCGAATCGACAAGGTGCTCTCGAACGCCGAAATCCAGGCGATGATTACGGCCATCGGGACCGGTATCGACGACGACTTCGACATCACCAAGGCGCGCTACCACAAGCTTGTCGTCATGACCGACGCCGATGTCGATGGCGCCCACATCCGGACCCTCATCCTGACGTTCCTGTTCCAGCACTTGCGCGGCCTCATCGACGCCGGCTACGTGTACATCGCCTGTCCTCCGCTGTACAAGGTGAAGCTCGGCAGCAACGAGCAGTACATGGAAAAGGAAGGCGACCTTGAGGAGTGGTTGCTGGACCGCAATCTGGACGCGGTGCGCATTACGCCGCTGGGTGGGCAGCCGACCGGCGTCACCAAGGCCCGGTTCCAGCGGCTGCAGCGGGTGCTGCGCGAGCATGAGGCGTGGGCGTCTGTGGTGCGGGGCAACTACGGCGTCGCAGCCGATGACTTCGTTCAGGCCCACGACCTCGTCGGGTTGTCGCCGTCGACACTCGAGGAGCTCGCCGCCTCCATTCGCGCCGCGTCGAGTGACCGGTTCCAGCTGGAGGCCGATGTCGATCCGGTGGCGCAGGTGGTGTCGGCCCGAGCGATACGCGTGCGTACCGGAGAAGCCAGCTCTGCACGACTCACCTTGGAGATGTTCGCCTCGCGCGGGATGTCCCAGCTGTCCGCGGCGCGGGTCCGACTCGACGACTTCGTCGGCCAGCCGCCGTTCATCGTCACGCGAGGATCGCGCAGCCGTGAGGCATTGACCTACGACGCGCTTCGGACCGCCGTACTCGAGTTGTGCCGCGAGGGGATCACCCTGAGCCGATTCAAGGGCCTCGGTGAGATGAACAGTGACCAGCTCTGGGAGACGACGATGGATCCCGAGCGGCGCATTCTGCAGCGCGTGACGATGGAAGACGAGGCGTCCGCAGGTCACCTGTTCGCCACCCTGATGGGCGACAAGGTCGAACCACGCCGCCAGTTCATCGAGCAGAACGCACAAAACGTGCGCTTCCTGGACGTGTAGAGGTCGTGATGGCCGGGAGCCGGGCAGGAGGGAGCTAGGTGTCGACGCTCGATCGCAACGGACGCATTGAACTGCGCGAGCTTGAGCTGGAGATGCGCTCGAGCTACCTCGACTACGCGATGAGCGTGATTGTCGGGCGCGCGCTGCCGGACGTCCGCGACGGGCTCAAGCCGGTACACCGGCGCGTGCTCTTCACGATGGACGACATGGGCTTGCAGCCCGAGCGAGCGCACGTCAAGAGCGCCAACATCGTCGGTCGCGTGATGGGTGAGTTTCACCCCCACGGCGACCAGGCGATCTACGACGCACTCGTGCGGCTTGCACAGGATTTCGCATCCCGGTACCCACTGGTCGACGGGCAGGGCAACTTCGGCTCGACCGAGTTCCCGGCCGCTGCGATGCGGTATACCGAGGCGCGTCTGTCGCGGATCGCCGTGGAGATGCTGCGAGGTATCGACGAAGACACCGTTGACGTCATTCCGACGTACGATGACCGGCGCACCGAGCCGGTCGTGCTCCCGGCACGCCTCCCGAACTTGCTCATCAACGGGTCCTCTGGGATCGCGGTCGGGATGGCCACCAACATCCCGCCGCACAACATCGGTGAAGTCATCGACGCGGTCGTCGCCCTGATCGACAACCCCGACCTGACCGTTGAAGAGCTGATGCGCCACATCCAGGGACCGGACTTCCCAACGGGTGGGCTGATCGTGGGTCGCCAGGGCATCGTTGACGCCTATCGCACCGGTCGTGGTCGTGTTGTCGTTCGTGGGCGCGCTCACAACGAGCAGCTTCGCAACGGCCGCAACGCCATCGTGTTCACTGAGCTCCCGTACCAGGTCAACAAGTCCGAACTGGTGCGCCGCATCGCGGAGCTGGCCGAAGAGAAGGTGGTTCCTGAGGTCAGCGACGTCAACGACGAGAGTGGCCGCGACGGCACCCGCGTCGTGGTTGTCCTGCGTCGTGGCGCGGTCCCACTCGTGGTGCTCAACAAGCTGTTCAAGCACACGTCTGCGCAAAGCACGTTTGGTGTCAACGCCATCGCGCTCGTCGAAGGCGTCCCACGCACGCTTGGTCTCCAGGCGATTCTCGGTCACTACCTCGAGCACCAGCGGGAAGTGGTGGTCCGGCGCTCGCGATACAGGCTCTCGCGCGCCGAGGCGCGCGCACACATCCTCGAGGGCCTGCTCATCGCGCTGGCCAATATCGACGAGGTCATCGCATTGATCCGGGCTGCCGCCGACCCCGAAGAGGCGCGCACCGGCTTGATGACGAGGTTCTCGCTGACTGAAGTCCAAGCCCGTGCGATTCTCGACCTGCGCCTGCAGCGACTCACCCAGCTCGAAGGCACCACCATCCGCAACGAGCACGAGCAGCTTCAGTCGGAGATCGGGAGCCTCCGGGCCATCCTCGGCGACGAGGCCCGTGTGATGGCGGTCATTCGGGAGGAGATCCTCGCGCTGCGGGAGCGGTTCGCCGATGAGCGTCGTTCGGAAATCATCCCGGGCGAGGGCGAGATCGACCTCGAGGACCTGATCGCCGAGGAGGAGATGGTGGTTTCCATTTCCCGCGGCGGCTACATCAAGCGGCTGCCTGTCTCGACGTACCGTGCCCAGCGCCGGGGGGGCAAGGGGCTTCGCGGTGCGAGGCTCAAGGACGACGACTACATCGAGCATCTGTTCATCGCCTCCACGCATGCATACCTGCTGTTCTTCACGAATCGCGGACGCGTCTACCGCCAGAAGGTCTACGAGTTACCGCAGGGTGCGCGGGACGCTCGCGGGCGTCACATCAGCAATGTGCTTGCGCTGGTCGAGGGCGAAGAGGTGCGGGCGGTATTCGCGACGCGCGATTACAACGAAGCCAAGTACCTCGTGCTGGCGACGCGCGACGGCATGGTCAAAAAGACCGAGCTCACTGCCTATGACACCATCCTGCGCGAGGCCGGGCTCTTTGCGATCAGCCTCACCGATGACGACGAGCTGGTCGGCGTGCAGATGACCGATGGCGAGGACGATATCCTGATCGTCTCAGCGCGGGGGCAGGCCGCGCGCTTCAACGAGGCCGCGGTGCGGCCGATGGGGCGACAAACCCGCGGCGTCAGGGCAATGAACCTCGACCCGGGCGATCGGGTCTTGGCGCTGTGCGTAGCCCGCGATGACGAGGATCTGCTCGTGGTGACCGGTAACGGCTTCGGCAAGCGGACGCCAATGTCGGACTACCCGCGCAAGGGCCGCCCGACCAAGGGCGTTCGCACGATCAAGGTCACCGACCGCAAGGGCGAACTGGTGACGGCACGGCCTGTTCGGGAGAACCACCAACTGCTGCTGGTGTCGTTGGGCGGTCAGGTGATTCGCATCAATGTCGGATCGGTGCGGCGTACCGGTCGCTCGACCGAGGGCGTGCGCCTGATGGTGATGTCGGACGACGACCAGATCGCAACGGTGGCCGCGGTGCTCGACAGCGAGGATGCTGACGAGACCACAGGCGAGGAGCTCGACCCCGGAGTCGACGTCGACGCGTCGGCGGCCGAGCCCGAACCAGAGGTCGGGTAGCTCAGACGGGCGCGGCGCCTGATGGCGCCCGCAGGCGGATCGCGTCGGCGAGCGCCGTCGGGTCGTTGAGCAGCGAGAACACCCCGGCGCCGAGCTCCATTCCCGCCAACGTGGCGCGCCGGGGGACAATCTCCAAGTGCCAGTGGAAGGCGTCGGAGCCTCCCGGGTGACGCTGGTGGAGCCACAGGTTCATGGCGGTCGTGCCGACCAGCGCGGCGAGTGCTGCGCTGAGCGGACGCACGATGCGCGCGAGGTGCTCGCCGGGGTGCGCAGGCCACTCGGGGGCATGATGGCGCGGAGCGATGCGCACCGTGCCGGAAAGCGGCGGTGCGTGCGGGCACCACGCGGTCAGCGGGCCGGTGTCGACGATCCGGGCAACGTGAGGATCCGCGAGCTCGGCGCAGATCGGGCAAGCCAACGCGCTGCGAAAGGCGTCCTCGCGGGCCACGAGCAGGGGCGGCGCGAACGGGAGTCCGATCAGCTGAGCGTGCGAATGCTGCAGTGATGCCCCTGCCGCGGCCCCTTGATTGAGAAACAGAAATGGCCAAAGGCCACGAGGATCCTCGCGTACGGCGATCTCACGGACAGCCCAGCCGTCGATGGCAGCCGTCATTTCACTTGGGGACAGGTCCCAAAGATCCGTCACGTGGCGTGGCGTGTTGATGATCACCTCATGGACGCCCTCCTCCGGGGGCAAGACCGGGAACCGGTTCGGCACCGCCCGCACGCGCCAACCCGGGCGGTTCGCCAACGTGTGGTCGGCGCGCTCAGCCCAGACCTCGGGTGGGGTCGCATCCTCGGACCCGGGGCAAAAGGGGCATGCCGACTGTTCGGGCCCGGGTGTCGGGCCCGGATCCCCGGGCGCCACTGGGCCCGTGTCGTGCGGCCGGGCCATCCGGGCGGGCGCGACGAGCAGCGGCGCGCCGGTCAAGGGGTCCCAGCGCACCGGAGTCATCGTGTGCCCTGGTGGGGAACGGGGGGCGCCGGGATCATCTGCGGAACGTATCGCAGGCCGACGCCCCGCGCCGCGTTGCTCGGCGCTGTCGGTCCAGCCGTTCGCTAGGATCAAATCCCGTCGTGAGCCTGCCCGACCCCAAAGACCTGCTCCCGCATCGGGAGCCCTTCTTGCTTGTGGACGAGATCCTCGAGTTGGTTCCCGGTGTTTCTGCGCGGGCGCGGTGGACGCTGCGCCCGGAGATGCCGTTCTTTGCGGGGCACTTCCCGGACAATCCCATTGCGCCCGGGGTGCTGATCGTCGAATCGCTGGCCCAGACGGCCGGTCTCGCGGCGATGAGCCTGCCGGAGAACGTCGGGCGCTTGGCGCTGTTTGCCGGCATCGAGAAGGTCCGTTTTCGTCGTCCGGTACGACCCGGCGAGACCCTCGAGCTCGAGATGCGGATGACGCGACAGCGCGGACCGATTGGTTGGGCGGAAGGTACGGCTCGGGTGGGCGACGCGCTTGCGTGTGCGGCGAGCCTGTCCTTCGCGTTCGTGGACGCGGAACTGGCGGCCGGATGATCGGGGTTCCGATGTCCTCGAATCCCCGCCGCGCGCGCCTCGCCGCGCTCGGGTACTACGTGCCCGAGCGCGCCGTCACCAACGCCGACCTCGAAAGCATTGTCGATACCACCGACGAATGGATCCTTTCACGGACCGGGATCCGCGAGCGACGGGTCGTCGCGGCCGATCAGGCGACCAGCGACCTCGCCATCGGCGCGGCCATCAACATTCTCACCTCGGCCGGACTCAGCGCCGACGAGATCGACGTCCTGATCGTCCCGACCTGCACTCCTGACCAGTTGTTTCCGTCCGTGGCTGCAGTGACCGCGGACGCGATCGGTGCACACGACGCGGCCGCGTTCGACATCCAGGCCGCCTGCAGCGGGTTCATCTATGGACTTGCACAGGCGGTCGCGCTCGTCGAATCCGGCCTCGCCCGCAACGTACTCGTGGTGGGCGCCGAGGTCTTCTCTCGGGTCATCAACCCCGAGGACCGCAGCACATACGTGCTGTTTGGCGACGCCGCCGCGGGCGCCCTCGTGGTCGGCGTCGATGATGCCGGCCCGTCGACGTTCATCGGATTTGAACTTGGCGCAGACGGAAGCAAAGGCGACCAACTGCAGATCCCAGTGGGTGGCACGCGCCACCCGGCCTCGCAGCCGTTCGATCCGGCCGATGCGTATCTGCAGATGAATGGTCGCGAAGTGTTCAGGTTCGCAACACGGGTGATCGAGGACTCGGTCATTCGCCTCCTCGACCGCCTGGGGATGACCATCGATGATGTCGACCTGTTGGTGCCCCACCAGGCCAACCAGCGGATCATCGACCACGCCGTCGTGCGCCTGGGTATTGACCCGGCGCGCGTATTCGGCAACCTCGATCGATACGGCAATACGTCGGCCGCGTCGATTCCACTCGCCCTCGCCGAGGCGCGTGACCAGGGGGTCCTGACGCCCGGGATGCGGGTCATGATGGTGGGATTCGGAGCCGGTCTGACATGGGCGGCGTGTCTTGTGAGGTTTGACCCAACGTGATTGCACTGATGTTTCCGGGACAGGGTGCGCAGGTGGTCGGCATGGGCCAGGAGCTGGCCAAGAGCTCCCCAGCGGCACAGGCGGCCTTCGATGAGGCTGATGCCGTACTTGGGTACGCGCTGTCGGAAGTGTGTTTCTTCGGACCTTCGGAACGCCTCATGCAGACCGACGTCTGCCAGCCGGCGCTGGTGGCCACGTGCGTGGCCGCCTGGCGCGCGACCGAAGAACTCGGGCTTCGCGGTGACCTGGTCATGGGGCACTCGCTGGGCGAATACGCGGCGCTGGTCGTCGCCGGTGCGATCTCGTACCCGGACGCCTTGCGTCTGGTCGCCGAGCGCGGCGCGGCCATGCAGGCCGCCGCCGAAGCAAGCCCGGGAGCCATGGCAGCGGTGCTTGGCGCGACCGACGACGAGGTCGAAGCGCTCTGCCGGCAGATCGGGGACGTGTGGCCGGCCAACTACAACTGCCCCGGCCAGGTCGTCGTCAGCGGTACCCGCGATGGCATCGATCGCCTGCTCGACCACATCGCCGGTACCGGCGGCAAGGCCGCGCGACTGCAAGTCTCTGGTGCCTTTCATTCACCGTTGGTCGCGGCTGCGGCCGAGCGCCTGGCCCAGGCCCTTGCGGCCTGGACGCCGCGTCCGATCGAGGTGCCGTTCTTGTCCACGACGACATGCCGGTTCGAGCCGGCCGACGGCTTGCGCGAACTGCTAGCCGAGCAGCTGGTCTCGCCCGTGCGATTCGGTGCCGCTGTCCGGGTCGCCCTCGACGCGGGCACGACGCAGTTCGTCGAGCTCGGTGTGGGCCGGATCCTGTCGGGCCTGGTCCGGCGCGTCCAGCGGGATGCCTCGGTGCTGCAGATCGCGACACCGGGGGACCTCGCGGGTCTGGCCGAGGTGGTCAACTGATGCCTGTGGCTCTGGTCACGGGGGCGAGCCGCGGCATCGGGGCCGCAATTGCCGAGGCTCTGGCGCGCGACGGATTTGATGTCGCGGTTGGGTACGGGTCGGATGTTGCCGGCGCCGAGCGGACCGTGGCTGCGGTCAGCGCCCACGGGCGCGCGGCCGTGGCCCTCAAGGCGGATGTCTCCGACGAGGTCGAAGCCGGCGCGCTGGTCGATGCGGCCGAGGCACAACTCGGGCCGTTGGACGCGGTCGTCCTCAATGCGGGCATCACGCGAGACGGCCTGTTCCTGCGGATGTCGGCCGACGACTGGCGGGCCGTGATTGACACGAACCTGAGCGGCGCGTTCTACGTCTCGCGTGCGGCGGTCCGCGGCATGATGCGCCGCCGCGGTGGCTCGATTGTCGCCGTGTCCTCGGTGGTTGGGCTCATCGGGAACCCGGGGCAGGCGAACTACGCGGCCGCCAAGGCCGGGATGATCGGGATGGTCAAGTCGCTTGCGAAAGAAGTCGGCGCGCGCGGAATCCGCGTGAATGCGGTCGCCCCAGGCTACATTGCAACGGATATGACCGCGGGGCTGTCGGACGAGCAGCGGACGCAGGTCCAAGCGGGAACACCGCTAGGACGACTGGGGACGCCTGAGGACGTGTCCGGGGTCGTCGCGTTCCTCTGCTCGGCGGATGCTGCGTTCATCACCGGTAGTGTCATTCGCGTCGATGGGGGACTTGGCATATGAGCCCTGAGCGCCGGCGCGTCGCCATCACCGGGCTTGGCCTGGTGAGCTCGATCGGGATCGGGCAGGAGGATGTCTGGCGCAACGCGCTCGCGGGAGCCAGCGGGGCGAGGCGGATAGCGAGCTTCGATCCGGACCGCCTCGCGACGCAGATCGCGTGCGAGGTCAACGACTTCGTGCCGGAGGACTTCATGGACCGGCGCGCCGCACGGCGCATGGACCGCTTTGCGCAGATGGCGGTCGCAGCGGCGCGCCTTGGCCTCGACGATGCCGGGCTTGACCCGGCCAAGGTACCCGATGCGGGCGTGTACGTCGGCAGTGGCATCGGCGGCCTGGCGACGTTCGTCGATCAGACGCTCGTGTGCTTCGAGCGGGGTCCCGACCGGCTCTCGCCGCTGTTCATCCCGATGATGATCGCCAACATGGGGGCCGCCCAGATCTCGATGCAGCTCGGCCTACGCGGACCATTGCTGTCGACGGTGAGCGCATGCGCGACGTCGAACCACGCGATCGGTGAGGCGTTGGATGCGATCCGACTCGGCCGTGCCGAGGTCATCGTGGCCGGCGGCACCGAGGCGGCCATCGTCGAGATGGGCATCGGGGCATTCAACGCGATGCGCGCGTTGTCGGTACGCAACGACGCGCCCGAGAGTGCGAGTCGACCGTTCGACGCGGGTCGTGACGGGTTCGTGATGGGCGAGGCAGGTGCCGTTCTGGTGCTCGAGGAGTTCGCGCATGCCCGCGCCCGGGGCGCACACATCTACGCCGAGCTGCTCGGGTACGGGCTCACGGCCGACGCGCACCACGTCACCGAGCCCGATCCGACCGGCACCGCGCCGGCCGGAGCGATCCGCATGGCGCTCGGGGAAGCCGGCGTCACCCCCGAGCAGGTCGGTTACGTGAACGCCCACGCCACCTCGACGCCGGTCGGGGACCCCAACGAGATCCGCTCGATCAAGTTGGCCCTCGGCGAGCAGCACGCGTCGACGTGCATGGTGAGCTCCACGAAATCGATGCATGGCCATTGCCTCGGCGCCGCCGGCGGCATGGAGGCGGCCCTGACGGCCCTCGCTCTTGAGACTGGCTGGATCCCGCCAACGATCAACCTCGACGAGCTCGATCCGGCGTGCGCCGGTGTCGACCACGTCGCCAACGTCGCGCGCTCGGCTCAGGTCGACGTCGCCGTCTCGAACGCATTCGGATTCGGCGGGCATAACGCCGCGTTGGTCTTCGGGCGAGTGGAGCCATCGTAGGCGCCGAACGTCTTCCAGGGGTGCGCGGCCTGTGGCACAGCGTGGCCACCCGGGTCTATGGGCCGCGTCATGGCTTGAGCGGGCTCTCGTTCGTGCCCGGCGAGCGCGTCGCGATTGGCGCGATGCCCGTGGCTGGCGAGATCCTGCGCCTTCCCGACCACGGGATCACCCACGTCGTCGTCTGCAGGGCGACGCCGCAGACGATGTTCAGCCAGGACCTGTGGGCCGCCAAGACCGTCCTTGGCGACGAGAGCGTCGTTCACGCCGGGATGTGGGACACCGGTCGTCCCAAGGATCCCGAACAGTGGTCACAAGCGGCGCTGTTCGCGGCCGAGGCGCTCCAGGCGAATCCGGAGGCTCGCGTACTGGTCCACTGCCAGCAGGGTCGCCGACGCTCGGTGATGGTCGCGTACGCGACCTTGCGATTGCTCGGCCATTCCGAATCGGACGCGGCCCGCGGCGTCCTTGAGGCGCGTCCGATGGGCCGCCTCGTACCCGCCTATCGGGCGAGCGTCGAGCGATGGCTCGCGCAGCGTGCGGCCCTCACCGCTGGCACGCAAACACCTCCGGGCCTGCGATAATCCGGAGACCGATGTCTCGACGCCCAATCTCCGTTTCCATCGATCGTCTTCGTGGCAAGCGCCCGGATGCAGGAACCGCGCGTCGGCTCCCGGGTGATGAGCGCTCATGTCCCCGCTGTCAGAGCCACTTCCGTGCGGACGAGATCGACCGCAATTGCTATGTCTGCGCGGTCTGTGACTACCACTTCCCCATGACGGCGCGTCAACGTCTGGACCACCTCGCCGACGACGGTACGTGGCAGGAGATCGCCGGCGAGCTCCGTGCCTCGGACCCGCTGCGCTTCGTGGATTTGCAGCCATACACCGAGCGGGTGCGGTCGGCCGAAGCCAAGGGCGCGACCGAGGCGATCACCTCGGCATCCCTGGCGATCCAGGGGCAGCCGTGCGTCGTCGCCGCGATGGACTTTGGGTTTCTCGGCGGATCGATGGGATCCGTGGTCGGTGAGCGCTTTGCCCGCGCCGCCGAGGAAGCGGTTGCCCAGGGTGTCCCGCTGATCAGCATCACCGCGTCGGGCGGCGCGCGGATGCAGGAGGGCGTGCTGGCGCTGATGCAGATGGCCAAGACGATCGTCGCCCTCGATGAGCTCGGCGATGCCGGGCTGCCATTCGTCATGGTGCTCGCGCATCCGACCACCGGTGGCGTGTGGGCGTCGTTTGCGTCGCTCGGCGACGTCACCTATGCGGAGCCGGGAGCGCTGATCGCCTTTTCGGGACCGCGCGTGATCGAGCAGACGACCCGTGAGAAGCTGCCCGCCGATTTCGGGATGGCCGAGCGGCAGCTCGAGCATGGTCACGTCGACGCGGTGGTCGATCGGCGCGAGCTGCCGGCCCGTCTCGGCCGGCTGCTGGCGATCTTCGCGCGACCCGCGCACGACGAAGCCCAGTCGTTGGCCAGCCAGCTCGCCCAAAACGGCTCCGAACGGGCCGCGCGCGTCGCGCAGGCCCTCCCGGGCCTGTCGCGCCGATTGCGGGGGCGTCCCGGCGCCGAGGATCTCAATCCGCATCCGGCGGATGACGCATGAGCACCTCCACGAGTTCGAGTGGGCGTGGTGGGCGCTTCGTGCGGCGCATCGCCGACCGGCTTCATCACACCGAGACGGCGACCGGCGATGTCTGGGACGCGATCCAGTTGGCTCGCCACCAAGACCGACCGTATCCGCTGGACTACATCGCACGGCTGATGCCGGAATTCGAAGAGCTGCACGGCGATCGCCTCAAGGGTGACGACCCGGCGATCGTGGCGGGCATCGGTCGATACCACGGTGCTCCGCTGGCGGTGATCGGGCAACAGAAGGGCCGTGACGCGCAGGATCGCGCGTACCGCAACTTCGGCATGTCGAGTCCCGAGGGGTACCGCAAAGGCATGCGGCTCATGGACATGTGCGAGCGCCTCAATATCCCGCTGGTCACGCTCATCGACACACCGGGCGCGTTTCCGGGGGCCGACGCCGAAGAGCGCGGACAGGGCGGCGCAATCGCCCGCAGCATGATGATGATGTTGCGGCTCCCCGTGCCCACCGTCGCCGTGGTCATCGGCGAGGGGTCGTCCGGCGGGGCGCTGGCACTTGGTGTCGCCGACCGGGTGGTGATGCTGGAGAACGCGACCTACTCGGTGATCTCCCCCGAAGGGGCGTCCGCGATCCTCTGGCGCGATGCGGGCAAGGCGAAGTTGGCCGCCGCCGCCTTCAAGCCCACCGCGGCGAACTGTTACCGCTGGGGCGTCGCCGATGCGGTGGTCCCCGAACCCGAGGGCGGTGCGCACGTTGAATACGATGAGGCCGCGCGCCTGCTGGATGGGTATCTCTCGCGCACGATCCGCGAGCTGCAGGCGCTGCCGCACACCGAGCGCCGCCGCCAGCGTCGCGAGCGCTTCCGTCGCTTGGGCGCGGTGCGCGAAGTCACCGGCACCTAGCGTCCGGGCACCCTAGTTGGCGAGCTCGCTGAGTTCGCGTGACGGGGGCTTGGAGGTTGCGTCGACCCTATGGTGCGCGATCAGCTCAAGCCGAAGCGCCTCGAAGACGAGCTCACGATTGCTCGCGATCTCCTCGCGCGGCGCGACACCGAGGTCTTCGGCAAGCTTGCGGCACCAGCGGCACATTTCTGCGGTCGGCCGGCGATCGGGGTCTACACGGGCCATATCCAACGCGATCGCGACGACGCCGCGTGCTGCCGCGCGTGGGTCTGGTCCATTGACCGTCATTTCGCACGCCTCCTCGGGTCAGGGGTCGGCGACAGCTCTGCCCGCCGTACGCCCATACATCGGTCCCGCCTCAGGTGATCTTTAGGAACCGGGCGCGTACACCCTGAGGCGCCCGCCGGGGGCGAGGGTGATGTCGGTGACCTCGCCGAACGGGTCGCCGTCGACTTGCACCGGGAACGGTCTGTCTGCGGTGACCCGCAACGGAGCGATGGTCGTGCCCCCGACCAGCCCCCTGCCCGCGAGGTGCTCGGCGTTGGTGAGTCCGAGCAGGATGAGCCGCAGGACCCGCAGTGGTGAACGATCGGTGAGTCCGATCCATTCGAGGCGCCCATCCCAGGCGACGTGCGGGAGCAGGTTCAACGGTTGCGGGCCGAGATACGCATACGGGGCCCCGCAGGCCGCAATCAGCGAATGGACATCGATCCCGCTGCCGGAGTCACCGCCCAGGTGCAGTGTGAGCGCCGGACCCTGCCGTAACGCATGGAGTCCCGGTCCGGCGCTTGCAAAGGCGAAGGCCGCCTGGCGCAAGCGGCGCTTGAGCGCGGGATGCCGCTCGACCCACGCGACCGTCGCGGCGTCGAGGCCGATGCCGGCGTTCACGCAAAACACCGCGTGCCGTCCGGCGGACTCCAGGCGGCCGATGGCGAGCTCGCGAACGGGGTGCTCCAGCGCGGTCGCGACGCGTTCCGCCGCGCGTTCCGGGTTTGCTGGCCACCCGAGCCCGCGGGCAAGGACGTTGGTCGAGCCGCCCGGCAGGGGAATCATGGGGACGTCGGTGTCCGCAAGCACACTGGCGGCGATGCCGATCGTACCATCACCTCCAAGGACCGCGACGATTCGCGCGCCGGCGTGCAGCGCGCGCTCGACCGCACCGCGAATGTCATGGACACCATTGGGAGCGGCGACATCGATGAGTCCGAGTGGGCCGAGCTCCGCTTCGATGCGTCTGCGCAGTTGCGGGGTCGTACGGGTCGCCAACGGATTGACCACGAGCGCGATCGGCCGCGTCGTCGTCACGCATCACCGAGAGTGAGCTCGAGCCGGGCGAGGAACGCCGCGACGAGCAGTTGGGTCGTCACCGGTGCGTCGGCGTGCACCAGATGACCCGCATGGGCGACGACGATCATGTGGCTGTTCGGCAGCGCTGTCGCCAACTCGGCGGCCTCGCGCGGCGGGGCCCAAACGTCGTTCTCACCGACGACGACCAACACCGGACAGCGGATCTCGTGGGCGTCCGGGCGAAGCTGGAGACGTGCGGCGACGGCCAAGTCGGTGTCCAGTGTTTCCGGGCCGAGTGCGTGCATTGCCCGTGCGAGCGCCGCGCCGACCTCGCCATCGGGGTCGCGCATGCTTGCGGCCAGCAGTCCCTGGATGGCGTCGTCGTGGGTCGGGCCGGCCACCTCGGGCACGCGCAGCCCTTCGGCGCCGCCGAGGGCGACGACCCCGTCAAGCATGTCCGGATGACGCCGGGCGGTCGCGAGTGCCAGAAGCGCGCCCAGCCCGTGCCCTACGAGCACGCGCGGTCCTGCGAGTTGGGTGATGGCGCGGGCGATCCAGTCGGCCAGCTCCGCGGCGTCGGAGATCGCGGAACCGGTCGGGTGTCCCGGCAGGCCCAGCACCACCGCGCCGTCGAAGCGATCGGACAACGATCCCCAGCAGGAGGATCCCGCGATGGCGCCATGGAGGAAGATCGGCCGAGGGGCGGTCATGGTCCTGTGAGCGTCGTGGTGGGCCGTGTCGACCGGTCGAAGGACCCGCGGTGTCAACACGATGTGCGTCTCGGGGATGTTAGTCGGGGGGCAGGGGGCAGGCCTTTGGTACGATCCGGCGTCCGTGAGGCGTTTCCTTATCGCCATCGATTTCGACGGCACGATCACCCAGCACGACACGCTGCATCTCATCGTCGATCGCTTTGGCGATCGTTCCGTCTGGGATCGCCTAACCCCCGACGTCATTGCGGGCCGGGTGAGCGTTGAGGAGGCCATGCAGGCGGAGTTCGCAACCGTTCGTGCCACACCTGATCAGGTCCTCAACCTGGTGCGCGCGCGCGCCGGCGTCCGCGACGGGTTCGTCGACTTCGTCGCCTGGGCTCGTGATGTCGGGCACGATGTGCGGGTCCTCTCAAACGGGTTTCGCCTGGTAATTGCCGATACCCTGGAACGCCTTGGGGTCGGCGATCTGCCGTTCGATTCGCATGACGCGGAGTTCTCTGTGGCTGGCACGCGCCTCATCTGGACCGAGCGCGGCGAGCGGTGTGCGCTGTGCGACCGCCCGTGCAAGCGATTCGACCTGGCCGCGGCACGTGCGGGGCTTGCCGTTGCCTATCTCGGCGACGGTGTCTCGGATCGCTGCGTCTGCGGCGCGGCCGATGTCGTGTTCGCGCGCGCTGAACTCGCGGACTGGCTGCGCGCTGAGCACCGGGATTTCGTGCCGTTCGAGGAGTTCGGCCAGGTGCGCGCCCATCTCGAGCAGCTGGCGCAAGGGCGGCACGCATGAGCGAATCGTCCGTCGTACGACACGGTTGGCGGATCCCGGGTTCCAGTTCGGACTGGGGCGAGATGGAAGCGCGGGTGCTGGCGTTCTGGCGGGACGAGCAGATCTTCGCGCGCAGCGTGGCCGAGCGCCGCGGCGCCGAGCCGTACGTCTTCTACGAGGGGCCGCCGACCGCAAACGGCCGGCCAGGCTCCCATCACGTCTTGTCGCGGGTCTTCAAGGATGTCTTTCCGCGGTTTCATACGATGCGCGGGCGCTACGTCGAACGCCGCGGCGGATGGGACTGTCACGGGTTGCCGGTCGAGCTCGAGGTGGAGAAGCGCCTCGGGCTCTCGGGAAAACCGGACATCGAGGCCTACGGGATCGCCGAGTTCAACCGACAGTGCCGCGAATCAGTGGTGACCTACCTCGACGAATGGGAGCGGCTGACCGAGCGGATCGGGTTCTGGATCGACACTGATCGCGCCTATCGCACGATGGACGCGCCGTTCATCGAGAGCGTCTGGTGGAGCCTCGCCGAGCTCAACGATCGGAACCTCATCTACGAGAGCGACAAGGTCGTGCCGTACTGCCCGCGTTGCGGGACGGCCCTGTCGAGCCACGAGGTCGCCCTCGGATACAAGGATGTCGAGGACCCCTCGGTCTATGTGCGCTTCCCCCTATTGGAGCGTCTGGACAGCGCCCTGTTGGTCTGGACGACGACGCCGTGGACGCTGCCGGCCAACCAGGCTGTGGCGGTCAACCCCGAGGTCACCTATGTGGTGGCCGAGCACGCACGCGGGCGCCTGATCCTCGCCGAACCGCTGGTCGCGAAGGTGCTCGGCGAGGACGCAATCATCGTGG
The DNA here is from genome assembly GCA_017882585.1 of Thermoleophilia bacterium. Classification (GTDB taxonomy): domain Bacteria; phylum Actinomycetota; class Thermoleophilia; order Miltoncostaeales; family Miltoncostaeaceae; genus CAITWD01. The sequence continues at coordinate 74,538 of JADGPF010000078.1, forward strand.
AGCGGCTGCCCGCGGCAGCCCTGGTCGGTTTGGCCTACGAGCCGCCGTTCGCCGATATCGCCGGCGCGCATCGGGTCGTGTCCGCCGATTTCGTGACCACTGAGGACGGGACGGGCATCGTCCACATCGCCCCGGCCTTCGGTGAGGACGACATGGGCGTGGCGCGGGTGCACGGTCTGGATGCCCCGAACCCGGTCGACCGACAGGGACGGTTCACGGCGGACGTCCCGCTCGTGGAGGGCGTCTTTGTCAAAGCGGCGGACCAGGCGTTGATCGACGATCTGCGGCGGCGCGGGCGGCTGTTTCGGGAGCTCGCCTACGTGCACGCCTATCCGCACTGCTGGCGCTGCCAGACTCCGCTGCTCTATTACGCCGAGCCGTCGTGGTACATCCGCACCACCGCAGTGCGTGCCCGGATGATCGAGCTCAACTCGCAGATCGGGTGGCATCCCGACCGCGTCCGTGATGGCCGCTTCGGGAAGTGGCTCGACGGCAATGTGGACTGGGCGATCTCACGGGAGCGCTACTGGGGTACGCCACTCCCGTTCTGGCGCTGCGGGGAGTGCGACCACGTCGAGGTGGTCGGCTCGTTTGCCCGCTTGCGCGAACTCGCCACGTGCCACGTTGACGAGGATCTCGACCCGCACCGGCCGTACGTCGATGAGATCGGCATCACGTGCCCGGTCTGCGGCGGCGAGGCGCACCGCGTTCCCGAGGTGCTCGATGTCTGGTACGACAGCGGCGCGATGCCGTTTGCCCAGCAACATCACCCGTTCGCGACCGGCGGGGCCCTGGACGGGGTGTTTCCAGCCGATTTCATCTGCGAGGCGATCGACCAGACGCGCGGATGGTTCTACTCGTTGCTTGCGGAGTCGACGCTCTTGTTCGACCAGGCTGCCTACCGAAACGTCATCTGCCTCGGGCTGATCCTCGATGGCCACGGCCAGAAGATGAGCAAGAGTCGCGGTAACGTCATCGAGCCCTGGAGTGTCCTTGACCGCCAGGGCGCCGACGCATTTCGGTGGTACCTGCTCACCGCGCAAAGCCCGTGGGACTCATTCCGGTTCAGCCTCGACGCTGTCGACGAGTCAATGCGGTTCCTGCTGACGTTGTGGAACACGTACGTCTTCCTGGTCACCTACGCGGCGCTTCCCGACGGATGGGTCCCGGGCGAGGATGATCCCGACCCAACCGACCGACCCGTCCTCGATCGCTGGATTCTGTCGCGGTGCGACGCGCTGACGGCGGACGTCACGCGGTGCCTTGAGGCCTACGACGCGACCGGCGCGGGGCGGCTCATGGAGACGTTCGTCGACGACCTGTCCAATTGGTACGTGCGCGTCTCGCGGGCGCGGTTCTGGGGCGGCCGCCAGGGTGACGCGGTCGCGGACGCCGGACATCGTTCCGCCTTCGCGACGTTGCATGAATGTCTGTCCCGAGTCGCGCTGTTGATCGCGCCCTTCTGCCCCTTTGTCGCCGAAGAGCTCTACGGGAATCTCGTTGCGGCCCATGACCCAGCGGCGGTGCCCAGTGTGCACCTGGCGACGTGGCCGTCGACGTCCGGTCGGGAGGATCCCGATCTCGAGGTTGCGATCGAGGCGGCGCGGGTCGCCGTCTCGCTGGGACGCGGGGCGCGGTCGGAGGCGAAGATCAAGATCCGCCAGCCATTGGCCCAGGCCGTGATCGCCTGCCCGCCGGCGACGGCGGCGGTCCTCGGCGACGTGGGTGATCTCATCGCGCGCGAGCTCAACGTCCACGATGTCCGGTTCGTGACCGATCCGGGCGAGCTGGTCGCGGTGACGATCAAACCGAACTACCGTACCCTGGGTCCGCGATTCGGCAAGGCGATGCCTGCGCTGGCCGCGGCGGTTGCCGAGCTTCCCGGGGCGGAGGCGGCACGCCGACTCGAGGCCGGGCAATCCGTCGACGTCTCGGTCGATGGAACCTCGCATGCGCTGGGCGCCGAGGATCTGTTGATCACGGCCCGGCCCACCGAAGGGTATGCGGTCGGTCAGGACTCGGGCATGGCGGTGGGGCTCACCACCGAGATCACACCGTCCCTGCGGCGCGAAGGCCTCGCGCGAGAGATCGTCCACGCCGTTCAGAACGCGCGTCGCGCGGCGGGGCTGCGGGTTGAGGAGCGGATCGTCCTGCACCTGGACGCGTCGGGGGTCCTGCGCGAGGCCATCGACGCGTTCGGTGCGCACATCGCATCGGAGACGCTGGTGGAACGGCTGAGCGTCGGCCACGGGGCACCATTCGCCGGGTTGCACCGGGACGAACTGGTGTTGGATGGTGAGCCGCTGGCGATCCGGATCGACCGAATTGCCGCGGACGCCTAGCGCATCACGCCCCTAGCGGCCGTGCAGGCCGCGGCGCCCCAGGCCATCGTCATCACCGCGGAGACGCCCCCAGACGACCTCGGGATTGAGACCGTACTTCTCGATCAGACCCGGCAGGCGCACGACATCCGACGACTCATCCAGCTGGATGCCCACGACCTTGCCGCCGTCTTTGACCAGGACGACGCCCGGCTCGTCGTCGGGCCACTCGGTGGTGAGTTTGGCAAACGGCTGGACGGAACCGACCGAGAGATAAAGCGGCATGCATGGGTCCTTGGTTCGACGGCGAATCCGATGCGACCCGGCCGCGTCGCGGCGAGCGCTTCGGGCATCCTAGAACTTCCGCGCGGCACGTCGTGCCGTCGGACGCCTACTGCGCCTCGATGGCGTCCGTAAGGCTCTCCAGGAGCCGCAGGATTCCTGGCGGTCCGTCGACGGCCGCGTCGGTGGCGGCATGGAGCTCGCGGGGTGTCTCTGGGCCCGCGGCGAGGATCGCGACGGCGCTTTGCAGGACGCCATGATCGCGCAGATTGCGCAGCGCGCGCCACGCATCGGCGTCAGTCAGGTCGTCACCGAAGTAGGCCGCGTTGGTCCACGTCCCTGCGTCGAGCAGGGCAGTGACCGCGGTGCCCTTGTCGATCGCGACCGGGGGGCGGATCTCCATTACCATGCGCCCCCAGGTTACGGCCAGGCCGTCGGCCTGCGCGGCCGGCCCGACATGGTGCTCGAGCACGGCGCGCGCGGCCTCGCGGTCCGGCGCCATTCGCCAGTGCACCGACAGGGTCGCGCCCTTGTGCTCGATGTGCAGTCCGGCGTCGGCGCGCAGACGAGCGTCCCACTGCGCGGCGAAGCGGTCGATCGGGTCCCGCCAAGGGAGCGCGGCCTCGGCAGTGCGGATCGGTCCGCCGGGTAATTGCAGCTCGAAGCCGTGATTGCCGGCGTAGGCGCATCCCGGAATCTCGACGATGCGTCGCAGGTCCTCGAGCCCGCGCCCGCTGACGAACCCCACCAACCCGAGCCGGTCGCGTAGCCGCACGACGAGCTCCGCCGCACCGTCGATCATCCTGGCGTCGCGGGGGTGGGCCACAATAGGCGCCAGCGTTCCGTCGAGGTCAAGAAACAGCGCGGACTCGGCGGGCTGCGCGACCAATGGCGCGCATGCGGCGGCAGCGAAGGAGACGGACACGTTGGTCGAGGCTACCAGTGCACCGCATCACCGGTCGGTGCTCATCACTGCCGGCGCCCTCGCTGGGCTCGTTTCGGCGTTGTTCGGCGTCGGAGGCGGGATCGTCATCGTCCCGATCCTCGTGGGTGTTGCCGGATACGACCCCAAGCGCGCGACCTCGACGTCGTTGGCGGCGATCATCCTGATCGCCATCTGGGGAACCCTCGCCCAGGGGGCGCTGGGCAACGTCGACTGGCGAGCGGCGGCGCTCATCGGGATCCCCGCCATGTTCGGGGTGACGGTCGGCATCGCCATCAAGCAGCGCATCAGCTCGGCGCGCCTTGAGATCGGCTTCGCGGTACTTATGGTCGTCGTCGCGATTCTACTGGTGCTGACCTAATGGGCGCGGATCTCGTGGTGATCTTGCTTGGTGTGGTCGCCGGCGCGGCCTCGGGTTTGTTCGGGGTCGGCGGAGGCGTCTTGTTCGTTCCGACCCTGTCGTTGATCGTCGGCATGAGCGTGCTGCATGCCCAGGCCACGTCGCTGCTGGCGATTATCCCGGTCGCGGTGCTGGGCACCTGGCGGGAG